>CAVPTR010000012.1:0-64874 GCA_963708595.1 uncultured Verrucomicrobiae bacterium
GCTGAGGCTTTCGAGCCAGTGTCTTCGTTAGCGCTTGCCAAGGAAGCGGGACCTCAAGCGAACGCTTTCAGTTCTTTGGACGAACTGTTGCTTGAAGAAACGATTGCGACGATGGCTGCTTTCAGGCTGGAGGGCAACTTGTCCCAAGCTTTAATGACCGCTTTCAAACGCGCAAAGTGGTTCTTGTGAGGCTCCTTGTGAGTGTTGCTTTGCAAGTTCTCTGATTATCAACTGAGAGAACAGAGTTCGAACCCTGTATCGCGCACCATCTAAGTGACTTATTTACACGAATTTACAATTCGATGACCTCCGGCGTGAAAGGCACTGTAGCATTTTTGCTACTATTATTTCGCGTGTCTAGGGCCGTCGCTGAAGTTCCGCAATCAGAGAGAACCGCGAGCTAAGACCCGGATCCAATATTGCTGTACGGTAGAGTCACGGGTTCGAGATCCCTTGCAGTTGCGGACGCTTCGGCCTCGCGCCATCGGCACCGGCACTCGGGATTACTGGCGAATCGGCAGCGGAGCGGAGAGAACGGCAGCGATCGCGTGCGACGGTAGGATCGCTGCTGTCTAGTCAGAGCAAAACGCGCAGCCATTCGGGAACCGGATCAGCAACGAAAACGGCCTTTCCGTTACGATACTCAGCGACTCTTCGGAAGGGGACAGCGAGATCGTCGTTGTCGAAAATCAGGACCACAGGAAGTGTTTGGATTGCGGCCTTGAGGTTAGCGAGAGTGCGAGGAAATCGAGTGATCAGTTTTCCGGGAGGAACGTCATGTCCACCTTGGGACACGCGCATGGCAACGCGTTCCTCAGAAGTCTCGGGGCCGGAAATGCCGATGAAGCAGAGCACAACGTTGTAGCCGGTGGTGACCGCGTCCGTGAGGAACGCCAACTTCTCGCCCGCCGGATGGGAAAAGACGGTTTCGAAGACGAAGCTTTCGCGTTGTCTGACGAGTTCGTGTCGGAGAGCATCGGCGATCTCTGCGGCCTCGTAGGCCGACACGTCCAGTTCGCGCGCGATGTCGTCAGCGTTGACAAAGCGCAACCCCGCCTCTCGAAGGTGGGCGTGGAAGAAGGTCGTCTTGCCGGCACCATTTGAACCCGCAATCGCCACGATGACCGGGCGCCGGTCCAGCGGATGTTCGATCATGAATCGCTGCTCTGCTGGAATTGGAGGGCGATCGCAGCCTCGATCATGAATCGCTGCTCTGAGGGGTCGGCTCGAATCGGCGGTTTACGAATCGGCCAACCGTTCGGGTGCCGTCCGAGTCAATGCGCAACAAGAAGCCGGGATGTTCGGAGGCGGCTTCGTAGTGTGGGAATGGTCGCGTTCTCAAATACTCAGCGACCCGCTGGCGACCCTCGGGCGAATCAACGGTTTCGAAACACTCCGACAGCGGACGTGCCGCGTCGGCCTTTCTCAAAGCCAAAACTTCACGCCCCCTTAGCAGTCCCTCGACGGCTCGTCCCAAGCCGGCCCAGAATTCAATCTGGCCGGCGATGGACCGCTGCGCTATCTCCGCGGTGAGACGTGCATCCAGAACGAGGGAATCCGAAAGCTTGACTGGTTGGCTCATCGAGCAAGGTAGCAAAATGCTACTCGTTTCACAAGAGCAAAGATCCCTTCGGAGGCAATCGCTCTCTGTCCTGACGCGTTGCGGAACCAGTTGGCTTTCGGGCGGTGGGCTCGTGCGGAGAGCGATTGAGACTGGAGCGTTAATGTAATTGCTGTCTAGACTTGGTGGATGCCCGTTTTCAAGGAGAGCTTTTTTCGAATTTTCCATTCCGATCTGCGAAATGTTCTTCGGAAATTCTTCGAGAACCGGAATGACCGGATTACCGCGGAAGTCGCCTCCGATTTTGCCGATTCTGCTGCGCTGAGTAGGCTTCTGGGGCTGGAACTTCTCGAATTTGATGGTGCTAGCAGCGAATATCGCCTCGATGATCGCATTGAGCGGTTCCTTGAAGAAATGCTGGGTGCCGCCGAGGTGGCTCACGCGGACTGGTTGACGGGACTGTTGGAGGAATTGCGTCGCTTGATCGATGGGTACCAGAAACTGGCGGACCCCGCAAAAGGCGAGACGTTTCTCCGCCGCATTTCGCGCTTGCTTCGCACTTGCGACAGCAGGGCGCAGCGGCATCTGGAGGACATCAAGTCCGCCGTCGACATCGATTATCGCGCTGGCTCCGATTATGAGATAAAGTTGCTGAAGCTGCAGTGGCACTTGGAGCGGTCACGAAGCTATGGCGAAGCCGCCTCACAATTGGACAACCTGCTGCGCAACGGTTCTTTTTTCCAGGTCCAGCAGGGGATCGAGATGCTTTCGTTGCGGAGTCGCCTGGTCCGTCGCTGCAATCAGGTTGGCGACGCACTGATCGATATCTATCAGCGCATTGAGGAATACTTAAATCGAATCCTGCGCGACTACGAGAGGGCGAGGAAGTTGATCCGGCTTCGCGGATTGCTGGAGCGACATGAGCATATCTCTTCAACGAATCTCGAAGAACTAGCTTCGATGGCAGGGGGACCGTGGTTTCGTGATTTTCGGTTCCGGACGTTGTTGGATCCTACAGTGATCGACGTCCAGCCTGATCTTCTCGATCGGGCTTTGGTTCGAGCTGGGATGGCAGATCAGCGGGCAAAGGTCCGTCGGGTGGAATTAGAGGAACACCCTTCCGAGGACATTCCCCCGGTGATCGACTGGCAGAATGTTTTTCAGGCGTTCTCCCGTCAGTCAGATGATCTGTTCGTTTTCCTCGGCAAGGTGCGGGTGGAGGGGAGGCCGCTCACTGAGGAAGAGCGCGTCGATGGCTTTTGCGCGATCCTAAGCAACGAGGACTGGACAGAAACTTGGAGCCGTGACTCGTTCGAAGTGGCAGCCTCGAACGGCTGGGAATACGCGGTGGTGGGACCTTCATATCCCGTGGCTTCATGAATGTGGAAGCTCCATCTATCGTCCGCCGCGCGTTTGCTCGGCTGTGTAGAGGAGATAACCTGCTCCTTTCCTGCAATGGTCCCGGCGACGATGCGGACTTGTTTCGGCAACTCGAAGCGGAAGAGGGACCGTGCAGGGAGTATTTTGCCGTTCTCGGTTTCCGACTTCAGAGGGGCGATAACTGCTTCTTTTTCGCCGCTGAAGACGATCCGCAGGTCAATCTCGAGACAAAGTTAGACAAAATGATTCGCCTCGTCCGACTGCTTGATTTTCTTTCGACTCACATCGACAGCTTTGGCGAAGGCGTAATTTTTTCTGCAGCGACTCTGGCCGCCCGATGCAACGGCGATTCAAGGGCTGAACATTTTCTCCAGGAGACAGCTAAGGGCGCCACGTATGCGGAGCGCTTGGAGAGTCTGCTCCAATCTCTCGTGCGCCAAGGTTACCTGTCGGACTACGATCCCAGCCGGCAGGAATATCGCGTGCTTTCGGCCATCAATTATCTGTTCGACTTCGCAGATCGAATCAGAATTCGGGAGGATGAGACCGAGGCAAGGAGTGAAGATGCCTAAGCTTGAGCGCATCTCCCTAATCAATGCGGCGGGATTCGACTACTTAGAATTTCCTGTGAGTGGCCATAGCCAGGTCATCGGCGTCAATGGTCATGGCAAAACGACGCTCCTGCGGACGGTTCTATTTTTCTATCTCGGCACAAATGATAAGGCGCCTTACGCTTTGCACGATACGAAGTCGGACTTTGTCAGCCACTATCTGGGTGATCCGCCTTCCTATTTGATATATGAAATCGGACGCGGCGCTGGCCAGCCCAGCTATCACATCGCCGTCACGCGCCCGGCGGGGCGCATCCAGTTCTATTTTGTAGACGCGCCATATCAGAGAGTCTTCTACGTAGAAGGCAGTTTGGTGCAGCCGATTGAGTCAGTTCAGAACCGTCTGCGCGAATCAGAGTGCCCCTTTGACGCGTTGCATTCCTACGAGGAGTTTAGCCATCGTATCTACGGTGTGGTTCCGTCTCCTTACGCGGTATTTCGACCGGCCGCGAAAAGTTCGGGACAGGTCGGCGTCTTAGCTCGAATTATTAGCGGCATTTTTACTGTCAGCCAACTCGATGCGGATAAACTGAAGTCGGCGCTCACGTGCGGCATTCGGAGGGATTCATTAGCTACGGAGCTCGATCTCGTCGTGCTTAAAAGCCACTTGGAAAACTTTCGCCGGGTGAATCGTGCCGTAAGAACTTACCTACGCCATGAGCAGGAGGCCATCGATTTGGTCGAGTTGGCCGAGGAATTCGAACGTGTCAAGTCCGAGCGGCAGCGCGCTATCGGAGATCTGGTCCGCATGGCCAAACTGCTCCCGGAGGAAAAGCGCGAGCTGGAAGAGCGAAGGAGTATTCTCGAGCGCGAACAAAATGCTGAGGTCGCAGAGTTTGAAGCGGAAAGCGGCAAATTGGCCGAATCCATCGAGCAGTTGGGCAAGGAAATCGCGATTCTGGATAGCCGGATCGAACAGGGAATTGAGATTCGCGTTGAATATGAAACGCGCGACATCGACCGAAAGGCCTCGGAACTTGAGTCTCTCCCGCAGTTGGAAGAGGAAAAGCGTATCGCCGAGCGGGAATACGCTTCGCTGACGGACCAATATGAGGACGAGAGCCAGCGAAAGGAGCGATTGCTTGACAGTGTCCGGCAGGGCTGGGCTGAGCTGAACGCCAATTTCCAGCGGCGCCGAAGTGATCTTGAACGGCAATTCCACCAGGCAATGGAGCAGCTCAACGCGGAAAAGGAAGCGGCCCGCTCCCGACTCGCGGAACAACGCATCGAAGCCCGGGAAACCCTGGTCCCCAAGCGGGCGCGATTGGATGCGGATCGCTCCACGCTGAATGGAGATTTTAAGGCATTCGGTGACATCAAATCGCCTCCTGAGATCGCTGACATTGAAAAGAGAATCAAGGAGGCTGAGCGGAAGCAGCGTGAGGAATCATCGCGCCAAGAGCGCCTCCGAAGCGAAATCACCCTGGGAGAGGAGAGATCCAAAGGAGCGCGGGAGAAACTAGAACGCGATACCCGAGACGAGCGCGCGCGGCTTGAAAGCGCGATCGCTCGGTTGGGCAGCGAGTGCAGTCGTGCTGAAAGCGAGCTCGAAGCATTTGATGCGTCGCTGTCCCGATTTTTTCAGACCGATGCGTCGGCGGCATGGCCGGATGCGGCGAAAACGCTAAATCGGGAAACGTTGTTCCGAAGCGCCGAAGAACTCGAAGCGAGATCCTCGTCGGCAGCACCTTCGTCCGTGTGGGGAGTGCGTCTTTCGACGGCGAGGCTGCCGGAGCCTCCGGGTGGTTACGATCGGGATCAACTCGCCAAGAATCTTCGGGAAATGCGAAAGAGTCTTGGCGAGGAAAAGGACTCGTTGCGGGCGGTGCAGGAGCGATACCTGTCCGAGGCTGACGCTTTGGAAAAACGCACCAGACAGACGTTGAGCGACCTTGGAGCGAAAATTGATGCCAGCGCGGAATTGAGGAGAAAGCTATTGGATGAAGCGGCTCGTCTCGAAAATTCCCTCCTCACGTTGCAAAGCCAGTTCGAGGACTCCAAACGCAAGCGTCTGGTGGAGCTCGAACAGCGCGACGCCGATTGGAAGGAGGCGGACTCGCTTCAGCGCCATGCGGAAACCGAAATCGAGGAACGCTGCCGGTCCCAAACGAGCGAACTGGAGCGCGAAATCGAAGCGAGGAAAAATCGACTCGACCAAGAAGCAAAACATGGCTGCGCTGCCATTGATCGCGACGAAACTCAAGCCCAGCGAAGGCGCGATGCAGAGGTAGCCCGCATTGAAAACGATTTTCAGAAGGCGATCTCCGAGAAGGGCGTGGATGCTTTGTTGGTCGCGGCCGCACAGAAACGCGCCGCCGAGGTCGGACAGAAAATCCAGCATATCTCGGAATTGCGCGATGAGGTGGTGGAATACCGGCAGAAAAAACGGGAATGTATCGATAGGCTTCCTTCCTGGGAATCGCAACGCAAGTCCGCTGGCGACCGACAGAAAGCCGAACAATTGGCCCATTCCCAGCTCAGAGAGCGACACCAGCGAGCCATGAAGCGATTCGATGAGCGACGCGGAAAGCTAAATGAAGCGACGACGGCGCTTAATCGGGATCAAGACGCAGCTCAACGCTTTGGCCGGGATCCCCGTTTTCTGCAAGAGTGGAGCTTCTTTGATCGCGATGACCTCCCTCCGGCTCCCATTTACCGTACCGGGGCCGTTGGCGACTATCTTTTTTCCGCGGAGGGCGCTCATCAACATCGAGAGGAGATCAGCAAGAAAGGCAATAACGACGCGCGGAGTTTCCTGAACCGCTTCGATTCGGAGACGCTCGACCGCAAAGTCCTTGGATTCTCGCCGATTTACGAGCACTTCGATTGGCTTCTTTTTGTCGGAGGTGAGTTAAAGCCGTTCGTCAACAACCGCGGAATACACGCAATGAAACGGATTCAAACTCAGGAGTTCGAGCAGCTCATCAGGAATATCTGCAACAAGAATGCCGATTTCCGCGAAGGCATCCGCCAGGTGAACCAAACCGCAGAGCTGGTACAGAATCACTTGCGGGACAACAATTTCGTGGATGTGCTGGATTCGATCGAATTGAAAGTGGAACGGGTGGATAACAATCTGACGAGAACACTCGCGGGAATGGAAGAGTTCGCGGATGTCACTTTTGGGACGGAGCGGGATCTATTCGGCAAACGTGCGGACAGAGCCCAGATCGACCGTGCGATCGAGAGCTTCGAACGACTCTTGCGCGAGATCGACAGCTATCGGGGCAAGCAGCTTTTCCTGACCGACTACTTCGACTTTCTTATTCGTGTCCATGAGAATGGACACGACATGGGGTGGCGGCGATCTCTCGATCACATCGGTTTCACAGGAACAGACTACCTGGTGAAAATGCTCATTTATCTTTCCCTCATCGAGGTTATCGCGCGCGAGCCATTGATCATAAGGCTGGCTCTACGGTGCATTGCGTGCTTGATGAAACAGGTGTTCTTGCCCCGAAATACGTCCGAAGCGTCCTCGACTACGCTGCTGGCCGAGGGATCATTCTGATCACCGCCGGGCACTCGCAACAAACGAGTGGATTCGATAATTGGATTCTCGTGCGGAAGCGTGGACAACGCTTTATGGGACAGACCGTGCTGCGGAAGGTGTTGAAATGCGATTGACTGCCGCTCAGGCTGTACAGCTTGCCCGCCTTGCCGATGGCGGATCTTTGCCGAAGAGCCGCCTGTCGAAAGCACTGCTTCACCCCTTGCAAGAGGCAGGTGCGGTTCGCCTCGAGAGATCCGGTTCCAGTTATCTCGTCCGAGGCCTTCCCGGCAAGCTGGACGCCTTCGTCGAACGCTATTGGGAAATTCGGGATCTCGTTCGTTACTCCGAATCCAGCCCTGGGAATCGCAGCCGCGAGTCCTTGGCGGAGATTGCCGGCGACTCCAAAGCTCTCTCCAGCCGCCCATTGGAGGGGTTATTCATTCGCTCGTTTGGAAATTGTTTTCTGCGTGGACAAGCCTTGGCAGCTACGGGTCCCGGGAGCGCCATGTTCATTTCACCGAGCGAGTTTCCGCACCTGGAGGTTCGAGCGACAACACTTGTAGGCATCGAAAATTCGGCGTGCCTCTTAAATTTCGAGAAATGCTTGCCACATTTTCCTGGGCTGAATGGTGATGACTTCGCCTTGATTCTACGCTGGTCCTGGGGAGCCGCTTGGCACCAGTGGATCCGTGAATGGAAGGGCGCGTTGCGTTATTTTCCCGATTTTGATCCGGCCGGATTAAGGATCTTTGCATCCGAAGTGCTGCCCCATCGGCAAGATGCCCGCCTGTTGTTTCCTGTAAATCTCGAGTCGCTGTTGAAGGAGCGAGGAAAGCGGAGCCTCTATCTGCGCCAGGAATTTCTACTTCACTACTTGCCGCTCCACCCTGATATCGCACCCGTGAAGGAACATCTTCAAAGGATCCGTAAAGCGTTGGAACAAGAATCGCTCCTCTTCTAACGTGTGAAGATTTCCGGCGGTGCCTTCTCATCAGCTTCCCGCTGGATGAAAACGGATTGCTGCATTTCGGTCGATTGGTCCGCGAATGATGGCCCAACAATTTAGACGAGCGTCTTGCGATAGCAGGCGAATGGGGTCCGGCTCGCCGAGCGACCGCCGCACAGCAGCGTAACGAGCGCACGACCCCTCGTAGGCCCACGCGAATACATCGCTGGAGCAGCTCGATCTTATTCAGTTCGCGCACTCCAAAAAAATCCCGCCAGAAAAGCTGTCAAGTGGCGTGCAGAGCCGTTCCAATTGTCGGCTGCAACCACTATGGCGGTTACCCGCCAGAACGAGAAACCGGATCTGAAAAACCGGCGAATCCTGGCCTGCGGCACTGTAGCATTTCACTGTAGCATTTTCCGTTTTGCATGGGTGTGCATGGCTCCATATGGAGTTACCTACAGAGAAGGAACTCGCGTCCCAGAAGCCGGAAGTATCTTGACACGGTAGGGGTCACAGGTTCGAACCCTGTATCGCGCACCATCTTTATAGAGGCCGAAATCGCCCGCCGATCCGCCTAAATACAAGCTCTGATGGCTTTTTGATGTCAAAATCCACAGGCTGGAAAAAGCTGGGAAATGCCGGTTTCTTTGTCACCCATTGTCACCCAAAATCGAGCTTAGGAGGCTCGCTTTCATTCCACTAGGAAACGCCGGTAGAACGGTCCAGACTTGGCAGGGGCGAGTTTCTCCTGTAACACCGCTTCGATATGCCCCTGGAAAAACCCTCTGCCGCAGAAATCGCGGCACGATGTCACGAAATTCAAACGGGATTGGGTCTAAAGGAGACGGCAGACTTCGACCAATTGCGCTCACTTGGGATGGCTGTCCGCTTGGCACTGCATATTCGTGGTCTTGCCGCGGTGAACTATCAGACCTTAAGGCTGGTGGCTCTCAACTACCTTGGCATTCCGTCTTCCGGCCTTCAGACCATCGTAGAGCTTCTTGCGGAAGTGGAGTTTGTGAAGCTTCAGACGGAAGGAAAAACCATCAAGACGGTCATCCCTACCGTCCCATATTACGAGACCCTCTACGAAACGCTCGGTAGCTTCGCCGTCGACACCGGGTTTAACGAGGCGGAGCAACTGAGCATCGACCTTTTGTGCCGGTTGTCGAAGTCGCCGGAAAACGTGGATCGCCTACAATCGTCCATTGGCGCAGAACCCCGGCTTTTCAAGCGCGCGTTCGAACTTGGAAACGAGGGTTCGTATTTGCGCACGCATCGGATTCGCGGGCGAAATATAGCGATCAGCCCAACCTACTTCTCCGAGAACGAGCAAATTTTCGCGGATATGGTTGCTGGCAGCGGCTCACAGCAGGTGGCCAAGCTCCTTACCGCGCTCCAGCGGATGCAAGGGATGCCGCTTTCGCTTATCAAAAAGAACCGGGAGCTTGCGGGAGTTTCCCTGTCCGAAGCTGAAATTAAATCTTCTTGTTCGTTTGGCACAAGACGGAGCGGTCAAACCTCCAAACCTTGTAACCGACCATGCAGGGGAGCAGTTCTTCCTTTTCACGCCTACGCCCAGCGGTGCCGCCCTTGCCCCGACAAAGCGGGATATTTACGAACGGGCTATGGCGATTGTGGCCGCAGTTCGCCAAGGACAACTTCTTCCAAAGTAATATGCAATCCGCTCTCCAGGTGCAGTCCTGTGGAAACTGCGGAGCGACATGAAATTGGGAAAGGCGACCACGGAGGCCCGCCAACAATATCAACAGCTCGTGCATATTCGTGTAGCCCGGTTAGTCCCCGAAACGGGCGGCTACTATGAACTTCACATCATCGACACACCGGAAAACCGGGAGGCATTGAAAATTGCGTATGATCTGGTGAACGCCGGGGTGACATCAGGAACCGAGATTGACGATGAGGCCCGGAAGGCGATGCAACAAGAATACGCCTATGTTGAATCTCTCGTGGCCTCGGGCGAGCTTCACCGGCGAGAGGTTGTTGCGCTGACTCAGGAACAGCAGATGGAAATGGAGAATCTGTTCCTGAAATGAGTATGAAAGATCGTCCTCAAAAGCAGATGGCGCTCAAGCTGTCGGTTGCCAATCGCTGGTTTCCCCAACTGGAGGTCGATGTTCAGCCACCACGGGCGCTCGCTCAGAAAGTGCCTTTGGTTACCGATCTCGATGTATTTTCATCCATACCGGACCATTTTCGCGGATATAGAAGCGTCGTATTCGATTGCAAGACCGGGGCCAAGGAATCACCCGTCAATCGCGCTTTATGGCTGGCTGGAGTGTTGGAACGAGTAAAATCGGAACAAGGATTCTGTATCTTGAGAAAAGACCAAATCCTGATCGATCATCGTCTAATGGCGAACGGCTTGAATGTTGTTCTTTTGGCCGAAGACGAGTTTGAACTCTATGCCTCAGTGACATCGGCAAATTACTCGAAGCCGCTGGGAAACGTGGCGCAAATTGATCTATGGGATGCACTTTTCCGTATCCCGGAGCGATACAAGCCCGTTGGAGAGGCGATGCAATTCCTGCGATCGACGTTTTGGATGGCCGATGACGCCGCTGAATCTTGCCGGAAGTTACTCGCCTGCCTTCGTAGTATTCAGCCCGAATTGGACCCTTCAAAGTCTGAGCATGTCGCGATATTTTTCGACTGCTGTGCATTGTTCTCGCGGATGCTTGCCATTGTCGTGTGCCATGTCTTTAAGGCATATCTGCATCCAAAAAATCAGACCGATCTCGCAGAGGCGCTATTAATTTTGCTGTATGGCGGACGCGAATCTTATCAGCACCGCAATGAGCTTTTTAAGCTCGTCAAGGCTAGGCATACGGACCAAGCGGTTCCTGAGCTTGCGTTACCCGAATGGGATCGGTTCGTGCAGCTAGTCCGGCAATGTCTCGATGCTCCCTTTGAAGTTCAACATTCACCCTTGATTCTTCGGGAGATCGGATTCACCGCGCTCAGCGGCAACAACTCATTCGATTTTGCGCGAGTTCTCTGCAATGAGTCGCCGCAGGCCGCGCGATTTGCCATATTAATAGCGTCTTATCTGGCCCGATCTGTCCGACTTCCACATGAGTTTGAGGCGATCTGTGACGCAAATTTGGTGCCTCTAATTCCGGCTCCATAAACCCCCGGCAACGGGCCGTTAAGCTACTGGATACTGGCCTCGCCTATTCTGACGAGGTTACAAAAATCTGCACTCGCTGCACTCTTGATTGGATTTTCTTTGACATCCATTTCGCGGAGGATGTTCGGCAGCCGGTGAATCGTGACGCCGCAGGCGGCGATCAACTGCACTTCATGCTCAGACGTAACCTCATTCACAACCAACTCCGAAGTCCATGGGCCGTCACATAGTGTCTTCATGAGCTTCACCTTCCTTGGAGTTCGATATTTCTTGTGAACCCATTCTTGGACGCCAATCGAGAGCTGTTCGTCCGAGCGCAAAATGGAGTTTGGTCTATGTCCCTTTCGCTGATCCGCGACGGGAACCTTCGAAATATAGCTTTTTGGATTCATCGACGCTTGAACCTCAATGTGTCTGCATTCAGTCGGTTCAGTGCCCTTCAATCGTACCGCCAAGAGGTCTATTTCGTGAACCCCGAGACGGATTCCTCGGATGGTGAAATAGCCCTTCCGATTCAACCATTCTTCGACAAGTTCTTCTGCTAGTCTAGCCTGCCATAGCTGCGGCGACCTTCTTACTGACGCCGAGCGATTCCTCGATCAGGTCAGCCGCGACTGAGAGTCCATTCGCCTGAGCGATTGCTTTCTGCAGTTTACGTGCATTCGCTCGATAGCTCGGCTCGTTCAGGACCTCCCTTAGCAGGCCTGCGAGATGGTCGGCAGTTAGCTCGGCTAAGGACGTGACTACGCCGGTCTTTTTGTGTGCGATCCTCGCTGCGACACCTGGTTGATCATAGGTTATCGGGATGGCTAATTGCGGAACGCCCTGAGCCAAAGATTCGAGCACGGTGTTTAAGCCCGCATGGGTGATACAGACGGTGGCCCGTTTCAGCAGTTCCAACTGTGGCGCGCGCTGGACGATGATGGCATTGCTCGGCGCCCGGCCGATCTGTCTAGGATCGAGCTGATCGCCGACGGAAAGCACCAGTTGCAAATCCTTATTCTTCGCCAGGGCGGATACGATAGCGCGGAAGACGTCGACGCGACCGTTCAAGATCGTCCCCATTGACGCGTAGACAAGTGGCTCTCCCGTTAAGCGGTGCCAAGGGAAGTCCACTTTGGCTCGGCCTTGACCATCGTGGAATGGACCGGTGTGGTGGAACTGCCACGGCCAATGCGAACTTTCAAAGTCAAAAGCTCGGGGCACTTGGGTAATTGATGCCCACGGGGAGACAGTGGAGGATAGATCTTGCCAGTCGATTCTTAGTCCGATGCTTTCAGCATGCGCCTTGAGGCCCCCGCTCGCGCTTGCTAGCACATTAGCCCACTGTGCGACACCTTCTCGGTTTCTGGCCAGCGCGGCGGGGGTTGTCTCATGAGGCCAGCCATACGCGCAAAGTGGAGTGTAGCCGGAGTAGTCGAAGTGCAGTGCATTTGCAACGTGCACATATGGCATGTCCAGGCGCAGCGCACCGAGTTCGGCATAAAACTGAACTGTATCGATTATCAGGGCATCGATCCCGTTGGCCTCAACAATTCCGGGCAATGACTTCAATATCGTCTCCGTTTGAGCCAGCACGTTGCGAACAGTGAATTGTAACGCATCCTGCCCCTCCATCTTGCTCACTTCCGGTCGGTTTTCGTTAATGTGATCTTGCTCGGGAGCAGGAACAAACGGTAGGCCGGCAGGAGCACCTGACGAATAGAGGAAGACAACCTTATGGTTGCGGGCCCGAAGTTGGCGCGCCAGTGCGCTCATTGGGTTGAGGTGTCCCGGGAGATCCGGACAAATAAAGCCTAATTTCATAGCTTGTTCTTTCGATCGTGATTTTCGTATTTCTGTTTCGTTGTTTGTTGATCGCCTCGCGAGAGACTTTTTGAAGTTACATACTTAGGTCTTTTCGTGACCGGTTCGCTGAACCTGCTTATTGTGCCGCGTCTTGCTCGGCGCCCTTCGAGGTACCCGCCGAGACTCCCTCTGGGTTCGGCGCGGGCTCGACAAAAACGGGCCCTCCCGTTCCGCGGTACTTTGGGTCTGGGACGCCATGCCAATCTTCTATGCGACGATAAATTTCCAAGACCGACTCATAGTTCCATGCCGCGTCTCCTGCTGCCGCCGCGAAGAAATCCCAATCGGCCTTGTGGCCGCGCGCCCAGGCCATTGCATTGATGCTCGACCCGCCTCCTAACACCTTGCCCATGTCCATTGGAATTGCGCGGCCGTTGAGGTGGGGATTCGGTTGGGCCTGGAAACTCCAGTCCCGCTCGCTACCAAGGTTGATCGGCCATTGGCCTGCTTCCACGACCTCTGGTACGTCGTCGCTGCCGCCTGCCTCCAGCAGCAGCACGCTGACGTCGGAGTTCTCGGCCAGCCGACGCGCTACCACCGAACCGGAGGAGCCCGAACCACAGACGATGAAGTCGTAATGTTGCTTTAGTTCAGACGTAAGTTTCGCCTGATTCACGCGTACCCGCTGGGCGAAAAGTCCTGTTTGGGTACTTGCTTCAGGGCTCACTGCAATATTTGTGTCGTTCTTCATTGCTATGATATATGACGTGCGTCATTAATAGCTGGCGACCACTCAGTTTTCGTGCCAACAAGCCCGTATTGGTTTTAGACCGTGTACCGCAGCACGTTATTGAATTGGGGCAGGGCGTAGAAGCGGGGGCGAAATTTCGGACGTTCAAGGATTCGTCCGAAATTGGTATGAAACTTCGTCCCAGATGCTTAAACGAGTATTCTGTTCCGTTGATCCCGACTACCCAAGCCCCGCGAAGCTCACCCCTGTCAACCCCAGCGAAACCTCCCACAGCCGCAGCGCAACCGCCTCATCCGGACACACCGAAAGCTCGTCTTTCGCAGTTCAGCGATAGCTTCGTCGAAGGCGACAAGCCGGCAAATCTATTGAACGATGGTATCGGTTCAGTCCGTTTTGCATTAGTCGCCCAAGACGGGATTAAATTCGCGGAGAACGAGAGTAAATCCGAGCTCAGAACTATAGGAGGACAATGACAAGTCCACAAAGCACATCGAACGCATGTGATCGACGGCTCCGGTTGTCCGCATTGGGCGATTTCAATCCGCCGTTGCGATCTGCGGGATGGTTAGTCAGCAACTGTCCATTAGCCTGGAGAAACACGTGTCGACTTCCGCCAGTAGCTGTTTCTCCGATAGCTGCTGTCCTCAAGAAGCCGCGCCGATATGGTTGATTTCTTCGGACATAGCCTGTTGGAATTGTGCCTGATAGTCTGGTCCTCGGAGTGCTTCTGCGAGCGGTTGCAGCGCTTCGAGGAATAAACGATCCGGTAATATGACCGAGTCAATCAACACAATCGAGGTGGGGTGTGTTTTTGACTATTTCGAGCACACTGGAAACAAACCAGAATTTACAAATTAGATTTTTCGCAGACTCTTCGACTTTCTCAAAATCCGCACTCCTCGAAGCAGACGAAGAAGACCTCCGCTGGGTAGCAAATGCCATATTCCCATCTCCACCAAAGAATAAAACCGCGCTGTGGACCGTTCTGCCCCTGATCCCATTCACGACTCCGCATAATCGCGGGTTCCGCATATCAGCGTTTTGCGGGGCCAAACCCCACTCCCAACCGTGCGTTTTGGCGGGAACAGGCTGTCTGGTCGGTTCCGTTGAGCCAATCTGGACGCAGGATCGCGACAAAGTTGGAGGCAGGTAGAGTGAGAATCAACGGACCTGACAGTGTTCCATTTTCTTGATGTTTGTCGTTCATAATTAGCGAGAAGCCGGCTCAGAAACTGCTTTAAACAAGAGTGCTTCCACCATCGACGACGATGATCGCTCCGGTACTGAAGCGTTCACGCATGAGATAGAGATAGGTTTGCGCAAGATCTTCGATTACCAGTCGGTGCCATGACCGGACCTGACCGAAACGGATTATTGTGGTCCATGTTTATGCCAAATGGACCCGCTGACATTTACCAACTCGACATCCTGCTCCATCATATCAAACCGCTGTCTGGCGGCGCCGATACGTGCGCAGCGATACCAGCATCGCCATGTGCCCAATACGCTTTTCGGAAATTTTTTATGAGAACCGCTCTAGCAGTGCCATGACATTTCCTCATTTCCGAAAGTCGGCGGGTTCAATGCAGGCATCATAGGTGGACAATTGCTCCACGACTAAAGTCGTTGGCTTGTTACCATGACCTGCTCTGCAAGAAATCTGGGGTTGAGGATCATGTGAAGAACGGACTGGATCGGATTTCCGCCCAATAATCTGTTGTTCACATCCCCATTTGATTCGAAGCGGAATCCTCCCTGTGCGGGACGGAATGAATCCAGATAGAGACGGCTGTTGTAATGAAGGATTTCTCCCACCATCTGCGCCCTGCGTTGATTTTCCGGCGCGCCCACAGCGTAATCGGAAAATCGGCTGCCGGAGAGGCCATCAGATATGTCAAAATTCAGGAATCCTGACTTCCAACAATTTCCGGGTAGCGCAGAATCGAGACCTTGTTCAATGTTGCCAGATTCTCTGAATCGAAACCGAATGCTGGCGTGGATACCTTGCCATCGCAGGTGCGGACTGCCCAATATCTGTGTCTGCGGAATCGCTATCATCGCAAATGTAGTGGCTGACGAAGAAGGGGCCACTGAGACCGCCTTGCGCAAGCAACGGTAGTGTCACCGTATAATGGAAAATATGAAATGCCTCTTGTGTCGGAGGCCCGATAAATACGCGAACTTGCCGCCAAGTATTGAAGTATTCTGCGGGAGTCATCGCCGAAGCATTCCAAATTGGGAGGTGATGGCAAGCCTCCGAAATGAATATGCGGCGCTCGGGCAGTGCGCGGATCATCACGGTCGACAGAACGAGCGGCAAAATGCCGCCGATATAGAACAACGACTGCCAACCAACCGCATCGATCAGTCGTGACCCGAGTAATCCGACCATCACCCCGCCGAGCGGAACTCCCGTCCACAGCAGCCCAGCCACCGCCTGCCGTGTTTGACCGCGGTGTATATTCCGTCGCGAGACTAATGAAGCTTGGCATCGCGCCGCCGAAACCGACTCCTGCGAGGAAGCGCAACAGCAAGATCTGCTGCAGGGTTGCCGCCCTTGCGGTGCAAAGGGTGAACAGACCAAACGTGGCGGTAGCGCTGATCAGCACACGCCTGCCATCACGGGCGCGGCCACGCCGATGGCCAGAAGGTCGAAGCCCTCGAGCAACGCCACGAGACCGCATAGAATGATGATCCTGATCTGTAACCGCCCGAAAGGACTCCGGTCGATCAGCTCGCTAATGTTAACGGAAGAGGATGCTGACATCTACAGGAGAGTAATACCGACTGATGCATTCTCTTCCGGGGACGCAAACCAGTAGCCATAATGCTGCGCTGTCTTCAGCAAATGCTGGATTTCATCTGGAGCTGGTGGTCTAACGCTTTCCCCAGAGGCCAATGGTCGGCCGATTTCCTGAAAGTAACGTCCGTGCTTGGAGGTCGTGAAAAGCAAGTTGAGCACAGGATTTTGCGACCTGTTCCTAAATGCGTGCCTTGCGTTGCTGGGGATTTCGATGAGGTCTCCCACACTGACTTCAACCCACTGCATCCTTTCGCCAGCTTCAACAAGCACCTCAATATTGCCCGAAAGAACGAAGAAGATTTCGATGACATCGTGGCTGTGCATCGGTATCACAACGCCGGAAGGGATCGTTCCTTTCAGTATGCACGGGGCTTCGTCGCCTTGTTGCGGGCCAACTAAAAACTCAATGGTTGCCCCTAACACCTCAAATACGCTGCAGTCACGCTTACGAACCACACGCGCAAACGGTACTGTTGTTGAAAGTTTCTCCATAATAATTAAGCCCCACAGTAGGACGCCGGCCCGCGGTCGGGTAATGCCGAGTGTGAATTGCGGTGATGCACGATCCGCATTAGTCTTTGGGCATGCTGGCGCAGATACGCTCGTTTCTAGCCGTGGTGGAAGAGGGCAGTCTCCATCGAGCAGCGGCGCGGCTGCGCATCTCGCAGCCGGCCCTGTCGCGTCAGATACAAGCCCTTGAACACGAATTAGGAGGGCAATTATTGGAGCGCATGGCGACCGGTGTGAGTCCGACGGCGGGCGGGCAGACACTGGCGAAAAGGATGGGTGCTGTGCTCGCGTCCTACGATCTGGCCATGAGCGATTCCCGGCGAGCTCTTCGCGGAGAGACGGACCAAGTGCGAATTGCTTACGTCCCCTCAGTCCAGCGTTACCTCAGCGGACCGTTGATGGAGGTGCGGCGAAGTCATCCGAACACCGTATTGAAGCTCGTGAACTTATTACCGGGCAATCAAATAACCGCTCTTCGCGCCGGAGAGATCGATATTGGCATCACGAACGACAGCGGCGAGTTGCTAGCCGGCGAATTTTACACACGCACATTGGTAGAGGCGGGTAGTTACATTGCCCTTCCAGAGCAGCACCGGCTTGCGACCAAGGATCGAGTGCGATTGTCCGATCTGAAGGGCGAGTTCTTTGTCAGCATAGACTCTCAAGCGGTGCCGGGTTGGGACCGGCAGGTCGAGGCGTATTGCAAAAAGTACGGGAAGTTTCGCCCGAAATTTCACGACGCGGTCCAAAGCGTTCCACACGCCTTCGAAGGCGGACGCCGAGGTGACCTGGAAAATTCTGGTCATCTGGCGGCGAGGCAGAGCGGGTGGTGCTCTGAAGACATTGTTGGACGCCCTGGTTCAGGAAGGTAACTCCCAAAGCTAACGAAGCGAAACAAGGCTAGTGCCAAGCTAGATTTTAGGGCAGCTAACCCGGAACCGCTTCGCCTCGGTCTTTGCGGCGGCAGCAGTCTGGATCACCACCTAGCCATTCTCAGGCAGCGTACTTTTGATTGTGCGAAGACGAACTTTGTCGAACAGGACGCTGTGCTCGGTGCTGCGCCTTTCACGGACCGCCGGTTTGTGGCAGCGATGTCGAAAAACCGCGATGCTGAACCGGGCTCCGCAACTAACAATACGGCGCCGCCCCACTCTCCTCCTAACGCAAAACTTTGAATCAATCGGAGAAGAGTTAGTAACCCAGGTGCCACACCAACCTGAGAAAATGTGGCCAACAACCCCATGCAAAATGTAGCCATGCCCATGAGACTAAGGGTAAGCACGAGCGCAAGCTGCCGGCCATGTTTGTCGCCAATATGACCAAACACCATTCCGCCGATGGGTCGAACCAGGAAACCGACCGCGTAGGTTAGGAAGGCAAGGAAGATGCCGGTCAAAGGGCCCACTTGTCGGGAAGCAATCCTTGTTAAAAACAGGCGCGGCAGCGGTGGCGTATGGAAAAGAAGTCGTAGAACTCGATTGCTGTCCCGGCCACGCTAGCAGCAACGAGACGACTCAAACTCGAAGCAGGGGAGGGTTGTCGGAGAAATGTCCTATTCCGATAACATCGTCTCAACCGCTCAGGCCGCGGCCGTCTCAATCACGACGTAGCCATTGTCGAGCGGCGTAGTTTTGATCGGGCGAAGACCAACCTTGTCGAACAGAACGCCGTACTCGGCCACACTGCGCTCCTTTCCATTAACTGCGAGCATGAGGTGCAGATCAAAGAGCGGGACTTGAGTATCGATCATATTCGCCGGTATCTGTTCGCCGGACTCGGGGAAGAAAGCCTCCATGACCACCAGGCGGGCGTCGGGTTTCATGACGCGGCGGCAGTTTTGTAGGATTCGCATGGCATCGGCATCATCCCAATCGTGGAGGATGAACCTCAGCAAATAGAGATCCCCCTCCGGCACCGACTTGAAGAAATCGCCGCCAATCACCTCGGTCCGTTCCGCCAGACCTCGGGCTTTGGCCGCTACAGCTGCGGCGGCAGCGACCTCGGGCCGGTCCAGAACGATGCCGCGCAGGTGCGAATTGTGTTGCATTAGGCTATGCACCAGCGCCCCATCTGCGCCGCCGACATCGACAGCGACCGAACAGGTCGAGGTATCAAGGATGCCGGCGAGCTCGTTCTCTACGCCCTCGGAAACGTCCTGCATAGTCGCCCTAAAGATCGCAGCCTCGTCGGGATGTGCAGCGTAATAGTCGAATATCGGAGCGCCCAGCGCTCTGGTGGCTTGCGCCTGGTTAGTCCGCACTGCTGCGAGAAATTCGCTCCAGATCAAATATTGGGCGCGGGTGCCAAGCACCATCGCTTTGTTACGCAGCGAGCCGGGTGTCTCCGCGTGCAGAGCCTGCAGACGCGAGGTGGACTTGAACGTCCGGCCATCGTCGCAGGCAGTCAGACCCATCTTCGTGCATGCGAGGAGAAAGCGAAATGCCATGGATGCCTCGATGCCGCTAGCGGCGGCGAAATCCTCGGCAGTGCGGCCGCCCTCCTGGAGGTGTTCCGCAAGCCGGAGTGATGCAGCGACTGCGAGGATTTGCGTCCGCATGAAACCAGTCATCTCGCAGAGAAGCCAGTCGAAATCTTCTTTAGTTGGAACTTTAGTGGACGCCATTAGCCCTCCCCATTTCAGCGGCTGTCTCCGCCGAAAACTCGTTCTGCCAAAAAGGGAGATACGGCAAATTTTCAGCGTGAGTAAGTGGCTTCATCGTGGATAAAAAAAGCATCGCTTTCATGGTTGCGCCATTGAAGCTGACGACCACGAACACAAGAACTGATAAGAGTTATTTTCATGGAATATTCACCCACGGTAGGATGCCGGCCCGCGGCCGGGTAATGCCGAGTGAGGATTGCGATGATGCACGATCTGCATCAGCCTTTGAAATGCTGGAGCAGATACGTCTCGTTTCTAACGCGGTGGAAGAGGGCAGTCTCCATCGAGCAGCGGCGCGGCCGAGTCGGTAATCACACGCTGCCGCCGCACTATGCTTCACCTCATCCACCCCCGCCAATCTCTGCGAGACACAAGGAAGCGCCCCGATACATTCGCGAAAGAGACTCCTCTTACCGCTGCTCTCGCTCCGGCTCTTCCCGCCCTTGATGTGGCGCTGGGTCACCTGCGGACGATGTCGCTTCGGGCACGAGCTGAGCATGGGTGCAGCACCGCTAGCCGCCCGGCGAGTTGGGGAAAACTTTTGGCGGTGCAATCCGTGGCTGGTTGCGGTCGGCCTGGAGCTGGGCGCTCTTGAGCAGAGGGAGGAGATCGGCACGGTTCTTCGTGACGCTCCGCGATCTCAAGCTTGTGGAGGAATTCGCAGGGACAGACGGTGGCAGCCGCGCGAAATCCTCGTAGGTCCTTACCCAGGCAGGGTCAAACTGCTGTGTCGCCAGAAACTCTCGGTAGGCGGGCACCTCCCGCACCGTGCGCCGGAACAGGTCCAGAAGCCGTTCCCGTGCGTGGAGCAGATGATCGCGAGATAGCCGTTCCTCTAATGGCGTAGACATGAATCGTGCAATCGACTGCGTGGCGCTCATAAAAAAGGAAACTTCCTCAGAGAGGCCCTAAGGTAGCAAAGTCGAAATTTCGGCAAAGTAGGTCAAACCAGGACCTTGGTGCTTTGTTCTTTTTTCCAACGAGTTTCGCTGTTGCCTCCGATCGTGAACTCGCTCCGCGGCCAGTTTTGACTTGGTGCTGGGATCGAATCCGCCAAAAGGCGGCCCATGAAGCAGGACTTCTTGGCACAAAGACGGGCGCTACTGGCGGCCCATCAGCAAGCTACGAAACAACGAGCAGCAACCAGGGAGAGCTGCTCAGCTGCGCGCGCGTTGGAGATTGGCGGAGAGCGTTGGAGCCTGCTAATCGTGCGAGACGCAATTTTCCGTCGGCCCACAAGATTCTCTGAGTTCCAGCGTAACCTGGGCATCGCCCCAAACATCCTTGCCAGCCGTTTGGACGGCTTTGTCGAGGCTGGTCTCATGGAAGCCCGCCGATACTCAGACCAGCATGACCATAGCGAGTATGGGCTCACCAAGAAGGGTCTCGACCTGCAGCCCGTGATCATCGCAGCCGCATGCCGCCTCCAGGATACTGCTTCACGCAGCTTCCAGGAGTTTGATCATTTTTTCGGCAACGCCTTTGGCCGATGCAGGATTTTGGCCGGTGACGAGGTTTCCGTCGGCAATATTGTATGCCTGCCAAGGCGCAGTCTTGTGAAAGATCGCGCCTTGTTTGGTGAGGGCTGTCTCCAACTCGAAAGGCACGTCAGCTTTAGCGTAGTTTTCTTCCTCGTCGTTTGTAAATGAACTGATATTTTTCCCGGCCAGTAAAAGGGTCCCGTTACTCAGCTTGACGTTCAGCAATGATACCGGGCCATGACAAACGGCTCCAACGACCGCCTTTCGCTCGTAAGTCTCTTTGACAACCTTCTTAAGTAGCGGGTGTTCAGGCATATCGACCATCGGTGCCAAACCGCCAGGAATGAAGATGGCGTCATACTGACTGACATCCACGTCTGACAGTTTCTTGGCCTTCTGCATTGAGGCCCATCCTTTTCCCACCAAAAAGGCCAGATTGTCGGGGTCATTAGCTAGATTGAGGGCGTCCAGAAACGGAGTCTCTCCGGTAAGACTTGCAAAGTCGATTTGGTATTTTGCTCTGTCGAATTCAGCATATGGATGCGCGACTTCCGGCAAAAAATTGCCTGTCCTTCTGTTGTGTGGACCAATGACGTGAGCGTTTGATACGATGATCAATACTTTCTTCGACATAATTTCCTTGGCACGGTCGGTTGCGATATTTGGTTCGGAAAGCACGCTTAAACGAGTTTCTTTACCAACACTACCTCGCGGACTTCGAGATGTGGGATGACTTCGTTCACGACGATTCTCTTGTAGTGTTCCGATTGCCTATGCGTTTCTGCGGCAGCGGCGTCGACATAATGCTCGTGAAGGATGAGTTCACGAGGATCGTTTTCTGACTGATAGATCGTGTAGGAAATATTGCCTTTCTCAGTTCTGGTCTTTTCAGCCAGCTCCGGCAGCATTTTCAGAATCCGGGACGCCTCCGATTCTTTGATTCTCCATTTTGCGACGACGATCCTTTCCATTGGCTTTTACCCCAGTTGCGGACAATCGCAATTTTAACTTTCGGCCGCCCGCGAAGAAAGTATTTTTTGCCTCTTAATAAGCTCCTAGCCGCGATCGCAAATGGCCAGCCTTCTCTCGCTGCGTAACAAGTAATTGAACCGACCCGTTCAACTTCCGGTTTGGGGAAATTAACCGACGGATTCATGGTTCGGGCGGCCAGGAACGGGCCATGTTTGCCGATCTGAGCGGGGGTGTAAAGTCATCGGCACTCGCACTATCGCGCCTGTCCGTGTCGCCTTCCGCCAATCTGACGGCGTCGGCACCCTGAACTAATTTATTGCTTTCGCGGCCCTATGGCTGGCCTGCAGGCTCCCCTGTCAACGCTTCGTCGGGAATCTCGCGATGCGCTACGCATGATTCGGGGCCAGTTTGGTTTGCTATTCCTTTCCTGTTAGGGACTTCCACTCTTTACTCCTTGCCGATCTCCCGGCGCACCGGATTACAATAATAGGCGACATGAAAGGCCGATGGATGCTTGATCGGCGCGAGGTCGGCTCGGCAAGGCGCATGAATTCGATGGTGTAGGTTGTCTCCATGAAGAGGCAACCAGTTCAATCAGAAGAGATGCCGACCTTCATCGGCATCGATTATCACAAGGCATACAGCGTCTATAACGTGCTCGACGTGCAAGGCGAAAGCTTAGGACAGGGTCGCATCGATCACGCTCATCCGGAGGATTTCCGCGGGCTGGTGCGACGATGGCCTGGATGCCGCGTGGTCTTTGAAGCCAGTATGAACTGGCATTGGCTTTTGAAATTTTGGAGAGGGAACTATCCTTCGAACGCATCGTGCTGGCCAATCCGTTCAAGACGCGTATCATTGCTGAGGCGCAGATCAAGACCGACAAGGTGGACGCGCGGATTCTGGCCGATCTGTTACGCGGCAAGCTGGTTCCCAGCGTGCATATCGTCGGCCGGGAGACCCGACAGATCAAGGAGGTGCTCCGCCAGCGCTGTTTTTTCGTGCGCCAGCGCACGATGTTGCGCAATCGCATTCATCGTCTGCTTGGCGGTCAGCACGAGGTGAAGTTGCCGCAATGCAGCGACCTCTTTGGGCGTAGGGGCTTGAGCTTCCTAGAAAAGCTGGAGCTTCCAGCGCCGGCCAAACTCCTATTGACCCAGCAGCTGGCACTCTTGAAGGAATTGGCCGTGCGTATCCATGAAGATGAGCAAACCTTGGAAGGCTTGGTTCGAGAAAGTCCGGCGCTCAACTACGTGCGCAGCCTACCCGGTATGGGACCAATCTTGGCCGCCGTGGTCGTCAGCGAGATCGACGGCATCGAGCGCTTCCCCTCGGCTCAGAAGCTTTGTGGCTACGCCGGCCTGTGTCCTTCCACCCACAGCAGCGGGGGCAAGACTTTTCAAGGCAAACTGTTACGACATTGCAACAAATGGCTCCGTTGGGCCTTCGTCGAGGCCGCTTGGGTTGCCATTGGTTGCTCGGCCTACTTCGGGGACTTCTACAAACGCAAGCGAGCCCTTGGCAAGAAGCCCAGCCTCGCTATCCTGGCCACGGCGCGTCTTATGGCTCGAATCACCTGGCAGCTCTTGACGCAGCGCCGGGCTTACCCGAGCCTTGTTGCGATCCAATACCTCCGAAGCCAGCCTGCCGAGCGGATTGCCTCTGTAGCGGTGGGCGTGGCCAAGGAAGTGCAGAAACCGCTCAAAGATCCTTCCGATTTGCCTCGAAGGAAGACTTTCCCCAGCTGCTCCAAAATAATACTGGTTGGTCGCTAAGCCGAAGGCTTTGATGACGCACCTTTTAATAGGATGGAGGGCTGGGGACCTGATTGTCATAAATGGACGGGGGCCAGCATGGCCCGCCCCGCAGAGAAGTGTGGTCCTACCATCATCCGTCCTCCAAACCCATTTTGGTAATAAGCCCGCTGCCCAATTCGTCGCTTCAACACGACAATTTAGAATTTAGCCCCTTGACACGCCTCTCGCGAGTCTTTCAGAGAAGTCATTATTGTAAGACCGGACAGCGACCGCCGGAAACGTCACGCGTCAGCGCGTTGGGTCGACCGCATGGCTCGCATCTTCCGTCATTTCGTAGAGCCGCTCGGGCGCGATATCTGCTCCGTTCGGCCAGGCGAGTGTTCCTCCCTCCAAGGTAAATTGCTTGAAGTTCGACAGTTCGGCCAAAGGAGCGAAAATCGGCCCCTTCCCGAGGTACGATGAAAGATCGATGTCCCCTTCGAGACCGTCGTCAAACTCGAGGTGCACCACGTAATCCCGAACGTATCGGGCACTCCGAAGATCATTCATCCTCCACATGCGGCATTCTATTCCAGCGGCGCCACCTTCTCAAGGCGCCTGCATCACGAGCGAGTTCCCAGTCATGCCGCAGTTCTGAATCGTGGAGATCGATCCATTCTCGTGCCAGCCTCAGGGCCGTCTTCGAACGCAAATCGCCAAGAGAACATTCCCGCCGAAATCGATCTTTGCCTTAATGCTCGGGGACTCGATTTCGCTATAAGTTCCAATCGGCGATGCCCGCCATATGAGGCATTTTGCTGATTGAGAAAAGACGCCATAGACTGCAGCTGCGGCAAAACGCCTCACCGAAAGCCCACGGATGCCCAGGGTCCGCCAGGGTGCCAAATCGAATCCAAAGGCTTCTTCTCAATGGCGGAAAGAGTAACGGGCCGGAGGAAGCCAGCGATGAATTTGATGACGCCTGAAAAGGAGTCTGGAACGTCTGCGTATGTGTTTCGGCGCAGGAACGCCCTCCATTGGGCGGCCTTGCCGGAGTTCGTTCGAATTCCACCGTGAAGCAGATCGGGTCTGCGACGGGCGAGATTTAGCAATCGTTGATGAACGGAGGCTGCGACGTTTTTCAGCGCCTTCACTGCGTTGCCTCCAGATATGGGCGGATCACGTTTTCAACACGGCAGATGCGGGCATACTTCAGTATGGCTTGAAAATCTCGTTTCGGCTGGGGATCGGTAAGCTCGGAGGGCTTCAAGTGCGACATCGAGGCCGACCTTGTTTCGATACTTGAAGGGATCGGCAAGCGTCTTTTCACGGGAGTAAACCCGGATCGGAACGCCATCGAGAATATGAGTTTCGATCCCGGCACGTAGCGATTCGAAAGAAAACCGAAACCTTGAGGGGAGGATGATTGAGGCGTGGAACGCGCGCTGTGCGGGGCAGCGCCACCTCCACCGCATGGGGAACCTGAGTGGTCAGCCGATGAAATGCCAGCGCCGTCAGCAAGCAGAAAACGGCCTGGGGCACCTTTTTTGCAACTGTGAGGAGGTCAGGTTCGCCCGGTGGCGGAAGCTCGGCCAGCCTAAACAGGCCACGGGCGAGCTGCTCAATATCCCCACGATCTCGCAGTGCATAGAGCGTGCGGGGATGAATGCCAGCCCGTAGCGCCTCGACAGTTCGCAGCGTTCCATGGCGCTCTTTGAAGATGTGTTAGCCGCATTGGTCGCGCAGGGAATACCGCTCAGCGTGCCAGCGTGCGGGAAAAGGCGGCAAGCAAAGGAAGTTTGCGTTCTTGAGGTCTTCCCCGAATGATAGAAGACAGACGAGAGCTCCGAGAGTAGATCATGAAACTCCACCTACTACTTGCCATTGGGTTGGCCATCGGCCTTATCGTCTCGACCTTTGCCCAACAAAAAGAACCGTCTCTCAGTGAAAAGGACCGCTCGCAAATTGTAGCGGGGCGCGAAGGAACCACGAGAGGCTCGTCGGCGCTCAAGCCAATAGACCAGGCCGCGCTTCAAGCGGCCGTGGACGCGACAGCCGAGGAGCTGCTGGTTCCCGGTGCCGTGGTCATCCTGTCCACCCCCCAGGGCGAGTTCACGGTCTCCCACGGCACCACGACGCTGGGCGCGACGATTCCGCCACGCGCCGACACCCACTTCCGAATCGCCTCGAATACCAAGACGATGACGGCCGCAGTAATCGTACAACTGGCCCAGGAAGGTCGGCTCGATCTGGACGATCCGGTCTCGAATTACGTTTCGGGGGTGCCCGACGGCGACCAGATCACCATCGCCGACCTGCTGAAGATGCGCAGCGGCCTCTACAACTACACCGATGCACCCGAGATCTCGGCAAGCCTCGACGGAGACCCGACCAAGGTCTGGACCCCTGACGAAGTGCTAACCATCGCGTTCAGGCACCCGCCGTACTTCCCGCCCGGCACGGCCTTTCACTACGACAACACCAACTATGCGCTGCTCGGCCTCATCGCCGAGGAGCGCGAACACGGAAAGCCGCTGTCCAGGATCCTTCAAGACCGCTTGTTCGGGCCACTGGGCATGAACGACACCGCGCTCCCCGCCAGCACCTCGAACACTCTTCCGGATCCCTACTCGCACGGCTACATGTACGGCAGCTCCTCCTTTGCCTTGGTAGACCAGGATTACCCGCCCGACATCCAGACCGCGGCCAGGGCCGGAACACTCAAGCCCAACGACTACACTAGCCAGAACCCTTCATATGCCTCGGCGGCCGGCGGCGTCATCTCCACCGGCAATGACCTCGTCACCTGGATGCAGGCACTGGTTGGCGGCAAGGTGTTCAACGCGGATTATCAGCACCGGTGGCTCGACAGCTTACAGCCCGAGGACCCGAGCATGCCCCACGGCCAGCAGTACGGCTACGGCATCACCCAGCTGCGCTTCGGACCGAACGCGCTGTATTTCCACGGCGGCGAGATGCCCGGCTACAACTCGTTCATGGGTTACGATCCCACCAATCGGCTGACGCTCGTCGTGTGGACCAACCTGACCGTATCGCCCGACGGGAAGCCGACGGCCAATAGCATCATGTTGAAAGTGCTCGATCAGGTCTATGTGGAGTCCCCGCTTCGACAAGCGCAGACCTCAACGCCTCCTTGAAGAAACTCCGAACGCTTTTTCCCCGCAACTTTTCAGAGCAAATCACCGTTGAATCATTACAATAGCGTGCGCGGTTCCGGTCGAGACGTGACGGTGCAAGCTGAATCTCCAGCCGAAGCACGTCGCACTGTCATGGAGATGATTCCCGGTTCGGTGGTGACTGGCGTCAGTCGAGCCAAGAGTACACCATTCACCTCCGCCTTGCCGTCGTGGATTGCGTCCACTGAGGGCGGCCGACGGAGCCGGGGCCGGTTGCGCGCGGGCGTAACTCGGAGCGAGTTGAGGAAACGCCAGGGCAGCTTTGAAAAAGAAGCCCTCGCTACACTGATGCCGCCACAGCCTGAAGTATTTGTTTGGATAGTGCGGGATCGTCTACTGCCCGAGCCAACACCATCGCGCCGACAAGACTGGCGTATATGGCCAGCGCTCTTTTGCGGCGCGCAGCCCTGGAACGTCCGGGGACACTTCGTGCCAGTAACTCGATAAAGGGTCGGAGACCCTCAGTGACGGCGTGGCGGACCTCAGGACTCTTACGTGCTACATCGGCGCCAAGGGCGGCAAGCACGCATCCGTTCCCTGGATCGTCACGATGACTGATGGAAAGATAACCAGCCACAATGGCTTTCAAAGGCTCGCCGTTTGCCTCACCGGCCACCTTGTCCCAACCCTCGACCAACTCAGCGAGCGAGCGTTCGCAGGACTTTGCCGCCAACTCTTCTTTAGACTTGAAGTTGGAGTAGAAGCCCCCGTGCGTCAGCCCTGCGCCCTTCATCAAGCCGTCGACACCGATGCCGTCGAAGCCATTTTCCCGAAACAGTCTGCCCGCAACATCGAGAACCCGGTCGCGATTCTTCTCTGCTTGTTGCCTGGTGACCTTCATAGGCTAACCCCCGTCCATCGCATTTTCATCATCACACGATATATGAGGACCGCAATCATAACAAGAAATGATCCACATCATTCAGCATTCGTTCAAACACTCTCATCGAAGCCGCTTTTTCGCAGTCAGGGCAAGTCAACCTGCAAAAATTCATCTTCGCCCTTGACACAAGACATGAACGAGCACATGTTTCGTTCATGACGATCGTAATATATCCATCGAGTTTCGTGTCGAAATACAGACTGGTTTTCGGTCCGTCAGTAACCATTTAACTGAGAAGGAATGCATGAATAAGCTTGAAGGGAAAATTGCACTTATTACCGGTGGGAATAGCGGCATCGGCCTGGCCACGGCGAAGCAGTTTGTGAACGAGGGCGCTTATGTTTTTATCACGGGGCGACGTGAACCGGAGTTGGCTGACGCGGCACAACAGATCGGAAGAAATGTAACTGGCGTGCAAGGCGATGTCGCGAAATCCGACGACCTTGATCGCCTTTTCGCACAAGTTGAGCGGGAGAAAGGCAAACTCGACATTGTCTTCGCGAACGCGGGTTTCGCCAGCTTTGCCCCTTTAGAAAAGATAACGGAGGAGCATTATGACTCGCTCTTTAACGCGAATGTGAAAGGCCTTCTTTTCACGGTGCAAAAGGCGCTTCCACTAATGCCTGATGGGGGCGCAATCATCCTGAACGCATCCATCGTCGCCAGTAAAGGGTTGCCGGGTTGGAGTGTTTACAGCGCAACAAAAGCGGCTGTGCGTTCGTTCGCGAGAACGTGGACAATGGACTTGAAGGATCGTCGTATTCGCGTCAACGCGGTGAGCCCAGGCTTTATCGACACGCCCCCGTGGCATTCCTTGGAGGCCGTCGAGCAATCCATGGAAACCATCTCCAACAGTGTTCCGCACGCCAGATTTGGGACACCCGATGAGATCGCTAACGCCGTGGTGTTTCTCGCGTCGGACGACAGCAGCTACATAACGGGAATCGAATTGTTTGTCGATGGCGGCTTCGCACAAGTCTAGGGGCTCTGGGGGTGGCGGCCGGGTGCGATATTCGTCGGAATCGTTCCCGCAAGCGACTCGCAAGAAAAATTCCTGGCAAGGTGCTCGCCCGAAGTTATGACTACGTGATCGTAGGCGCAGGGTCGGCGGGTTGCGTGGTTGCGCGCCGCCTGGTGGACGGCACCGACGCCACCGTTCTCGTACTCGAGGCGGTTGGAGTCTCCTAGAGACGCCTTCCTACAGGACCAAGGGCAGCAGCCACCACGAGCGTTGCTTGTACTGTGCCCACTCGGGGTAGCGCGACATGCTGGCCTCCTTGAGTGTCATGTTGACCGCGAAGAGCCCGCCCCAGACCCAGGCCAGCACCACGACCGGCAGCCAATGCCACACCATCAGCGCGAAGCTGCCGTAGATCATCATCTCACCGAGGTAGTTGGGGTGTCGGATGAAACGGTACATGCCATTGGTAATGAGCCCGCGTTTGACGCGCAGCGTGAAGTACTTCTGGGCGTCGGCGGCGATCATGATCACGCAGCCCAGGATGCACAGGCTGATGCACAGGCTGAACCAGGCGTAGTTCGGCAGCGGGTATGCTGGCCGCGCAATGCCCGAGATCAGCAGCCAGCCAAACACCCAGTACCAGCCCAGCACGCTGAGGAAGGCGTTGATGCCTCCGCCGATGGTGATGCGGTGCTGCCAGGTGGGATCGGGGAAGGCCAGGTCCTTGATTATCCAGACCAGGCCGTAGCTGCCCTGCATGGCCAGATAGATCCAGGCTGCGGTGCTCGTATTATGATACCAGGCGATGAGGAAGCCGAGAAGCGGGAACGTCCCCGTCTTCTGGAAATTGATCACCCAGGCTAGCTTCCACGGCCGCGGCCCGCCGCCGAAGTCATTCACCAGGTAGTTGGTGACGCGGCGAATGGCTGCGGCCCAGGCAGGTGCCTTGGCGGGAATGGATGCAGAAGCCGTGGCGGTAGACATGTTCGTTTTACCAGTATTTTCGTCCATTCCCCCGTGGGGGGAGGAGCTCTGGACGACGCTGACCGCTGCCGCGTCGTTCTTCTGCTGAGATTCGCATAACTCACTCACACCGGCTGCCGATTCCTTGAGGTCGCTAGTTTTCAGTTCGCGCTTTGTCATGATGTTTTCCTTTCGCTTTCAGAGAGGTGAAGACGGTAAAATGCGATGCTTAAAGCTTATGCTCGGCCCGCAGGACCTCTGCGGCGCGTTCGCCAATAATGACGCAGGCAGCCATGGTGTTGCCGGTTGTCACGCGCGGCATGATGGAACCGTCTGCTATGCGAAGGTTGTCGATGCCAGTCTTCAATCCGGCGATAAATATTCAGTGCCGACTCATAATTCCATGCCGGATCTCCCGCTTCCGATGCGAAGTAATCCCAGTCGCTCTTGTGGCCGCGGGCCCATACATTCCCGTTAATGCTGGATCCGCCGCCCAAGACCTTTCCCATCCCTAAGGGAAGCGCCCGGCCGTTGAGCCATGGGTTCGGTTCGGCTTTGAACTGCCATTCCCTCTCCGTCCCAATGTTGGTGGGCCATAGGCCGGCTTCCATGACGCTTGGTACGTCATCGTCGCCGCCGGCCTCTAGCAGCAGGACGCTGATGTTGGGATTTTCGGCCAGACGACGCGCCACCACCGAGCCGGCAGAGCCCGAGCCACAGACGATAAAGTCGCACTGCTCTTTTAAGTCGGACCCGAGCTTCCGCTGATTTGTGCGAACGCGCTCCGCGAAATCTGTCGCCGATTGTCTTTCATTCTTGGAATTCATCTCATTACTCCTTGCTTGACACTCGTTCAGTGAACCGCAGCTTTCGCTGCGTCCGATATTGAGTTGTGGCTCATGCTTCATGATATATGACGGTCGTCATGACCGCACCAATACCACTTTCCTTGCTCTGCCATGCTTTTTCGGCATAATGGACTTGAGCAATGGAACTCCGACATGCGCGATACTTTCTGGCGGTTGGTGAAGCGTTGAAGTTCACCAAGGCCGCCGCCCAACTTCGGGTCGCGCAACCCGCCGTGAGCCGACAGGTGGAGCACTTGGGGGATGAGATCGGCGTGGACCTGCTGCGCCGCAGTCCGCGCGGCGTGACACTCACGGCGAAAGGAGAACTTTTTCTGGAGGAAGTCCGCGAGTTGTTGAAGGGCGTCGAGAATCGGTGGGAAAAGCCCCTTTGGCGGCTGCCCTATCAGCGCCTCAGTGCGGCGGTATCCAACCTGGGAGGGCTCGGCTCACTGGGAGCTGTCACACTGAAGTGGTAACGCAAAAGACTCTTGGAGATCGACCAATAGCCTCAAGCAATCAAAGCCTGTGCGCAAAGGAGAGGTGCGTCAACACGGGAAGCCCGTTACGTCGAGTAAGGAGAGCTCGGCCGACCTCTGTGTTCCAATATTGCCATCTAGCAGCTTCAGATCGTCTTGGCTACCTCGTTGAGCGCCCGTCCTACGAATTGATCGACAACGAGGCCGTGTCTCTGGCACCATGCCTCAAATTGCTCCCACCTTTCGAGCGGAACGTCAAGTTGCTCGATGACGCTGCCGGTTTCCTCCTCGAAAAATTCAACTGTGATGTGATTTTGTTTTCTCAAAAGCCTGCCCCCCGAAGAATCAACCGCGTTGCCGAACGGCACGATTTGGAGCGGCTATCGGAGGACAGGCTCGTTTTCTCGTTTTTCATGTTCGCACTCGGTTCGTGACGCCGAGATTGAGAATTGCGGCCCGTGTTGATGCTATTCGCGCCTTCTATTCGACCCTCCGGTATCTCGGTGAGATTTCGTAGCCGTTCATTGTGGCCTTTGTAGGCGGAGAAAATTCGCTCGAAACCATGCGACGCATAAGCCTTTTTATCCTTCGCCTCTTGCTCTCTGGAGGATTGGTCGTTCCGTTTTTCGTCGTTGTTATTACAAGGGATGGCATCGCGTGGGGACTCGTTAGCTGTTTATGGCAGCATACCACTCACCTGTATATGGGGTCTTCACCCCACGCCCTCCCTTGGTCTAAAAGGCGGTATTTTGGGCGTCCTCTTGTTCGGGTGCGCTCAAACGGTGGGAGGAAAGGCGAAGCGCTAGCTGGCGTGCCAAATGCATTCCAATGATAACGAATTCGCTTCGTCATTGGAAAGCGTGTCCGCCGGTTTTGACCCTATCGGCGGAGCGCGTCGGGATCAGCGAGGGCGCGACGAATTATGTTGGGGCGTCGGGGCCGGGACGGAATTTCGCACGTTCAAATAATCGTTCGATCGCAGCAGATGCGTTCTATGCTGGATCTGGTTTATCTTCAACCGCTTATTGTCGCACGCCGAAACTGGCACACGCGAAGCTAAGATGAAGGCATGCCCCGTGCCCAGTAAGCGCGGGGTCTGAAAGGAAGACACAATGAAAACATCAATGCTCATGAAAATCGTCGCCGCGCTGGCCATCGGTGCAGCGTTTCCGCTTGGCGCCATTGCCGCTCAGCCGGCGAAGACCACGACCGAGCGAGGCGTGATCGAGAAGGTCAAGGCCGAGAAGGTCAAGGCCCCGAGAAAACATTATTTCGCGCACGATTGGTTGGAGTCTTGAAGCCGGACGGCGGCCTTCGAGTGGAGCGCGTCGACGCGGTCTTTCGTGAACGGCAAGCCGCGTGCGGCCTCCGAGCTGAAGACGGGTGGGCGCGCCACCGTGAACTACGCCGGCCACGGCAAGGAACGCGTCGCGACCAGGATCGCGTTCTCGCCGAGCCGCAAAACGGCTTAGGCCACAAGGCTCAGCCTCGCAAAGCCGCTGGAGCGCCTATCCGCTGACCGAGCCGAGGGTGAATCGGAAAAAATCCTTGTCGCCCAGCATTTCTGATGAGCAAAAAACTTCTCTTTGGATTGTTCGTACTGTTTTCCGCGGTGCGAGGCTTTGCCTGGACAGACGGCGAACTCCTCATTTGGATAACCGATAACAGAGGGTATCACGCTCTAGGTGAACTCGGTAAGAAATTTGAACAAGAGATGGGCGTTCCCGTCAAAGTGGAAACCCAGGAGGAAATCCCCGACAAATTTCAGGCTGCCGCCCAGAGCGGCAAAGGCCCTGACATCTTCTTCTGGGCGCATGACCGAATCGGAGAATGGGCTGATGCGGGTCTGTTAAAGCCGCTGGAGATCAAGGAGGACTTCAAGGCGGCGTTCATCCCCATGTCCTGGGATGCGGTAACGCACAACAAGCAGATCTGGGGATATCCTCTCGCCCTCGAGTGTGTCTCACTAATCTACAACAAAAAGATCGTCGCGGGCACACCACCAGCCCAGCTCTCGGAATTTCCTGCATTTGCCAAAGAACTTAAGGCCAAGGACCCGAAACTCATCGCGATTATGTGGGACTACAACAACCCCTACTTTAGTTTCCCGTTCCTCGCCAGCGCTGGGGCTTATTCTTTCAAGAAAACTGCGGACGGCTATGATCTCGAAGACGTCGGGGTCGACAATGCCGGCGCCATCGAGGGTCTGAAGAAGATCGTGGACCTCATCAACACGGGCGTGCTTCCGAAGGGCTCAACTCAAAGCGTGATGGAACAGAAAATGAGCAACGGCGAACTGGCTACCATGGTCAATGGCCCGTGGGAGTGGGCTAATCTCCGCAAAAGCGGCATCGATTTTGAACTCGCGCCAGTGCCTGGGGTTGGTGGAAATCCGGGTAAGCCATTCGTCGGCTTTTTCACGGCGCTCATCAACCGTTCGAGTCCGAACGCCGACCTCGCAGCGCAGTTTCTCGAAAAATACGTATGCACCGCGGACGGCATTAAGGCCATCGATGCCGACGCGCCGCTCGGCGTTCCTGCGCTGAAAGCTCTTGCCGACGAGATGAGCGCCAAGAATTCCTTAATCAAGGGAACGTATGAAAACGCTCTGAACGGGGTCGTGATGCCCAACATTCCTCAGATGGGCAAGTTCTGGAGTTCGATGAAAGCGGCGTTAGAGATTGCCACAACCGGCAGGGCTACCCCTGAGGCTGCCTTGAAAGACGCCAGTAAGAACATGAAACAGTAGCTGTGAATCAGGGGTTTCCGATTCGACAAATCCTTGCAGTCCTGGTGGCGATTCCTACCCGCGCACCTGGGTCAAACTCACCGCATTGGGCGGCGGCGGAAGGCTTGACGCTTGAAACGTTGCCAGCGGAGTTATATGAGGAAGCTACCGATGCAGAAAATGCCTGGTTGGCTCAGCGCCGCCATTACCGGCGGCATTTTCATGGTGCTGGTACTGCTGGAATTGCGCCGACCTTTGCGAAAGGGGAAGAGCGAGCCGAAGCTGCGGCGCAACGTCCGCAACTTGGCTGTCGCAGGCACGAGCGCCGTGGCCGTAATGCTGACCGGCACGCCGGTTACCACGCCACTAACCAAATGGGTGCAACGCAGGAACTGGGGCTTGGTGAAATGGCTACAGCTGCCGCTCTGGCTGGAGGTGCCCATTGCGCTCATCCTGCTCGACTACTTGCTCTATCTCTGGCACGTGGCATTCCACAAGGTGCCCTTCTTGTGGAGATTCCATCAGGTGCACCACGTGGACTTGGACATGGATGCCTCCACGGCGATCCGCTTCCACTTTGGCGAGATGGCCATGTCCGCGGCGCTGCAAACCTTTCAAATCCTGACCATCGGCGTCTCGCCACTGACGTTCTCGATCTGGAAGACCTGGCTCGTCTCGGAGGTGATGTTCCACCATTCGAATGTGGAGCTGCCATTCGGTTTGGAGCGCTGGCTGTGCAAGATCATTGTGACCCCGCGCATCCACGGGATTCATCACAGCCTCGTGCCGGAGGAATTGAGCTCGAACTGGTCCAGCGGACTGACGCTCTGGGATCGGCTGCACGGGACGCTGCGGCTCAACGTGCCGCAGAACCACCTCACACTCGGTGTGGCGGCGTATCCTGACGCCAAGGAAGTTACTTATCCCAAGCTCGTGGAAATGCCCTTCGACGAGCAGCAGCGCTATCCGCCGTGGGTAAGGCCGGATGGCACAACGCCCCACCGTGACGAGGCCCTGCCGGGAACGTCAACAACGCTCGTCCGCGAGGCCGCAACGGACCTGCCTGCAGGCTCTCCGGCAACGCGTCGCGTCTAAGCATTATATCGTGGCGCCGATTCGGTGCTGAAGCTCGTTCAGCCAGTGTCCGATGCGACCACGAAAATCGTTTTCGCTTACGAAATCATTTACGAAAGTCGGTTCTGCCGGCTCCGCGAGCAGTTTCGCAAGCAAGGAGGCGATTCGCGATGACAATGCTTATCAGCGGCTTTGCAAATGCCCCGAAGCCAGCGCCCGGATAATAACAATTTGCAAGACAATCATAGACGCCAGGCCAAACAATGGAATGAGAAGTCCGATGCGTAAATCCCCAAACCGGACCGAAGTGAATCCCACCAGCCAGGGAATCAGCGCTCCGCCCAGGCCGCCCAGCACAAAGAAGAATCCCGTCAGTTGCGACGCCTGTCTCCCGAAATGCCGGGTGAAGATCGCAAAAGTGGTGGGAAAGACGGTGGCCAGTCCCAACCCAGCCAGACCGGCACCGGATGAAACGGTCATCAGGCTGCTTGCCACCAGGATGAGCACCAGGCCGGCGCTCGCCACGAACAGGCTGATCAACACCAGAGCCGCCTCGCTCACGCGTCTCAAAACTGCCGGCGCGGCGGCTCTGCCAATCAGCAATCCCGCCCAGAAGAATGACGGCGTCATCGTCCCAAACCCACTCGCTGACGCGCCAAGCCGCTGCGCATAGGAGGCGATCCATCCACCGGCGGCCGTCTCCGTTCCCACGTAAATAAAGATCAGCCCGCCGGTCAGCAACGCATACGGACTGGCCCAGGCGCGCGAGGCAGATCGCTCAAAGCGCGCCGGATCTTTCTGATTCGGTTTGGGTCGATTCGGTCCGGACGATGAATCCGTAAGAGAGCAACGCGCAATCAACAAAGCAAAAACGGACAGCAGCGCCGCAAGTCCAATTAACGGTCGAACCAAATGTCCGTCGCGTGCGAACAAGGCGATCAGCGGCGGGCCGGCGACCGCGCCCAGCGCCCACGCGAAGTTCAAGATATTGAGCGCCGCCGCGCGACGTTCCGAATTGATTTCCGCAACCAGCAGATTGGTCGCGGGAACAGACAATCCGAGCGCGAAACCCAAGCTGAAAACCGACAGGAGACCAATTCCCCAGGAGTTGACGCCAAGACAAGCGATGGCCACGGCCATCGCCGCATAACCGCAGGCCATCAGGCGCAACGATCCCAACCGTTCGATCATCGGGCTCGATAGGCAGGAACCGATCATCGCGCCCGTGTACTGCGCGATGAACAGCGATCCCGCTTCCGAATCATCAAGACGCCACCTGGCGGCGAGCATGGGCAGGATCGGGCCAAGCAACGTGGTGACGACTCCGACCAACACGAAGCCGGAATGCAGAAGAGGCGCGAGTTGTCTGTCGCACTGCGACGAATAAACGATTGGCTCTCCAACGGGCATAGGATGGCTGTCAGCTCAATGCTGAAGAAAAAGACGAGATCAAGCGGATCAAAAGGTGGAATTGAGGAGATTACCTTGATGTTCCAAGGCAAGCTAGAGTGTGACCTCGGCATACCCCGTGTCGAGAGTTGATGGACACGCTTCACCAGATCTCAACGTGCACGTCCATCTTCGAAGAGGCGGTATTGCTGCAAAAGGCACCGCTGATTGGCGCGGCGCCAACCGGCTCCCAGCAAGCTGCGACGGCGACGTGCAAGTCGGCCACGGCAAGCCCATGCGTCGGGTCGTAGCCGCGCCATCCACCGCCAGGTAAAAACACTTCCGGCCACGCGTGCATGTGACGCCTGGCCGGGTCGGCGCCGTATTTCTGATATCCACTGACGAAACGCGCTGCTATCCCAAAGGCGCGACATGCTTCCATGAAGAGAACCGCCAGATCGCGACACGAGCCTTTTCTTTCTCGGAGCGTCACCTCCGGCGGCTGTGGGCCGCCCTTTTCGCGAATGATCCTCGGGCATGTTGAGTGGATTGTGGCGTTAAGGGCGGTGAGAAAATCGAGGGTGCGCCAGCCGACTGTCTCTGCGATTTCGCCCGCGAAGTTCAGAACCGTGTCATCGCTTTCCAGCCGCGAACAGTAGCAGGCGAGGCCGCCATACAGATCGCCAGGATAAGGAAATGGAAACGTTTGAGCCGACGAGTCGAGGAAGTAGTCAAAGGGGTTGGTCCGCAGCGTTTCGACTTCGAATTTGCTGGTGATCGCGAGGCGCTCGGTGGTGCCGGTGAACCACGCGTGCGTCACGGAGTTTCCCGCCGCATCCAGACAGTCGGCGAGCGCCGCCGGCTTCGGCTCGATCTCCAGTTTGCAATCGAGCAGCCGCAGCGCGCCGTCACATCGCGGCCGCAGACGGAAGACGTGCGGCCTCAGCGAGACGGGGGTCGCGTAGCCGTAGGCGGTGGTATGTGTGACCGCGAGGTTCATGAATGGCAGCGCACGCCTTTTTTGAGATGGCCTATGGCGCGTGTGCTGCCGTTCATACGACTCTCCGGCTGGCATCAGCCAGGCCCGTGCGCACGACTTCCATGCCCACGAGACACACGTCGTCCGCGAATTCGTGCGACACACAGCGCTCCTGAACTTCCGCGAGCACCTCGCCGAAGAGTTCTCCGGCGGGAAGGCGCATCCGGTCGCGCACCGCGGCCAGCAGCCGCTCCTGGCCGTAGTATTCGCCATCTGCGATCTTGACTTCGAACAAGCCGTCGGTGAAGAGCACGACCAGATCCTGCGCGGCAGTCGCGCAGTAGCCCGTGCAATACTCCGCATCTTCAAAAATCCCGAGCACTGGTCCGCGGCCTTCGTGGAAGCCAAACGCTTCCACGACGCCCGCCCCGCGCCGCACGTGGAATGGCGGATGATGGCCCGCGTTCGCGTAAGCCATCTGGCCATTGTCAATGTTGACGACAAGATAAAACGCGGATGCCAGCATCGGAGTTTCCGTTTGACGGAAGATCACGCGCAGGCTGCGGTTGATCTGGGTCACAAACCGGCCCGGGTCGGTCGCGACCGGTGTGAGCTGTTCGACGAGCCCGCGCACGATCGCTGTCACCAGCGCGGCGCGCAACCCGTGGCCGACCACGTCGCAAATGAAAACGCCCGCCTCGTTGTCCGAAAGCGGCAGTACACAAAAGAAATCGCCGCCTACACTCTGCGCAGGCCGATAGCAATGACAGAAACGCAGCCAGCTTTCCTCGGGCGCCACACCGGGTGGAAAGCTCGGATACGTTTGGGTGAGAAACACCTGTTGGATGTCCCATGCCATGTCGAGGTCGGCTTCGAGCTGCGCGTTCTTCGCGCGCAAGTTCATCGGCGTAGCGCGCAAGCTGATCGGCGATGCGGTTGCGCTCGATGAACTGGCCGATCTGGCTGCCCAGCGCAACCACCATCGAGAGCAGATCGTCATCCGGCTCACGCACGCAACGGCTGAAAAACTCCATCACGCCGATGATTTCGCCGCCAAGCTGAATCGGGGACGCGAACGCCGCGTGCAGCCCGTCTTCGGCAGCAAATGCGGCCCGCGGAAAACTGGCGTCGGCTACCACGTCCGTAATCCACGCGGGCTGGCCGCTGGCCCACACGCGGCCCGGCAAACCGACGCCGAGAGCGATCAGCTCCGCGGGCGAAGCGTATCCATACATGCGGGCGCGCGTCGGTTGGCGCTGAGGTAGTGCCCGTCGGGCGTGGTTTGAAAAATGCCCTCGATAGCGTGTTCAAAAATGCTGCGGTATTTCTGCTCAGCGCGCCGCAGCGCTTCGTTGGTCGGAGACTGACAGCAAAATCTTTTCCTTGCGCGGATTCACTCCGGCGTCCAAAGAAGTCAAAGTGCCAAAAGAGCTCCTTACTCGCGTGTTGAACCTGATTGGCCTGGCCGTGAGCTTTCTCGGCGGCATCCTGCTTTTTTGCGATCGCTTGCGGACCGGTTCCCGTTTCAGTGAAAAGAGCGTGTTCTTTTCTTATCCGCCTTTTTGGATTCACACAGTTTGGCGCCTTGCCGCCCCGGTTGGATTCATTTTTGTGACACTGGGCTTTGCGCTGCTACTGCCAGCGGCCTTCGCGGCGACCGAGCAGCAGCAGCGGAAGCAACCAAAGACGCTTTACAACGCCACTCGCCTTGATCGCCCGACTCACTTTACTGGCCAGCCTTGGTGGGCGACGCGAAGCCGCGTCTGATGAGATTTTGCCAAGATTGGCGCGTCGGTTTCACATCTTGTGATCCACAGCTTGGATCATTCCAGCAAGATGCAACCAATGTAATTCTCGCGAATTACGGGACGTTATTGCCAGTGTCCGGCAACCCGCACCCACCCGCCGGGACGGCGTTGCCATTGGTCTTCAACCCAGACCGCCGCTACTCTCGGACGCTCAACCCAGCTGCCGGGTACCCATACGTAATCTGTTCCAGTCCAGCGCCAGTAGCCGCGCGTCCAGACGTACTTTGGTCCGGGCGAAGCGGTCTGCGTTTCAACCTGAACGGCCGGCGGCGTTCTTGTCACGATGACTTCTCGACCGACCACTCGGTCTCCCCGCGTTTGGACGACTTCCTGCCTGACTTCCGTGGTCGTTGTAGTCACAATAGGTTCACTCTCACAGCCGGCGAATAGAAGCGGCGCCAACCCAATAAGATAAAATCCTCTTTTCATAATATTCCTCCTTTCAATGATTCGTTTTTCGATGGCGAATCGATGGCGCCGGATTGATCTCGAGCTCAAGTTCGAGTTCGAACCCGATTTTTTGGCTTTCATCCACGAAACGACCGAACTTCTTCGATGATCCCCCGCCAGAGGCTCCCCAGCCACAAGCCGATGAAAGAAAACCCCACCGCGCCGACACCTTGAGGATCACGATTTCGGCTCGCTCTTGATGCTGGGCGTCACGGCTGGCGCATTCCCGCTGGTCGTTTGGGTGGCCACGAAGGCGCTTTTTGTCTTTCTTCAAGAGTCATACCTTGAAGAGCGATTGGCAAAGGCATGTCCTTCTCAGATCTGAACAATTCCCTTTTGAATCAATGCCTCCACGGCCTCGTGGATCGCCTGAAGCGAACTAAATCGTGGACGATAATCCAACAGGCGCTGCGCCTTGGCGATGCTCGCGTTGGGACTGTGAGCGATGTGATCCCATGTTAGTTGGGCGAGCTCTTCCGCGACTTCCTTGCGCCACTCGCACCATGGCAGGAATTTCAGGTTTGCGGGGCGACCGAACCAACCAGCAACCCTTTCTGCGTAACCTCGCAGGGTAAGCGCGGCCGGCGAAACAACGTGAAATGCTTCGCCAATGCTCACACTTCGATTTGCCATAGCATGGACGAACGATTGCGCGACGTCATCGGCGTGAACGTGATGCAGCGTCTCCATCCCGATATTCGGTAGGGTCACTTCCTCACCACGTGCAAGGCGCGTGAAGATGTTGGGATCGAGATTGCCGGCGGGATTGATTGGAATCCAGCCCGGTCCCACAATGTGACCGGGCTGTAGCACCGTTGCAGGAAAGCCAGATCGGCGCGCCTGATCCAACAAATAATCTTGGATTGCGGCTTTTTGAATCCCGTAATCGCCAAATGGCTCTCGCGGTGTTTCTTCTGTGGCAGGAACCTCGACACTGTGCCCCAGGACCCAGATCGTCCCGCAATGCAGGAAATGCTGCACCTGCTCACGGAGACAGCCAACGAGTTGCTGCGCGCTTTCAAGAGTGAAACATATCAGGTCAATTACGACGTCGGGTTTCAACTCGAGGATGCGCTGACCGAACACACCAGCGGCGTCCTCAACCGTCCGGTCCGCGATCACTTGCTGTACGAGGCGCCAAGCGGAATGGCTTTTATATGGTTCGCGCTGGGCACGCGAAACATTGATCACTTCGTGCTCTGCCCCGACGAGACGCGGCACAAGGTACGTTCCGACGTGTCCACTTCCTCCAATGATGACAATGCGCATTCTTATTCTCCAGGGGGCGACATGCGGGGGATGGGTGATTGATGTCAAGCAATCGTTTTCGGATCTGGGGCGGACCCAGAAGACCGAGACACGGGCACCCAAGTTATCCTATGGCTAGGATTTCCTTATGAATCCCAAGTAGAAGGAAATCAGAAAGAGCGCGAAGTGAATAAATCCGCGTATTCCCAAGAATTCGGGCGTCATTGTAAGTCCGAAAAAAGGGACACTAATCTGATACCACGAAAAATACCAGCTCGCGCCCGCTGTCACAAAGAACGCGCCGGACAGATTTTGAAACACTATGAAATCGATGTCCCCAGGGGGTATTGTCCAAGTCCGTAAAGCCTGGAGACATGCGGCTGAACAGATTCAAGACGCGGCTTACCGACACGCCGCGCATGGTGCTCGAGGCGACGGCGAGGGTTGCACAGGAAAATGGCATCAGCGCCCATATCCTCGGCGACAGCATCGAGAGCGATGCGGCGGAACTGGGCAGGAAAATGGCGTAGACGGCGCTGCAGTGCCATAGCCTATGCCCCTCCCTGTGTCGTTCTTTCGGGCGGGGAAACGACGGTCACGGTCAGGGGCGAAGCGCGGCGGGTGGAACGTGGAATTCCTGCTATCCCTCACTCTCGCGTCAAATGGCCATCCCGCGATTTATGCACTCGCGGGGATGCGGGCGGCGCTGACGGCACGGACGACATCGCGGGTGCTCACGCCGACGCCGAAAACGCTCGCGCGTGCGCGGCAGCTTGGCCTGGACCCTGCCGTTGCGCTGGCGAATAACGACGCTCATGGATTCTTTGAAAGGCTTGGCGACAATGTTATCGCGGGCTCGAGATATACCAACATCAGGACTTCCGCGCCGTGCTAATCACCACAGATTGACGAGGCCATGCTTTTCGAGCAGGAGCAGCAGCACCGCCGCCAGCCCTGAGGCATTCAACAACTGGGCAAGAAAGCGCAGGTCGTTCTCGCGCGTCTGCAAATAGGCGCGCTCGTAAGCGCCGTCGGGACGGCGCGTCAGGACGGGCATCGGCTTGGCGTGGGCCACGAAAACGCGCTTTTGCATGAGCTCGAAGGGCACGTAAGGCAAAAAGCCGTGGCGCAGGAGCGGCATCTGCTTGTTGAGCAGATCAGCCACTTCCGTTTCGCTGCGGTTTGCGCCGAGGTCGAAAGCCTGGAAGACAAGAATAAAAACCGTCGTAATGAGCGCAATTGCCGTAAGATCGGCGTACCAGTTCGGGCTGCGGTTCGTGGCGATGAGGAAAGCGACGATACTGGCGAAAGACAGCAGCGCGACCGACCATTTTTCCGACAGCGACAGGAATTGCGAACGAAGGAAAATCCATTTCGACACGCCGCGATCGAGGCTTTCGTACCTGCCTTCCAGTTCCGGCGGAATCTCGGCGTAGGACGCGCGCAGCACCCGGCCCATGCCCTGCACCACGGCGTTGATCTTGTTTATCAGGAAGCTGCGGCGCGATTGCTCCGTATTGACGTCGAAATCGAGAATGTAGACGCTGAGGCGGTAGGCGAGGTTCTTGAGCTTGAGCAGCACGGTTTCGTCCCTCAGCGTCTTTCCCGCTTCGACGATGATTTCCCCCATGACGTTGACGTTCTCTATCTCCAGCTCGTTCTCCGACTTGTTACGGTCCAGCAGCCTGCTCAGCAGGAAGCTGATGACGATGGCAAATACGCCCGCCATGACCTCGGCGTTGACGCCCTCTCCGCCGCCCAGCGTGCCGCCGCCGGCTTTCAGCATCTCGGGCACCTGCAGCACGATGATGCTTGAAAAAATAAACAGGAAAGGCGCCGCAGTGTTCGCCGTCCAATCCCTGGTGCCCGCCTGCATCTGGAACATCGCCAGCAGGATGATCAGGACGCCGAACACCATCTGCTGGTCGATATGCGCCCCGCCAAGATAAAGGAAGACGGCCCCGAACAGGGGAGGCAGGTAGGTGAAGCCGTGCCGCGCGGATTCGGAGGCATGGGTCATCGTATAGTCGAAAAAGAAATCCGCGCCGAAATAGACGACGAAGCCGAGCCAGAACGGCGCGATCAGATCTTGAACCGAAACGCCTTCAAAATCGACAGGCGGCAGCAGCGGCGTATGGCGCAGGCCCAGCCAGAGCAGGAGCATCGCAACGAAGCCCGATAGGAAGCGTATCTGCAACGCGGAATAGCGAAACGTCACCGGCAGGTCGGGCGCCTCCAGCAATTCAACGCGCCGGACCCGCGAGCGTGTGAGCGCATGGTAATCGCACACCGCGTTGGCGCAACCGAATATGGCGGAGACGAGGCCTGCCAGCATCAGCGTCGCCTTGCCAAGGCCGATGCTGCTATGCTCGCCGATGGCGATGCCGCTTTGCATGAGGAACCAGACGCCGAACAGGCCAAGGACGACGACCTTCAGTTCGTACCCGCTGCTGCGCTGCTCCCACGTACTTGGAAACAGGGCGTTGGAAACGGCAAAGACGAACGGCCACATGAAATGCATGACCATGCCGGGCACCTGGGGTCCGTTCTGCACCGACAGGTAGAACAGCAGGAAACAAACGCCCTGGCATGCGCCGGACAGCGCCCAGAATCCGAAGGCCGGCCTGACACGAAGAATGAATTTCATATCCCCCACAAAATTGCGCAGGCGGAAAAGGTTGAGCGCGGTAACACCCGCCAGCGCGAAAGCATGCAGCAACAGCGTGATCTCGATGAAATTCAGGTGCGGCGCCGCGCGCACGGCAATCCATGCCTGCGATCCCCAGAGCATCGTCGCGAAAATCCCTGCAGACAGCGCGAAACGTCCTGCATTTGGTTTCAGCACAGGACCTCCTTATGCATCCAGCAGCTGCCGTAGAAAGCCGACATAAAAATCGGGCTCGGGATATGGCTCGTGCAGCCTGCCCTGGGTCCAGCGGCGCGAGGCGGCGCCCAGTCGCTGCAGCAGCCATTGCGCCTCGAGATACCGCCACGCGGGCCGCGCGGCAAGCGACTCGGCGTCGCTTGCGCCGTAACCCTTGCAAAATGCCGCGAACAGCGACGCATCGGGCATGTACCAGCCGGAGCGCTTGTCGACCACCGTCCAGTACTTCAGCGGGAAGAAGTCCTGCGCGAGGTCGCCGATACCCGCTTTCTCCCAGTCCAGAACGCGCACATGGCCCATATTGTCGATAAGGATATTGTTGCCGAAGAAGCTGTTGCTCAGCAGGCCGACGGCGCCGCTTTCAGGATCGTATTCCAGTTTTGTGAGCGCGTCGATAGTGACCAGCGGCAGCAACGCTTCGACTGCCTCCAGCGCCTTGCCAATCGCGAACAACTCCGCCGCGGGGGAAGCCACGCTCTTTGAAACGGCCTTAAAACTCGCATAGTACTTTTTGAACCTGATACGATGAAACAGGCGTAGCGCCTCCCCCGCCCGGAAGAAATAACCCGCCTTGGGCATGACGGCGAGATTCGGGCCCTCAACCCAGCGCCGGATATAAAATGGCCGCGGCCAGGTCTTGCGCGTAGAGTCCCAAGCAAAGAGTTCCGCGCCGCCGGGACAGACGATAGGCCTATCGAAATTGGCGTAGACGCCTTCGAAAAGGCCTTTGGCGCTTTTTACATACTCTTCCGGTTCCTGCCCGCCGGTTTCCGCCAGCAGGCGCGCAACGAAACCCGTGCGGTGGGGAACGTCAGTTTCGGGCTTTTCGATGTCGTTAGTACGCACGATCAAGGGGCCTCTCGGGGTCGAGTAACGCATCGCGGACCATTCCTCGTCATAGCTTGAAGCCGCGACGCGGATACCATGCTTTTGCGGCAGCACCCTCGTCAGGTGATCGTGGAAAAATTCTTCCTGCTGCTTGCGGTCCAAGAGGTTCATGCGTCACGCCTCTGGCAGGGTCCTGGCGACTTTGCGTGCCTCTTCCGAGGCGTTCGCCGCCACCTGCGACAGCTTCTCGACGGTCTCCTTGAGGCCGTCATGCTGCCCGTTCAGGCAGTCGTCCTGTATTTTCGCGGCCAGCGCAATCGTCTCCTGCATACCGATAAGGCCGCTGACGCTTTTCAAGTCGCGCGACGTCTTGGCAAGCGTCTCCATGTTGTTGTCGCGAAAAAGCCCGCAGGACGTTTTCGAGCAGGACATTCGCCTCGTTGACGTCGTTGGCAACCGTCTGCTGCAGATATTCCAGCCGCGTTCGTCGCGCAGGGCTAGGAACTGATAGGAAATCGCTTTTGGCCCTCCTGGGCGTTGGCCCGGAGTCTGAAGCCGAAAGCGTCCGTTTCCATGAACGCAGAGTGACAAAAGTGGGCCCGGAAGTCAACATTGCTGCCGGAGAGCTGTGGCCGCTTTACAAGGGTGTGAGAGGCGCACTCGGGCGCTGTCGGACGTTTCGGGTGGCGGAGTACCCCGTGACCGGTTCGGTGTTCTGGCTGACCGGCGATTGGATACGGATCCTGCGCGAGCTGGTGGCGAGCTTCCCGACCTGAGCCGGCATCAGTGGGCCCGATGGAAGCTGGGACTCGTTCGTCGCATCCTCGGAGGACTACCAGATGATGCAGAGCGCGATCAGCGCGAAGAACAGTGCCGGGAGGCCCAAGCCGGCGAGCCGGTCGAGGCGCATCGCCCGTTCAGGCTGGTTCGCGAGCAGCGTGGCCTGCACCGTGCTGATCAGGATCCCCAGGGCGATACAAAAGTAGGTGACCAGGAACACCCAGCCGATCACGGTGAGGTACGGGGTCTGCGGCAGGTTGAAACTGACCGTGAACTGCGTCGCGATGCACGCCAGCAGCGCCGTCAGGCTGATCGCGATGCGATCGTGAAAGTTCTCGATGGTGACGGCGAAGATCGTGCAAGAGATCAGGAAGATCAGGATCACCGGCATGAACACCGTCCAAATGTAGAACTCCGCCTGCCGTTGCACGTTGATTAGCGCGACGAACTCGGAGTATGACTCGGCCGCCTTCCAGCCGGTGAGCTCGCGTTGCCGGATCTCGGTGGACACCCCACTGACTGCGAGCCCTTCGAGCGTGCTTTTGGGGTTGAAACCGATGCGCCCGGAGTCGGGGACGAAGACCATCTGGTCCCGCATCCAGGTGAACGACTGGATGCGCACCTCAAGCGTCTCGCGATCGAAGGGAAAGCGGCGAAGGTCCAAGTCCGACCGAAATGTCGCCGTCACCGCCAGCTTGTAGCGGACCCATCCGTCGGGCGAGATGTCGAGCGCGCGGTTCGCGACATCGGGAGCCCCGGTGTTGATGAACTCGATTTGCGGCCACCACATCTCCTTCAGCTGTTCGACGGCGGCATCCTCGAGAAAGCGCTTCGGCTCGGTCCCGTCGAAGGCGAGTCGCGGATCGTTCCAGCGGAAGCTCGAGGTACAGGTCGGCCTCGAAGGTTTCGCTGTGCTCGGCAGCACCAGACAGATTCGCGAGGAAGAAGCCGGCAGCGACCTCGACCGGCGTCTTTCCCGGCGGCAGCCACGTCTCATCCGCGGCCGCCGCGCGCGGGAACCATAAGAGCGAGGCGATGCAGAAGAGGAGCACGGCCGAGCGGGCTAGCGCGCAGCGGGGGCGAAGTCGACCACTGATAGGAAATCGCTTCTGGCCCTCCGCGGCGTTGACCCAGAGTCTGAAGCCGAAAGCGTGCGTTTCCATGGGGGAGAGTGAGAAAAGTCGGCTCCGAAGTCAAACACGGGCTCTTTTTCGGGGGATGCGGAGCGCCCGCAAATAGAGAGGTGCCGCCGGAGTGGGGCCGCTGATTTATGGCCTCGGAAAAAACTAAACCAAATTAGGTTTTAACCGAATTTCCGATTATACTTCCAAAGCATAAATACTATTCTAGTATGCTTAACATAAACAACTTACACCACTAGGATAGACCGTAGCTCCCTTCCTTCCACCCAGATGGCATTCTTTCCTTCCGATGAGCATAGGATAGCGGCGATGTCCCCTTAGGTGTCAATGGAATAAATTAGAAACCCTAATATTCGCGACTCATTTCCTTGCAACCTGGCTGACCGTCTATGACGCGGTTTACTGGAGCTCGCAATCCGGCGGCAACTGCCATTGCCGACCTTCGGCGCCGACCTTCGGAATTGATCTTTGCGCGTCTTCTTTTACAAAAGCAGAGTAGCAAATGATGACTTTTTACCGCATCGGGGAGCCGGGGGTCGCATGCGCAGACCTGGAAGCTTGTCCCGTGTTGACGCAGAGCGCACTTTGGATTGATCTCTTCGAGCCTTCGCAGGACGAAGAGAAAACTGTCGAAGCTGCCCTTGGCTTTGAAGTGCCAACGCGGGAAGAGATGCAGAAAATCGAGATTTCCAGCCGTCTCTATCGAGAGAACGACATTCTTTTCATGACGGCCACAATTCTTAGCAAGTCTGACACGAGCCATCCAGAAAGCTCAGCCGTCACGTTCATACTGGCTCCGCGACAACTCGTAACGGTCAGGTACACCGACCCGATTCCATTCCAAAATTTTCGGAAGCGGATAGAGGCAAACAGCCGACAATACGATTCTCCGGTGAAAATCTTTCAAGGACTCATTGATGCAATTGTGGAACGTCTCGCGGACATTCTTGAAAAGGTGGGTTCGGAACTCGATTCAGTCTCGCTGGAGGTGTTTACCCCATCAAAGACCCCTTCAGGAGAAAAGCCACAGCGACGAGACTTCGAGAAGATTCTGCGAAGAGTTGGGCGATGCAGCGATTTGGTTTCGAAAGCCAGGGAAAGCTTGGTCAGCCTTGGGCGATTGCTCTCATTTTTCAACGAGACCCCAAAACCGGAATTGCACATAAGAACTGTTCTTGGCGACGTGAGCTCACTAAGCGATCATGCCTCGTTTATCTCCACAAAAGTTAATTTTCTTCTCGATGCGACGCTTGGTTTGATCAACAACGAGCAGAACGGAATAATCAAAATCGTCTCGGTTGCGGCCGTGGTCTTTCTGCCGCCAACGCTTGTCGCCAGCGTCTACGGGATGAATTTTGATGTGATGCCCGAACTCAAGTGGGTGCTAGGTTATCCGTTTGCAATTTTCTTAATGATCTCGTCGGCAGTGCTCCCCTACGTTTTCTTTAAACGCAAAGGCTGGCTGTAACAGCGTGGGCGAGCGCAATTCATTCCATCACCAGCGGCAATGGCGCGGCCGATCTTCCTGCTCTTTTGCGGTTGGCTCTCGTTTTGCTGTGCGAACGATGGTTGTGACTCGAATCCTTACCGCCGCCCATGATCTTCGTGGTGAACGGAGCGGGCATGACGTGCGAAGTCTTGTTCGACAACGCAAAGGTAGAATTCTCGCTTCGCGTGGCTTCGCGATCTTGGCAAGGGTGTCGTTGAGATCTTGGAGAGGGCATCATGAAAATCTATCTAGTTCAGAATCCTTTTCCGCGTTGCATCAAGGAGATCAGATGGAATGGCCACGATCGAACGTCCAAACTCCATGACACCCGACGACGCGAGCGAGCCGATCAGCCTGTCGCGGCGCAGATTTCTCGAAAGCTCGCTTGCGGGATTGGCCGCGGCCATTATTTCACCCGCTGTCACTGCCGAAACGGCGGTGGCTGCCACGCACCGCATCACGACGGATGACGACATCGAGCGTCTGTTGCCGCAGCTCAGCAATTGGGGGCGCTGGGGCAAGGACGACCAGCTCGGGACGCTCAACTACATCACGCCCCAAACCAGGCTTCGCGCGGTCGCGCTCATCAAGACCGGGCAAACGATCCCGCTTGGCCGGGAAATCTCACCCGTGAACACCAAGGGACTCCGCCAGCCCAAGTATGAATTGCATCGCTACGAGGACCCGCTGCCCGAGGAGGCGGGGTGCATCGATTACATCGGCATGATCTATCACGGCTTCGCGGTTACCCACCTCGACGCCCTATGCCACATCTTCACACCGGAGGGAAAGAACGGCATGTATAACGGCTTTCCAATCTCCGAGGTGACGGCCGAGGGCGCCAACCGGCTAGGCGTCGAGCACGCCGGGCGGCACGGCATCGCAGGGCGCGGCGTGCTCCTGGATGTGGCAGCGCTCAAGGGCGGCCCGCTGGCACCGGGATCGGTCATTACGCCCGACGACCTCGAAGCCGCCGAACGGGCCGAGGCTGTGGCCGCCGGCGAAGGAGACATTCTGTTCATTCGCAACGGCGCCGGGGCGGCCAATACCTATGAGCTGGGCACCGGACTTCATCCCGATTGCCTCGCCTGGCTGCATGAGCGCCGGATCGCTGTCCTGAGCAGCGATTCGGACAGCGACGTGCATCCGCCGCTGCCCGGATTCCAGCGCTGGAGCGAGCCCGTCCACCTGATCGCCATTCCCTATCTGGGCCTGCCGATCCTCGATAACACCGATCTGGAGGAGATCAGCCGCGCGTGCGCGGCAAAACGCCAGTGGGAATTCTTCGTGACAGCGGCGCCGTGGCGGTTTCGGGGCGCCACCAGCTCGCCGGTCAACCCCTTGGTGATTTTCTAGGTCTCATCGAAAGCGGAAACTCTAAGATGCGCGAAAAGCGTACGGAGGGTATTTCGGGGAATGCTGGTTCGCAGTGAAAAATTCCACCCATAACAAACAGGGAACCATGACAACACCTGCTTCGTATTCGGTTCTCCCAATCGGTTTCATCCGCTCCGACCTAAAATGTAGGGACGAAGCACCTCGGCAAGGTGTGGAGGGAGCGCCCGATGCCTGGCTCGAAGTCAGCCCTTGTTTTGTCGAGGGGCTGCAAGGCATCGTTGTGGGACAAGAGATCATAATAGTTACCTGGTTGCACGAGGCGGGGCGGGACACACTGAAAGTGCATCCACGCGGGGACGAGAGCTCCCCATTAACCGGCGTTTTTTCGACCCGGTCTCCCGATAGACCGAATCCGCTGGGGTTGCACCGCGTTACGGTCCGCGAAATCGTTGGCAACCGCATTGGGATCGCACCGATGGAGGCTATAGACGGAACCCCGGTTGCGGACATAAAGCCCGTCCTGCCGAAATCAACAGACTCATGAACGGCTTTGTCAGGCCCAATGCAAACCGGGCTTGGCTTGAATAGTCTGTTTGCGATGATATTTGGAATGCGAGCGTGATTTCGGACGATCCCATTTCAGATATTGACCGGTACCCGGTGGCTATTATGGGAAAACTCGGCGAATTTCTCCAGGGTGTCGCCCGCGATGGCAGCCCAATTCTTTATAGTGCGACGACTATATCTCCGGAGTTTGGAACGCGCGCTTTGGGACTGCCGGCTTCTTCCTTTCGTGTGTTCGTGGAGAATCAACCGGATAGGAATGCTGAAAAAACAGAACGCGCAATCCGGAGTCTGCTGGCACGAAGGCGCGTCGAGCAACCGTGGGATTTTGAAATCCGAATAAGGAGCTCATCGCCTTCCGCCAAAGGGCTGGGAACGTCCAGCGCGGACATGGCTGCCGGGCTTCTCGCGGTGGCAGGGTATCTTTCGCTCGACGTGACGGAAGAGGAGCTATTTTCGATCATGTGCGCAGTGGAGCGTTCCGATTTTCTATTTTGGCCGGACGCGTTGGTGTGCGCGAATCCGTTGTCGGCGGAATTTTCCATTCGAGGATCAGCTCCCCGACTTTGGCTGGTGGGATGGGACAGCGAGCCTAAGCGCAGAATTACAACGGAAACCGTTGCCCATTTGGACCAGCGCCGGAGTCGTTATGCGTCGGAATATGCGGACCTGGCCAGTTACTGCAGCAGTGGAGAGACCGATGCCCTGCTGTACGCGGTGACACGTTCGGCTGAGATCAACCAGGAACTGCTCCCGAAACCCTGCTTTAGCTGGACTCGTAAAGTTGCCAAGCAATTCAACGCGGCGCTCCTGGTCGCCCACAGCGGAACGTTCATGGCTTTCGCGATTCCGCGCGACGATGGCGATATGGACCGGCTTGCACGACTGCAAGGAATGCTGCGTGCGACGGGCTTTGATCCTCTCGTTTTCCAAACCGGAAATTTGGCGGGCAACACTTCGTGGGAGACGTCACCCACCGTCGGGGGCAGGATAGCATTGGACTGACGCAGGCGGCGGGGTCGGACAGGTAAAAGATCTTCCAGGATTGACAGTCCGACGCTTTCTGATTCCACTAAGGGTTAGTTTTTTGACAGCTCGATGACGATCCGTGGATTCAGGGAAGACCGTGAGAATCGGTCACAGTTACGCTGCGGTATCAAGTTACAATTCTTCACCGGAAAAAACTGAATTTTTCCAGGAAAGTCAATCAACCTGCCCGGTTGGTGAAGGCTGGAGAAAAGGCCCCCTCCCAAACAAAGGAGTAAACTTGGAGTCCGAATACCTAGCTGCGGATTTTCACTGCGCGTCGTCGCACGACGATTGCGAAAAAGCTTCATCGTAAAATGGAGAGTGAGAACATGAAAATTGATACCGAAAAAATTGAAACGCTCGCGCGTGGATGAGCGGTCTGCGTCGCCGGAGCCGCAGCCCGATATTTCCGCGCGAGCTTTGGACAAGATCAACCGCAAAACCAAGCCTCCTGGTTCGCTGGGCATGTTGGAAACGGTCGCCGTGCGGCTGGCGGAACTGCAACAAACTTTGGAGCCGAAGCTGCGCCGGAAGCGCATCTGCGTGTATGCGGGATGCCACGGTGTCGCGGCGGAAGGAGTGAGCGCCTACCCCGGTGAAGTGACGGAGCAGATGGTGTTAAATTTTCTAAGCGGCGGCGCGGCGATCAATGTCCTCGCGCGGCACGGGGGCATTCAACTCCACGTCGTTGATGCGGGTGTCGGCGGTGACTGGCCGGCGGAGTTGTTGCGGCAGCCGAATTTCTTCCCGCGCGGCGTCCGCCGGGGCACGCGCAATTTCTATCAGGAACCCGCCATGACAGACGCGGAGTGCGAACAAGCAATGGAGATCGGCCGCGAGCAAGTCAGGCTCGCGGTCGAGGCTGGAATTGATGTGCTCGGAATCGGCGAAATGGGCATCGGCAACACGACCGCAGCGTCAGCTTTGCTGGTGGCGCTATTGGGATTCGATTCGGAGAAGGCGGTCGGCCGAGGCACAGGAATCAACCATGCCGTGCTCAACCGCAAAGTTGAAGTGGTGGCAGTAGCTGTGAAAAAGCATGGCGCGCAAGCCACCGAGCCGCGCGGACGATACTGGCTGCAAACCCTCGGCGGATACGAAATCGCGGCGATGACAGGAACGCTCCTCGAAGCCGCCAGGGTGCGCATGCCGCTTGTGGTTGATGGCTTTATTGCGACCGCTGCGGCGGCTGCGGCTTTCGACATCGACCCGACATGCCGCGAGGTCTGTTTTTTCAGCCATCGCTCGGACGAGCAAGCGCACGGCAATATGCTGAAAGCGCTAAGGGTAGAACCGATTCTCGATTTAAGAATGAGGCTCGGCGAAGGCACCGGCGCGGCGCTAGCGATGCATCTCCTGGAAGCTTCGGCGAAGATCTTATGCGAGATGGCGACGTTCGACTCCGCAGGCATTTCCGGTGCGATTGAGTCGCAAAGATGAAGGCTTTTGCCATCACCAGCGGCTTGAGGCAGCAGCTGAATTCCTTTCTGGGAGCGGTCGTGTTCTTGACGCGGATTCCGGTGGGCAGCCTTTACGATTTCCGGCGCGAGAATCTCGCGCGCTCTGTGATTTATTTTCCCATCGTGGGAATGTTCGTGGGGTTGGCAGGTGGGATCGTCCTCACGGCTGGCCATTTGTTCCTGCCCGCATTGATCGCAGTGCTCTTGTGCATGGCGGCAACAGTTGCGGTCACGGGCGGAATCCATGAGGACGGGCTGGCGGATGCGGCGGACGGCCTGTTTGGAGGCCGGAATGCTGCGCGCTGCCTGGAAATCATGAAGGACAGCCGACTGGGCACATTCGGCGCGCTGGCGCTGTGGTTTTCGTTGACGGGCAAATTGCTGTTGTTAAACACCCTGTTGGAGCAGAGTGCGTGGCTGGCGTTCGCCGCCATTGTTGTGGCGAACACACTCGGACGCGGGGCTTGCGTGGCGCTGCTTTACTTTTATCCGTATGTTCGAGTGGAGGGATCGAAAGCGAAACTGTTTGGCGACAGTGTGAGGCGAGGACAACTCCTGCCGGCTCTTGCGTTCCCGGCAGCGGTGGCTTTTGCGCTCATGGGCCGTACTGCAGCTTCGTGTCTCCTGGCAGCGGTCCTTGTGACGGGACTCGCCGGAATTTATTTCAAACGAAAGATCAGCGGCGTGACCGGCGATTGCCTGGGAGCGGCCAGCCAGTTGGTGGAACTGGCATCCTATCTCGCGCTGGCAGCTCAACTCCGGTTAACGAACGCTTAGAGGAAATGCCGAAAGAAATTTCCAAATGCCCGAGGCGAAGGGATGGGGAGCGCATCGCGAGACCGCGTTGGCGCCACCGATTTCCGGCGTTCCGCCGGAAAACCCTGTTCGGCGAGACGCCGAACACCACACGCGAGGACGCGTATGCTCCCCGGATCCCTTGGCGAAGAGCGTTCGAGCTGGAAGTGTCCTGCGGCAGCACTAGCTGCCTCCGATGGAAGGATGACCATTGGAGCTTCGTGCCTGATGCGCTCCCGCGGGCGATTGAGGCGGAGGGCCTGCCTTGAAATCCTTTCTCCATCTTGTGATGGGCGGCAGCCGAAGCGGAAAGAGCCGGCATGCGGAAACCGTGGCGGGGGCTTCCGGCCTGCCGGTTTCCTACGTCGCGACGTATTGCACCGAGGAGGCGGACGAAGAAATGCGGGCGCGCATCGAACTGCACCGGCAGCGCCGTCCCAGCCACTGGCGGACGGTCGAAAATCGTTACGATTTGCGGAATCAGATTCTCGAAAACGACGGACGTCTCTTACTGGTGGATTGCCTCACCCTCTGGCTTTCGTTTCAACAAATGCAGGAGCGCTCCGCGGAGAGCATCCTGGCGGAGTTGGAGGAGGCGATGCAGACCGCCCGCAAGCAAGAGCGTGCGCTGATTCTCGTGAGCAACGAAGTCGGGAGTGGCCTTGTTCCTTCGACGCCGGAGGGCCGCAACTTTCGGGATTTATGCGGCTCCGCGAACCAGCTTGTCGCGCGCTACGCCACCACGGTGGAATATTTGGTGGCCGGACTGCCGTTGGTGCTGAAAGGAGGCAGCTAGCAGCCTGTCGAACTTGGAATGAAGCCGCAATTTGAACCATGAAAAATCCCCGAAAAAATGAACCCGCCCTTTCAGACATGCTGCTGAAAACTCCGCTTCGCGGAGAAAAATCGTACTTTGCCTCTTTCTTCGGCACGAAGTGCCGATTTTAGCAGGATGTCAGGCGATTGACCCTCTTTGCACGGTGGGTTTTCGGGGAGAAATTCCACTCGAACTTCCAAGGCCGACAGCCTGCTAGCCATGTCCCAGGCTTTTCATGGCGGCCGATTGTCGGAGGCAGCGAGAGAGTTCGGGCTGTCGGAGGATGCCTTCATTGATTTCAGTTCGAACATCAACGTGCTCGCACCCGTCGTCCCGCCGGCTGATTGGGAAGAATGGCGCGCTGAAATCACACGCTACCCCGAAGCCGATGCCGGCAGCCTTCGCGATCAACTCGCTTGCCTGCATGGGGTCAACGCCGATCACATTCTGCCGACCGGTGGTGCCATCGAGGCGCTGTACCTCGCAGCGAGGCTTTTTGCGCGTCGTAAAATCGGCATCATCGAACCGGCGTTCAGCGACTATCATCGTGCGTTTCAAGCCGCCGATTGCGAGCCGGAACGAATCGCGTTGCCTCAGGAGATGTGGCATGCGCCAATCAGTGCGTGGGAGCATCTGCTCGATCCATTTGACGTGGTCGTGCTCGGCAACCCGAATAATCCGACCGGCGCGCTGCAGACGCGAAAACAATGGCTCGTGCTGCTCGAAAAACCATGGCCGTGCCCGAAGACATGGCTTTTGGATGAGGCATTCATCGAGTTCGTCGCGAATTACGAGCAGGAAACACTCCTGCCGATTCTAAGCGAACACCGGTCGCTCATCGTGCTGCGTTCACTGACAAAAAGCTGGCGCATTCCGGGACTGCGCCTGGGATTTTTGGCGACGTCGAGTGCTGCATGGATGGAGCGCCTCCGCACGATGCAACCGCCATGGAGCATCAATGCTGTGGCACAGGCATGGTCGGCAGAATGTTTAACATCCGCAAAGCATGCACAACTCCTCGCCGGACTGCGCGAATTTCCAAAGACAAAAAACCGATTCGAGGTCGGGTTATCCCGGATCGCGGGGCTCCGCGTCTATCCGTCCGCCGCCAATTTCCTGCTCGTGGAGCTGCTGGATTCATCACTCGACGCCTCGCGCATTTACCGGGAATTGGGGCGTCGCGGACTGCTCGTGCGCGTGTGCGATTCGTTTTACGGCATGCCGAAGGGACGCTTCATCCGTCTCGCCGTCAGGACCGAGGAGGAGAACAACGTGCTCGCGCGAGAACTTACCGCGATCTGCATCGCGCTGAAACGGAGGGCCGCATGAAAGCGATCTCGGTTCTCGGCACTTCGTCGAATAGCGGCAAGAGCTGGCTTGCGACCGCGCTCTGCGCATGGCTGCGCCGCAAAGGTTTGAAGGTTGCGCCGTTCAAGGCGCAGAACATGTCCAACAATTCCTACGTCACGCTCGACGGCGGCGAGATCGGGCGTGCGCAAGCGGCACAGGCAGAAGCGTGCGGGCTGCTCCCGACGCTGGAGATGAATCCCATTCTACTCAAGCCATCCGGCCTTGCAGGCTCGCAGTTCGTGGTGCTCGGCAGCGCGCGGAGGCACGTGAAAGCCACCGAATATTACGAGCTGGTCGAAAAACTCTGGCCGACGGTTTGCGAGACTTTGGAGCATTGGAAAAAAAAGTGCGACGTGCTGGTTTTGGAAGGCGCGGGCAGTCCGGTGGAGCTCAATTTGATGTCGCGCGACATTGTCAATTTGCGGCCCGTGCAATATCTGGATGGCAAGTGGCTGCTGGTCGCCGATATTGAACGCGGCGGTGTCTTCGCGCAGATCGTCGGCACGTGGAGTTTGCTCGAACCTCGCGATCACGTGCGAGGGCTTGGCGTTGTGGTGAACAAATTTCGAGGCGATCTATCGCTCTTTGCCGATGCGCGCCGGTGTCTGGCCGAAAGGATTCCGCTGCCGTACCTCGGCGTGCTTCCGTTTTGCGCCGCTCTTCAGCCGGAGAGCGAAGACAGCCTTTGTCGCGACGCGGAAGAACGCGGCGCGGGCGACAAGCTGGCGTGGATTCGTTTTCCGCATTTGTCAAACTCGCAGGATTGCCAGCCGTGGCTGCTCGACGAAGGCGTTCGCGTGCAATGGGCGCGCCAGGCCGGCGAGTTGGAGGACGCAAAGGCAATCGTCCTGCCGGGCAGCAAGAACACCGTGGCGGACATCGACTGGCTGCGTGCGACGGGCATGGATCAAGCCGTGACAGCGGCGGCGAAGCGCGGCGTTCCCGTCGTCGGCATTTGCGGCGGCTATCAAATGCTTGGCGAGCGTGTGTGCGATCCTGATGGCGTGGCCGGCGAGCGTGGGACTCTGCCGGGGCTGAATCTGCTGCCGATCGAAACGACTTTTTCAAAAGAGAAAACCGTCTCGCAGGTTCTGGCTTCGTGGGGCGGCGACCAGTGGACAGCTTACGAAATCCACATGGGGCAGACGCGAGCCACGAGTTGGTGCGACGCGCTTTTGCGGGTGCAAAATGACGGCATCGCGCACGCAGAAGGCTGCCGAAAGGGAAACGTCTGGGGCACCTACATTCACGGCCTCTTCGAATCGTCGGCAGTGCGCGAGCAGCTGGCAAAACACGCGAACTTTTCGCGTTACCGGCCTTCCTCCGTGTCGTGGCGAAGCCACTTGCAGACCGTCTACGACGGAATGGCGGACGCCGTGGAGGAGCATCTCAACCTCGAAGAAATCTGGCGCTATGTGGCGGGTTGATCCTTCTCAAATCTTGATCGCGATCGTGCTGGACGTCCTGCTCGGCGATCCGCACGGCTGGCCGCACATCGCGCGATGGGCCGGCTGGCTTTCGACCGCTTACGAAAAACTGCTTACCGCCCGTCTGCGCCGCACCGTGCTCCTCGGCGTCGTCTTTTGGATTCTCGTCGCGGGCACGATGGTCACGATTTACGCGGTGGCGCATCGCATTTGTTCGGCGCTGAATCCGCTTGCAGCGCAGGTTCTCGAGACGCTCGTCATCTATCAAGCGATTGCGGCGAGGGATTTGTCGCGGCATGTCAAAGCGATCATCGTGCCGCTTGCACATGGCGACCTCGCAGCGGCCCGCAGCCGCCTCGCGATGATAGTCGGTCGCGACACCGAAGCCCTCGGGGAGTCCGAGATCAGCCGCGCCGCCATCGAAAGCGTGGCTGAGAGCACGACAGACGCGGTGATCGCGCCGCTCTTCTGGAGCTTCGTCGCGGGTGCGCCCGGTGCCTTGATTTATCGCACGGCGAATACGCTCGACTCCATAGTAGGACACCGGACAGATGCTTACGAAAAATTCGGCAAGGCATCGGCTCACGCCGACGACGTTCTCAACTGGCTGCCAGCTCGAATCTGCGCCGGTGCATTTTGTGTTTTTCGTTCTGCGGTTCATTGGAAAACGATTCGCCGTGAGGCAGCCGCGCACGCCAGTCCGAATGCCGGATGGGGCGAGGCCGCCATGGCCTACGCGATCGGCGTGCGCTTGGGCGGCAATAATTTTTACGATGGGCAGTGCGTTTACGGCCCCGTTTTCAACGCGTCGGGCCGGACCGCCGCTGCTGCGGACATCGCGTCGAGCCTGGTCTGGATGTGGCGGATTGCCGGTGTGTGCGCGGCCGCTTTCGTCGCGCTTTCATTTGCGCTGAAGTTTTTCCCACTGACATGAGCGCCGAATCTCCACGGCCACGTTTGAAGCGCGGCGCTTTTCAAATCTACACCGGCGAAGGCAAGGGCAAGAGCACCGCATCGATGGGGCTGATGCTGCGCGCGCTCGGCTGCGGCTTTCGCGTTTTTTATTTGCGGATGATGAAGCCGCGCTGGAAAACGGGCGAACTGGCGATCTGCCCGAATTTGCACCCGAATCTGACTTATAAGAACGTCGAGCAGGACTGGATCCTGTCGAGAAGCAAAAACATTCCCGAGCATGTCGAAGCGATGCGCGCTGCGCTCGCAAAGGAAATGGATGCGCTGCAACTCGTGCTCGTTAGCGGCGAGTACGACTTGGTGATCGTGGATGAAATCAATTACTGCATCCACCGTGACCTGATCGGACTCGATCGGGCCATTGCCCTGGTCGATGCGCGGCCGGGGAACGTGGAGCTCGTTTTCACCGGACGATATGCCCCGGACGAATTAATGGCGCACGCCGGAGTGGTCACCGAGATGCGAAAAGTCAAACACCACTTCGATCAAGGCGTGGAAGCGCGCAGGGGGATTGAATTCTGATGAATACAGCTGCATCCAGCGGGCTGATTTTTGCGGGAATGCACAGCAGCGGCGGAAAAACCGCTGTGACCTGCATGTTGCTGGCCGCGCTCGCGGAACGCGGCCTCGCGGTGCAGCCTTTTAAAGTCGGGCCGGACTTCATCGATCCCGGCTATCACAGCCGCTTTGCGGGAACCGCTTCGCGCAATCTGGACGCGTGGATGATGGGAAGCGACGGCATCGCAAGCGAAGCGACTGCGCACGGCGCAGGAAAGATCTCGATCATCGAAGGCGTGATGGGACTTTTCGACGGAAGCGATGTGCGCTCAGACGAAGGCAGCACAATGGAACTGGCGCGACTCCTTGATTGGCCCGTCGTTCTGGTCGTCCCGAGCGCCAAGGCCGGCCGCTCACTGGCTGCCGCGCTGCGGGGATTTGTTGAAGAGGCCGGGCATGGTAGGATCGCAGGCCTCATTTTGAACGAGGTCAGCGGAAGCAGTCATGCCGATTACCTGCGCGAGGCGATCGCTCCGCTAAAGATTCCCGTGCTTGGAGTCGTGCCGTTTTGTGAAGAGCTGGCCTGGCCGGAAAGGCACTTGGGCTTACAGGCGAGCCAGGAGCGGGCATTTCCCGCCCGCAAGGAACTCGCTCAACTCGCCGAAAAGCATCTCGATCTGCCGCGAATCCTGGCGATGCTTTCGCCTGTGCCCGCGCAAACAAACAGAGGTTTAGCGAGCGTAGAACATCTCCGCATCGGCATGGCAAGGGACGAAGCGTTTCATTTTTATTACGAATCCAATCTCGATTACCTGCGCCGTTGGGGAGCGGAACTCGTGGAGTTTTCTCCGATTCACGATTCTGCGCTGCCGAATGGAATCGACGGCGTCCTGTTTGGCGGCGGCTTCCCGGAAGTGTACGCGGACGCTCTTTCGCAGAATGAATCGATGCGCTCGGAGATTCGTTCCGCAATCGATGCCGGCCTGCCATGCTACGCCGAATGCGGCGGCCTGATGCTGCTTGCCCAAGAGCTCATCGCGCTCGACGGCACACGATACCCGATGGCCGGTGCCCTGCCCGGCGCAGTGGAGATGACCGTCCGGCTCCACCATTTCGGCTACTGCGTTTGCTCCGGCCTCGCGGGCGCGGACAGCGCGGAGTTTCGCGGCCATGAATTTCACTATTCGCGGTGGCAGGCCGAGAGCGAGACGGCGAATCTGTGGACGGTGCGCCGCAAGCGGCTTGGCTTGGAGCGCCGCGAAGGCTTCACTCGCCACAACCTTCGTGCTTCGTATGTCCATCTGTATTTTTCCGTGAGCGAGCCTGCACTTCGTCCGCTATTGAGAAAGGCGAACGTATGATTTGGTGTATTGGCGTTGGTCCTGGCGATCTCGGGTATTTGACTCTACGCGGCAGAGACCTGATCGAGACTGCAGACGTGATTGCCGGCTTCACGGCTGTAGTCGATCTGGTGCGCCCGCTGATTCGTCCTGAATGCCGCGTCGTCACCATGGGATACAAAGATCAGGTGGAAAAATTGCGCGACGTCGCCGCGCTGCACCATCAGGGATTGAAATGCGCCATCGTTTTCATGGGCGACATCCATTTCTCCGGGTTCCAATTTCTCGAACGGGTGGAGCGCGCGTGCGCGCATCGGGTGGAGACGATCGCTGGCATTTCTTCCGCGCAGATTCTCGCATCGCGCGGCCGCGTTTGCTTTGATGAGACCACCTTCGTCACGTTCCACCGGCGCGGCGATCTTGAGCCGTTCAAGGAGCATCTCGTTCACGTTTTGGAAGATGGCCGGAACGCGATCGTGATTCCGTGTCCGTGGGATTTCATGCCGAAAGACATCGCGGCGTTCCTTCTGTCGCGAGGCATTTCCGCAAACCACCCGACCGAAGTGTGGGAACGACTCACGCAATCGGAAGCCGCGTGGAGAGGTTCGCTTGCCGCCTGCACAGCGGACTTCAGCGACATGAGCATCGTGCTCATTCGCACGCTGAACCCGATGCCGAGCCAAATCGAACCGAAGGTGAAAGCATGATCGCTACACAGCAAGACGATTACGGCATCGTGATTGCCGGTCACGGCAGCCGCGATCCTGAGGGCGTGCGTGAATTCGAGCGCCTTGTTGAAATCATCAAAGTGCGCGCCTGTGGCCGGCGGGTTACGCACGGTTTTCTGGAGTTTGCGCGCCCGACGATCGACGAGGCCGTGAAAGCCAGCATTGGAGGGGGCTCGCGGCAGATCGCGATTGTTCCCGGGGTGCTGCTCGCCGCGAGTCACGCGAAGAATGACATGCCAAGCGAAGTGCTCGCCCTGCAGCGGGAATTTCCGCAGGCACGGCTCAGCTACGGCGCGGCGCTCCATTTGCATCCACTGGTGCTGAAGCTGTTTCGCGAAAAAATCATCGAAGCTGAGTCGCGATCGATGCAGATCGTGAAAAGGTCCGACACGTGCCTTGTCGTCGTAGGCCGCGGCACCACGGACCCGGATGCCAACTCCGACGTGTCGAAACTCGCGCGGATGCTGGAGGAAGGGATGGGCTTTGGAGCTTCCTTCGTATGTTACTCCGGCACCGCTAAACCTCTCGTGGCAGACGGGCTCAAGCTCGCGGTGCGGCTTGGTTTTTCGAGGATCGTTGTTGCGCCGTTCCTGCTCTTCACGGGAGTCCTGATCAAGAGGATTTACGCGGCAGTTGATGATCTTGCGGTGCGCCACCCCGAGCTCGAAGTGCTCAAGTGCGACTACCTCGGAATTCACGAGCACATCGCCGATGCGTTCCTCGAACGAGCTGCCGAAAGCATCGCGGGAAAGGCGGCGATGAATTGCGGCCTGTGCAAGTATCGCGTGCAGATCGTGGGATATGAAAAGGAGGTCGGCGCGCCGCAGCAGGGACACCATTTCCACGTGCGCGGCGGAAATGGCAGCCATTCCCCGCAACAAGCATCCGGAGCCTGCGCGCCGCATCCGATCGAAGCGGAAAGCTTTCGCATCATCGCCGCGGGACGCGATTGGTCCGGCGTTCCTGAATTGCAGCGAGACGTGTTGCAGCGGCTCGTCCATACCAGCGGCGACTTCGAGATCGTGGACGACATTTTTATCTCTCCCGGAGCGGTCGAGGCCGGCGTGAAAGCCTTGTCGCAACGCACTCGCATCGTCACGGACGTCACGATGGTGCAAAGCGGTTTGCGCCGGACCCTTTTGCAAGAGTTATCGGTGCAAACAGTCTGTTGCGTGCACGATGAGGAAACAAGACTGCTCGCGGAAGCCAACGGTCTCACCCGCTCGGCGGCAGGGATTCGCCGGGCGTGGATGCAATTTGGAAACGACCTCATCCTCGCAATCGGGGACGCGCCGACGGCGGTGAAGGAAGCTGTCCGCCTCGTGAAGGAACAGCAATGGCGTCCGCACTTAATCATCGGCCTGCCAGTCGGATTCGTTGGGACGCGCGAGTGCAAAGAAAATCTGCGGCGCTGCGTGCGAGTTCCGCGCATCACGAATCGCGGCACGCGCGGCGGATCGCCATGGGCGGCGACCGCCGTGAACGCGATGCTCATTCGTGCGGCTAACCAATTGGCAACGAAATGATGGCTCAGGAAATATCCACCGATTCAGCGACGCGATCACGTTTCGATCTGGGGCAATTGGCTGAAAACGGCTTGAAGCGTGGCTACACCACGGGCAGTTGCGCGACTGCGGCGGTGAAAGCAGCGCTGCTCAAGCTCGTCTGCAACGAGTCGCCAAACGAAGTGAATGTTACCCTGCCGGATGGCGCGCAGTATCTCACGATTCCGATCGATTGCATTCGCGATGAAGATGACGGTATTGTGCGCGCGGATGTGATCAAGGACGCGGGAGATGATCCCGACCAGACGCACCGCGCGCGCATTTATGCGCGGGTGAAACGCAATCGCAATGGCGAAATCGTATTTCTGCGCGGCGAGGGCGTCGGCATCGTGACGCAACCCGGCATGCAAATCGGCATCGGGTCGCCGGCGATCAATCCCGTTCCGCGGCGCATGATGATCCGCGCCGTGCACGAGGTCCTGAATGAAGGGGATGGCAGCCGGGACGCGGGATTCGATTTGCAGATCGGCTGCGAAAACGGTGAGGAAATTGCGAAGCGCACCTTCAATCCGCGCCTCGGGATTCAAGAAGGCATCTCGATTCTCGGAACCACGGGAATCGTGGAACCGAAATCGATGGCAGCATTTCAAGCATCGATCGAGATTTACATCCGCGTGGCGCTCGGCGGGAATCCGGACGAAATCGTGCTCACGCCGGGCAACCTCGGCCAGCGATTCGCGCGCCGTTCGCTCCAGCTTCCGTTGAAGCGTGTCGTGCAGATGTCAAACTTCATCGGCTACGCCTTGGAATGCGTGGACCAAACTTTGACGGAGAACGCCCATCGTCTCCCGCTGCTCTGGGTAGTCGGCCATCCCGGCAAGCTCGCGAAAGTGCTCGACGATGTGAGGGATACTCACTCGCAACAAAGCCGCAGCGCAGTGGAAGCCATCCATCGCGCTGCGAGTGAATTCGGCCTTAGCGATCGCATTCTGCGCCGCCTCGAAGAATCGAAAATGGTGGAAGGCGTGGTGGAGTTGCTTCATGCGGAAGATTGCGCGCCGCAATTCTGGAGTGCCGTCGAAAACAAAATCGGCGCGGCGGTTTCGAGGCGATTGCAGCGCGTGGATCAAGTCGCCGTGCGGCTTTTTCAAATGGACGGCAAAGCTTTGGGAGGAATCGCATGAGCACGCCGGGCATGTTTTGTGGGATTGGCGTTGGCCCCGGCGAACCGGGATTAATTCCGGTGATCGCGTGGGAATTTTTGAAACGATGCGACGTGATCTTCGTGCCGCGCGCCACAACAATGGATCATTCCGTGGCGCGCCAGTGTCTGCCGGCGAATGAAATACCCGACGAGCGGTTTCGCGAAGTGGAGTTCACGATGGAGTCCGATCGCGGCTCGTTGTGCGAACACTACGCAAACCTCGCGGAGGCCATCGCCGCGGAACTGCGCGCAGGCAAAGACATCGCTTATCTCACGATCGGCGATCCATTCACCTACTCGACTTACACTTACACGCTGGCGGCATTAAGGGATTGTCTGCCGGAGTTGCGGCACCGGACTTATCCAGGCGTCACCAGCTATTGTGCGGTTGCGGCGGCGACGGAATTTCCGCTCGGAAAAGGCAAGGAGCGTGTTTTGATTTTGCCGTGTCCGGACAAGCTGCCAGAGTTGCGGGCAGCCATCGAGTCGCATGACATCGTCGTTTTGATGAAAATCGGCCAGCGGCTTCCGGCGGTTCTCGCGCTGCTTCAAGAAATGGGCATCGCGGCAAATTGCGCTTTCGCTCGTCATGTCGGCATGGACGACGAAGTGGTTCACAGTGGCGTTCACCACATGGAACCGGAGAAATCGCTGGGTTACCTCGCGACGATGCTCATTCGCAAAAGCCCGGCAAAAAAAAGTCGCGCAGGAGTTCAATCATGAAAGTCTATTTTGTTGGAGCCGGTCCGGGGGCTGCGGATTTGATCACACTCCGAGGCGCGCAAATTCTAGCGCGAGCGCCGATGGTGCTCTACGCCGGCTCGCTAGTGAGTCGCGAAATGTTGACGCATTGCCGCGCCGATGCGGAGATTATTGATACCGCCAAGCTCAACCTCGATGAGCAGGAAGCTAGTTATATCCGGGCTCGCGAACAAGCCTGGGACGTCGTGCGTCTGCACTCGGGGGATCCGTCGATCTATGGTGCCACCGCGGAACAAATGCTACGGCTGGGCGCGCTGGGAATCGAATACGAGGTCATCCCCGGAGTTTCCTCTTTCGTCGCGGCGGCTGCGGCGCTGAACGCCGAACTCACCAAGCCGGAAGTCGCGCAAACCATCATTCTCACTCGCACCAGCGGACGCGCTTCGCGCGTGCCCGAGAAGGAATCCTTGAAATCGCTCGCGGCCCACCGCGCCACGCTTTGCATTTTTCTTTCGGGAGCCAACCTGCCGCAAGTCGTCGCAGATCTTCTGGCATCCGATTCTCCCGAAACTCCGTTTGCCCTCGTTCAAAAAGCCACCTGGCCGCAGGAAAAAATCCATCGTGGCACGCTTGGCAAAATGCTCGATGAAATCAATGCGCACGACTGGCAGCTTTCCACCATGCTGCTCGTCGGCGAGGTTCTCGACGAAAAGCTCGTGGCGGAGTCGCGGCTTTATTCGGCCGAATACTCTCATCGTTTTCGGAAAGCCAGCAGGAGGGTTTCCGCATGACTTCATCACTCGGAATCTGGATCGTGCGTGCCGGAGCGGAAAAGCTCGGCCGGCATCTTGAACACAGCCTCGGAGGCAAACTCTGCGGTTTGGAAACCGGCAAGGACAAGAGCAACCGCGAGGCATTTGCGACATGCTACGCGAGTTATCGCCAATGGATTCTTGTCATGACCACAGGCATCGCCGTTCGCTACTTGCAAGGGCTGCCAAAAGACAAAACAACCGATCCTGCGATCGTGGTCCTTGATGAAGGCTGCCGCTTTGCCATCTCGCTCATGAGCGGCCACGAAGGCGGGGCGAATCGCCTGGCCTATCGCGTTGCGAATCTCACCGGAGCTACTCCCGTCATCACGACTGCGACGGAGACGCTCAAGCCGCT
>CAVPTR010000013.1:0-27340 GCA_963708595.1 uncultured Verrucomicrobiae bacterium
CACGTGCTCTGTCTAGCCCGAAAAGCGACGCGCCGCCCGACTAACCTACTCTGGCTAGTCGGAGACAGTCAATCTGGAGCCCCGCCAGCGCGTAAAAAAGATATAGGCCGCCGCGACGATTGCCACGACAGCCTGCTGTTCCCCCCAGAACACGGTGAACATGGACTACCTTTTGAATTGCGCAAGGAGAAAACCGTTTCCACCCGACTGCTCGTGCGGATTCACGTCGGCCCAATGGCCTCAATAGGAGTTCCATTCTTGTGCTCGCCGAAACTCACCTTCCTCTGATGGGCGAAAACTAATCCGGCGAACGTGCGGCCTGCGCGCTGCGAGTCTTCAGCCAGCACGCGGAAATGGATGTCCCATTGGGGTTCTGACGGAGGCTAGCGCCAACTTCGCCAAAAAAATCGCACGTCGATGTCCTGTGCGCCTCCGGCCGTTCGTCATGTCTTTGAACTGGACGAACCGGAGAAACCATTAATAAGAACGGAAAAAATATGAGCACTGTTACAGAAGAACCACCCACCCAGAATACGTCCGCCTGCAAGGAAATGCCCGGACCTGTCAAAGAACACGAACTGCTTGAAAAGTTTGTCGGCGAATGGGAGTCGGAAGGCGAGGCATTCATGGCCCCGGGACAGCCACCGACGAAACTCAAGGGAGTCGAAAGCTCCCGCTTGATCGGCGGGTTCTGGTTCGTCGCGCAAATCAAAAGCACCGTGCCTGATTTTCCCTACGAGCAAATCCTGACCATCGGCTACGACCCCGCGAAGAAAAAATACATCGGAACGGTGATCGATAGCATGACCAGCCACATCTGGCAGTTTGAGGGCACGTTCGATGTCACGGAAAATATTCTAACATGGGAAACGGAAGGCCCCGTTCCCAGTCCGCAAACGCCTTCCAAATTCAGAGAAGTGACGGAGTTGAAAAGCCCCGACCACAAAGTCTTTACATCCTCGATCCTGGGACCGGATGGCTCGTGGAGCACCATCATGACCATCAATATCCGGCGAAAGAAGTAGTCGCACGCTATCGCAATTCAGGGCGGCCTGAGAGAATATCCGCCGCCGATCGTGGCGACCTCAAAAGCTATTTCCCCGGCCACAAACTCCCGTGCCTTGCCAAGCTAGGTCTCGAACGGGGTCCGGCATGGGGAAATGGCGTTTGTTTTCGAGAGCGATACTGCGTCTCCGCAATGATCGTTCGCCCACTCATGCAAAAAGCGTTCGCGAAGAAGAAAACCGAGCTGGGCGAGGCGAACGCGGTCTGTAATTCCGAAGCCATCGGCGAATAGACAATCACGCCGATTACGTGGCGCTGGCAGAAGGGCAGGATTTCCTCCTCAATCTGGACGCCACTTTAACCCTGTCGAGGCGACGGTTTGATGTTCTGGTTCAGATGGAACAGATTGTCCGGATCGTACTCGTTCTTGATCTGTGCCAGGCGATCATAGTTGGCGCCGTAAGCAGCGGCCACCCGATCGCTTTCTTCTTCCGTCATGAAGTTCACGTAGGCACCATCGGAGGCGTACGGGGCAGAGGCTTGGAAAAACGCGCGTGCCCAAGCAATGCACCGCTCATCGTCTGTCCTCTCGTCCCATCGCCCGTGCACGTTGAGCACAAACTTTGCATCCCGATGACGATATGCCATGGCATCTGCCGGAACGCGATTGGCTGCGCCTGCGATGAGCCCGATTAAGACCTCGCACTGCGGCGAGGGCAGCTTGCCAGCGAACTCGATCATCGAGTTCAGCGCGCCATCACTGAGTTCTGTGAAATTATGCGATTTCCAGTAGTTTCTCGCGCCAGGCGTAAGCAGAGGATCAAAAGCTTTCTGCCATTCCGTGTAGGGCTGAGCACCGATGTGTTCACCGTGAGGGGCGCCAAAACGGAGCAAGGGCTCAATCAGTTTCCTGCCTTGAGCAGCATCCCCGTTGTAGAAGATGACGAGCACAACCACCTCCTTGCCATGCACGTCTCCGGGAAGAAATGGCAAGGGGGGAGCCTTGCGCAATACCGCCCACACATTGAGCTCCTCCGGTGCGGATGCTACAAATTCGCGATACTGTGTCAGCACCTGCTTCGCCTGGTCGAACGGGAAAACGATCAACCCGGCCAGGATTTCAGGACCCACCTCATGAAGGTTGAATTCGAATTGGGTGACAACCGCAAAGTTACCGCCGCCGCCTCGAATTGCCCAAAACAGGTCGGCGTTTTCGTTTTCGCTGGCTCGGATCCTCTTGCCGTCCGCGGTGACCAGGTCTGCAGAGACCAGATTGTCGATGGTCATGCCGTATTTGCGTGTTAACCAACCGAATCCCCCGCCTAGTGTTAGACCCGCGATCCCGGTGGTGGAATTGATTCCTACCGGCGTGGCCAGCCCGTGGGACTGTGCCGCCTCATCAAAATCGGCCAGTGTCGCGCCAGGTTCAACATAGGCGCGCTTCTTCTCGGCATCCACGCGAACATTCCTCATTGTTGAAAAGTCAATCACTACGCCGTTATCACACAACGCGTTCCCCGCAATGTTATGCCCCGCACCTCGAATTGATATTTCGAGTCCATTCTCGCGCGCGAACGAGATTGCATGTGGAACGTCATTGGCTTCTGCACATCGCACGATGAGAGCGGGCCGCCGTTCAATCATCGCATTCCATATTTCGCGAACCTCGTCATAATTCGGGTCACTCGGTAAAACGATCTGGCCCTTCACTTTGCTCCTAAGATTCTCGGTTGTCTCTTTGGATATATTTATCATGGTTCTTTCGCTTCGCGCGTAACCTTCCGGAACGGTCATCCGGTAGGCTGCGGTATCGAACCCGGTTGAGTACCTTTGGATGCTTTGCGAATCTAGACATAGTGATTGCTGAGAGTCAAAATGGAGCATCCGGTGATCGTCGTAAATGGAACGAAAGGTCCAATCCCCAGCAAGCCAGCAGTCGGCAGCCGCTGGCTGATCATAAGACCGATTGAACAACAATGCCGGAGGAAGAGATTCCAGCGTTCCCTTATGGTTATCCCTCGCTCTCAACGCCCCGTGCATCGCGCAGGGTAGGCGAGCGCATGGACCGAACGTCATCATCAAGAACGCCGGGATTGCTACGCGACGCGTTTGTATCGTCGACGGACTAAAGAACGAACTGATGAATCCGGTGGGAGAACCACGAACGGTCATACTTTTCTGAGAAACTCCGAAACTCGACGCTTCCAATGCCTTTGTAACTATATGAAGGCCGGTGATCCCGGTCAAAAGTTACTATCAAAATCTAACTAATCTGAGGGGAATTGCAGATAACGCAGAGATTACAACCGGAACTCTTCGAAAGGAGTAACGAAAAAGCTCACGGATTCTGGCCAACAGAATGCCTCTTAGGGAAAAATACTGGGAAGGACTAATAAGATGAAAATGCTAAAGACAATATGGCGGCTCAGAGATCAAGGAAAGCTCCTTGAGCATAACCCAACAAGACAAGCAGCACTCTCACCACACATACTCTACCTTAGCCTTGTAATACTACTCACCGGTTGCGGCGCGACCATCGAGGTTCGGCCAGAGCAAGTACCGGGAAGGACAACTCGTAATCATCCGGGTCCCGGTCATCCGGTTCCCGTTTATCCGGTTACCGTTTATCCGGGTCCCGTTTATCCGGGTTCGGTTTATCCGGGTTCGGTTTATCCGGGTTCGGTTTATCCGGCTCCGGTTAGTTATCCGGGCGATTATCAGAGTAATTATCCGAGTAATCGCCACGATTCAGCACGCGGTTCAAGCTTTAGTCTCAAGATTACGCCAACTCGCTGAGGTGGATCGCCATCGTATCTTTCGATCTCAGCGAGCTATACCTCCCTGACACCGGCATTTGAGGAAGTGAACTATGAACCTCAGAAATAGAAACCACGGCGCCGTGACATTCGGTTGGAACCGAGCAACAACACGGGCTATTCCGGAACCTCTAGGTATGCTCAGTTACACTCGGCGCGCAACTCTTTTGCAACTCGTTGGGGCTTTCGCACTTTTGAGCATTCTGCTCGATCCCACGCAGTCCTATGCCCAGTCGCCTTGGACGCAGGTACGGGGCAGGCTTATCGGCAATGGATACTATGGACCGACGCCGATTGCCGGAGTTGTGCTTACATTGTACAACAAGCAGCTTGGACGTTCAGCTCGGGCCCTGTCGCGACCGGATGGCACTTTTTACTTCGGCAATATACCCCTCGGCGCGTACTTTGTTGAGGTTTGGTTCCCTAATAGCCCTTATCCGCGTGCCTTTAAGGTTATCGTGAACAGGATGCCCGTTGCCAATATTGGGACGTTCCAGCTCGACACGCCCATTGGCGTGCAAAGCACGCAAGGTGCTGGAGCAGGTCCGGGATACGGTGACTGGTTGCAAAGCGGGTTCTAAAGAGCTTCGAAAAGCGGCTTTGGCCGTCAGAGGGTGTGCGAACAGGCATATCCACGGTGAAACGGTGCGGGAGGGCAAAACCAACTGGCGGCCAACTTTTCAGGACGCGGAGCGACAGTTTCGGTGCCCGATTCGCTTTGAGAGCTTCCAGTTCCTCGGACGGGATTTTGCACTCAAGGGTCTCGTCGAGCTTGCGAGGTCGCGCGCATGATGAGGAACGCCCGCGGAATGGTCGTAGGCATCCACCCGTGCGAATATCAGAAGCGTGATGGGCTCTCAAGTTCGCTGACCCGGGACGGCATCTTATCGAGCGTTTTTTTTCTTCGCCATTGAAGCCGGAATCGCTATTGCGATCCGGCAATGGCGGCGCAACCGGTCAAAAAGAGCATGACATTCCTGGCGCTGGCCGCGCTCGGGGTGGTTTTTGGCGACATTGGAACGAGCCCGCTCTATTCCTTTCAGACTGCGCTCTGGTCCGTCAGGGGTCCGGACCAATCCTCCGTGCTAGGGATCGCCTCACTGATCATCTGGTGTCTGCTGCTGCTGGTGACGGTGAAGTACATGTTCGTGGTGATGCGGGCGAACTATCATGGAGAAGGAGGCGTCTTTGCGCTCCTGGCGTTGCTGCAGGAACGCCTGGAAAGGGCCGACAGGCTGAAGCTTCCCTTCTACACGTTGCTGCTGCTCTTTGGCGCGGCTCTGCTCTTCGGCGACGGGACGATTACGCCCGCGATCTCCGTCCTGAGCGCGATGGAAGGTCTTGAGTCGGTGAATCCCAAGCTCGTGCCGTTCGTGATTCCGGGAACCGTCGGGATCCTGGCCGTTCTTTTCTCCGTCCAGCGATTCGGCACCGGCCGGCTTGGGCTCGTTTTCGGCTGGGTGATGTTGGTGTGGTTCGTGGTCCTCGGCGCGATGGGGTTCGTGTGGATCATGCGGAACCCCTCGGTACTTCAAGCGTTCAATCCGGTTTATGCCCTGCAGGTCCTAAAGACCGACGGATGGTCAGCTCTAAACCTGATGGGCGCTGTGATCCTCGCGGTGACGGGCGCGGAGGCTCTCTACGCCGACATGGGGCACTTTGGGCGGAAGGCGATTTCGCTGGCCTGGCATGTCGTGGCCCTGCCCGCGCTCGTGCTCAATTATCTCGGGCAGGCTGCGCTATCCATGCACAATCCCGTCATGTATCAATCGGATGTGGATCCCTTTTTCTCCATGGTTCCGCAGGGGTGGCCGACGCTGGCCTTGGTGGTGCTGGCCACCATGGCGACGGTGATCGCTTCGCAGGCGCTGATTTCAGGGGTGTTTTCTCTTACGGCCCAGGCGCAGCAACTGGATTTTATTCCGAAGTTCCTCGTGATACACACGAGCCGGCACGAACGCGGGCAGGTTTACGTTCCGACGACAAACTGGCTTCTCTGCTTCGCCTGTCTGCTGCTGGTGCTGACATTCCGGGCGAGCGAGAATCTTGCCGCAGCTTATGGTCTCGCGGTCGTTGGCACCATGCTTATCACGACGATCGCGATTGGAATGGTAATGTTGACGTGCTGGGGATGGTCATGGCCGAAAGCGGGCGCGCTGATCACGGGACTTCTTGTGATCGAGGTGCCATTCTTCATCGCGTGCATGACGAAGTTTCCCGAAGGCGGTTTCTTCCCCGTGCTCGTTGCGCTCTTGTTGCTCGCCGTGATGCTGACGTGGCACAAGGGCCGGGCCATCATTCTGCAGCACCTGGGTTCGTGCGCGGACTCGGCGGAGGATGTCTCCAGAAAGCTGGAAAGCCTGCCTTACCGGCGGCCTGGACAGATCGTGTTGATCACTTCGAATCGCAACCCGCGCTACGCGCTGACGCGAGCATTGGAGATGATCCGCCGCGAGGGGGCGTTTCGGGAGCGGGTCGTCATCCTGAGTCTGGTCAATGCCATGGAGAGCGACGTGGACATGGCGCAAAGCGTCGAGGTCCAGCGGCTGGGAGCGAACCTTTGGCATATCATCGCCCTGCACGGCTACATGCAGGAGCCGCATGCGCCAAGAACCCTCGGCCGGGCCCACCGAAATCAGCGGCGGAAAAATCGACAAGGACACTCCGGATACGTTTTATGTCCTGCCGCGGGAGCTTATCGTCGAGTATGTCGGACACCGCATGGCGCGTTGGCAGCGGAGCCTGTTCGGTTTTCTCAGCCGCAATGTCAGCTACGCCCCGGATTACTTTTTCATTCCCCATACGCAGATCATCGAGTTTACCTGGATGTTGCGGGCCTGAGGGATGGCCGGCCCTCTTCCGGGAGCCGAATTCTGCGGCGTCGGCAATGGAGACGGGCTCGGTGTCGGACCTGGCGCGGGTGAAGGCGGTGGCGTCGGGCGGCCGCGGCGGGGCGGCCGCGGCGGTTGGCTTGGGTTTTGGGGTTGGGATCCGGTTTTGGAGTCGGCCTCGGCTTCTGAGTCGGTTTTGGGCTCTTGGGCGGCTCGGCTTTGGAATGGGCGTGGGTTTCGGAGTGTCCGGAATTAAATCGCGCGCAAGACTGTCGATCACGAGCGTAGATCAATAGGGGGCCGACAAATGAAAATTCTTATGGTGGCGCTGCTTGTCTTTGACGCGGCGATATTGGGATACGTCTTGCAACAGATAATCTCTTGGGCATTCCTTTGGGAATGAAAAACAAGGGGGCCAGGGCCAGCGCCCCTCGTCGCCGCACACACCGGTGCTCGCGCAAATGACAGCCCGCCTAGAATGGACCCCATTTCTTGAGGCGGGCTGCCTCGAGTTGACCAATCGCGATTCGTCACTCAGACTTTGGCGGCAGGCGCTCAAGGACGCGCCGGCCGAGCCAACCTCGAAGGTCTCGCTCGCGCGGCCTTCAGTTTATCAGAGCAAACGAAGTGATACATTGCTGGGGCGGGAAAGAGCGAACCTTCTGGCCGCTTCGCGCTTGGTACATCCGAGCCGGCGGATATTACACCAAGGCGTCGTGCAGAATCTCGGCCGGGTGCTGGGCGATACGCCCGGTGCCGTCTTTGATTTGGTGCCGGCAGCTCGTGCCCGGTGCGGCGATAATTGTGTCGGCCGGAGCCGAGCGCACCGCAGGCAGAAGGACGAGCTCGCCAATCTTCATTGATACGTCGAAATGCTCCTTTTCGTAACCGAACGAACCGGCCATACCGCAGCATCCCGATGGAATAACTTGAACCTTGTAATTAGCAGGCAATTCAAGTGCCTTGACGGTCGGCGTGAGCGACGCAAGCGACTTTTGGTGGCAGTGGCCGTGGAGCTTGATATTGCGAGTCTCTTGTGTGAACGCTTCGCGCCGAATACGACCACTGTCAGCCTCGCGCGCAATGAACTCGTCGATCAGAAGCGCATGCTTTGCCAGCGCCTTTGCTGCCTCAACCAGACGCTCAGGGACGAGATCCGGCACTTCGTCCCGGAAGCCCAGGATCGCCGAGGGTTCGATTCCCACCATGGGAGTGTTAGAGGTAACAACATCCTTTAGCAGTTCGACATTGCGGATCGCTAATTTTTGCGCGTCGCGCAGCAGGCCCTTGGAAATTTGCGCGCGGCCGCTGTCCACATGCCTAGGAATGACGACCTCGTAGCCCAGTCGATTGAGCAGCCGCACGGATTTGATGCCGGCTTCCGCGTCATTGAAGTTCGTAAACTCGTCGCAGAAGAGAAAGACGCGTCCGTTCGGAAACGGGCCGTTCTTATTCGCATGGATCCGGTGCCACCGCCGCAGCGGAATCTTATTTAACTTAGGCATTGAACGCCCCGGCGCGAAGCCCGCAAACCGCTTGAACAGACTGGATGTCGCCGTATTTGTCACGATAAAATTAAACACTCCGGGCGCGATCGAGGCCAAAGCCATGGCGCGTGAAAAGCCGCCGATAAGCCGCGCGCGCATTGGCACACCTCGAGCGTCGTAGCGTTGCTGGAGCCATTCAGCTTTGAGACGAGCCACGTCAACGTTGGACGGGCACTCGGACTTGCAACCCTTGCATGAGAGGCAGAGATCCATGACGGGGGCGATCTCATCGCTGTCGAAAGGATTGGCCTTCGTCGAATGCGTAAGGACCTCGCGCAAGATATTTGCGCGGGCGCGCGTCGTATCCTGCTCGTTGCGCGTGGCCATGTAGCTTGGACACATTGTGCCGCCCATGAGATGGGACTTGCGGCAGTCGCCGGATCCGTTGCACTGCTCTGCGGCACGCAAGATACCCCGAGCTTCCGAGAATCTCAGCACAGTTTTAAATTGACGCACAGCCTGGTTGGGTTCGTAGCGCAAGCTTGCGTCCATCGGCGGCGTGTCTGTGATCTTGCCCGGATTGAAGATACCTGGGGGATCCCACGCGCGTTTGATCGCGCGGAAGAGAGCGTAGTTCTTTTCGCCGACCATCAGCGGCAGAAATTCACCGCGCAGACGACCGTCGCCGTGTTCGCCGCTAAGTGACCCGCCGTAGCGCTTGGTAAGATGGGCGATTTCAGTTCCAATTACGCGGAAGAGCCTGCGATGGTCTTCAAGCTTAAGATTTAAGATCGGGCGCAGATGGAGTTCGCCTGAGGCGGCATGTCCGTAATGCACAGCGGTTAGACTGTGACGGCTGAGGATCTGGTCGAACTCACGCACGTAGGCCGGCATGTCCTCCGGGTCGATCGCCGTATCCTCAATCACGGCGACTGGTTTTGCATCTCCCGGTATGTTGGCTAACAGGCCCAATGCGGCTTTACGCAGATTCCATACGCGATTCTGGTCCGCGCCCCAGACGATGGGATAGTGGTAGCCAAGGCCGGCGGCGCGCAATTCGCTCTCAAGTTGCGCGCAAACAGCGGTAACCTCCTCGCGCGTCCCAGCAGCAAGCTCGACGGCGAGAATAGCGCCGGGATCTCCCTGGACAAAAAAGCGGTTCTTGCTTTGCTCGAGATTCGTCTTCGTACACTCGAGAATATTGTCGTCCATCAACTCGCACGCGCGCGGCGCGTGACGCAAAGCCACCAAATTAGCCCGGAGGGCCTCGTCAATGCTGGAGCAGTGCACGCAGACGAGGGCGGAACGTGGCGGCAGCGGTTCGCACGCCAGGGTGATCTCAGTCAAGAACGCCAGCGTCCCCTCGGAGCCGGCAAGCAGGCGGCAGAAATTGAACTGCGGGCCGCCGGGCGTGAACGGCGCGCAATCTGCGAGCAGGTCGATTGCATAGCCGGTATTACGACGGTGGATGGATCTCTTCGGGAACTCGCGCGCGATCTCCGCGCGGTTCCCGGCGTCTCCGAGCAGCCTTTTGGTCTCGCGATAGATCGAAGCCTCAAGCGTATTACCCGAACATTTCGCTTCGAATTCCTCCGGCGACAGCGGGCCAAATTCGGCGATCGAACCATCACTCAACACGGCTCGCGCCGATATAAAGTGCTCGCGCGTGCTGCCATAGACTACGGAGTTGGCACCGCAGGCATTGTTGCCGACCATGCCTCCGATCATGCAACGGTTCTGAGTGGAGGTTTCGGGTGCAAAGAAAACTCCGTGAGGAGCAAGCGCGAGATTGAGCTCATTGCGCACAACCCCGGGTTGCACACGCACGCGCCGCTGCGCGGCGTCAATCTCAAGAATGCGAGTGAAACAGCGCGACACATCCACCACGATACCCGCTCCGACCACTTGTCCGGCAAGCGACGTACCGGCCGTCCTGGGTATGAGCGATGTGCCGTGTTCGCGCGCGAAGCGAACGAGTTTGCGAATGTCTTCCTCGGTCCTGGGCAGCGCGACAGCCTGGGGCATCTCGCGATATACGGATGCGTCCGTCGCATAGAGCTTCCGCATCGTCGCGTCAAAGTGAAGCGCACCGTCGAGCTCAGCGGCGAGGCGCTGGAAGTCGGAAACGTTCGGTGATGTCATGGTGTGTCGCGGGCTGACACAGCCAGCTTCTCTGGGCCCGTTGCAACAACTTTACAGCTCACTCATTGGATCTCCGAAACTTTAACTGGCCTGCTTTCTCTCCAGCTCTTTGTGACCGCGATTGCCAAACGAAGAGTCTCGAGAGCGTCCTCGGGCCCTGGCGAGGGCTTACGTCCGGCTTGCAGATCCTGAAAGAAACTCTCCAGCTGTAATCGATATGCCTTGTCAAAGCGATCCGGGAAATTTTCAAAATGATCGTACGACGATGCGAAATCGCGAGCAAACAGCAGAGGTGTTTTCTGAGGTGCCTCTATGACCACTTTGCCGATCGATCCCGCGACTTCGGTCCGAATGTCGTAGCCCCAGTTCGATCGCCGGGATGTTTCCGTGACGCCCAAAACACCATTCTTAAAGCGCAACAGGGTTACCGCCGTATCGGCGTCATTGGCTTGAGCGAAGCTCTCATCGATCAACACCGATCCCCAAGCTTGAACCTCCTCGACCTCGCCGACGAGAAATCGCGCAAGATCAAGATCGTGCACGGCCATGTCCAGAAACAAACCGCCACTGCTCAGCAGGAACTTGAGGCTTGGCGGATACGTGTCGCGACTTAGCGCCCGAAAGGTCTCGAGCTTGCCGAGTTCGCCTGCGGCGATCTTGGCTTTAGCTCTGGAGTAGCCGGGATCGAACCGGCGCATGAACCCAATCTGGACCGAAGCCCCTTTCTCTTGTACGAGCCGTACCACTCGGGACGTTTCCGCTAAATCCAGCGCAATCGGTTTCTCGCTGAATACGGCCTTTCCCGCCTGGACCGCGATCTCGATAAGCCGTGCATGCGTCTCCGTGGGTGTGACGATGACAACCGCATCGACCCCGGGATGGGCAATCGCCTTTTCGATATCCGTAAGGGCAATTTCAGCATTAGCGAGGACTTTGCCACGCTCGGCCGCTTCTCCATTCGGGTCGGCAACTGCGACAACTCGCACCCCGCTTAATCCCGCCAGATTTCGCAGGTGGGTTTCGCCCATGCGCCCCACTCCAAGAAAGGCGACTCCGATCGTGCTTGTTGCTGGCATGACAATTATCCAACTAGCTTTTTGATGCGCTCGCTCAAGCGTGGCGGGGACATCTGAAAGAGATCGAGCAGATAATCGTTCGGCGCAGACTCCCCCCAGCGGTCCTCGATTCCGAAGCGGACGACCCGGCGCGGCGAGGCCTCTGACAGAATCTCGGCAACCATGCCCCCCAGGCCTCCGTAGATAGTGTGCTCTTCGACTGTGATAACTAACTTTGCCTTTTCGGCGGCACTCACGATTTCTTCTTTGTTCACCGGCTTGATCGACGGCACATGCAGCACCCCGGCGGAGATCCCCTGCCCTTGCAGCAACTCAGCCGCCTGAAGACAGCGGACGCTTTGCGGGCCGGTCGAAATCAACAGGACATCGCTGCCTTCTCTCAGCGAGATCGTTTTGCCAGGGATAAAGCGATACTGCTCATCGAAGACATTCGGCGACGCATCCCGCGCCAAGCGCAGATATACGGGCCCCTGAAATTCGGTGGCCCAACGAATAATGGCTTCGCCTTCGATCGCATCCGCGGGAGCCAGGACCGTCATGTCGGGCATCGCACGCATGATGGCAATATCCTGAACATCCTGGTGCGTCTTGCCCGTCAGGCCTGTCAGCAGTCCGGAATAGGCCGCGCCGATCTTCACGTTCGCGTTGGTCTGGGCCACCAGCATGCGGATCGGATCAACGGCCCGATGGGTAAAGAAGACTGTGAAAGTGGATAGCCAAGGTACAAAACCCAGCGAGGCTAAGCCGACGGCTACGCCAACAAAGTTTTGCTCCGCAATTCCCATCTGGAGGAATCTGTCCGGATAGGCCATAGCAAACTTGTCTGCCTTGGTCGAATTTGCCAAATCCGCGTCTAAGACGACCACATTCGGATTGGTCCAACCCAGGGCAACCAACGTATCTCCAAACACATCTCGTAACGCCTTCATGCTACTGCCTCCTCAATGCCAAGTTCCTTGGCGATAATTCTCAGCTCATCTTTTGTCGCGACCTTCGAATGCCATTCGTGCTTACCCTCGGTAAAGTGCACTCCTTTGCCCTTCACCGTGTGGGCAATGATCATCGTTGGCTGATCGGAATCTCCCGAGGCCTTCACACTTTCCAAGGCCGGAACAACCTGCGAGAAATCGTGCCCGTTGATCTCAATGCAACGCCAGCCGAGCTTCTCGAATATCCCTCGCAAATCGATTCCCGACCACGGATCCCGGCGGTCGCCGCGATGCTGTTCGTTGACCGCAAGCACCCAGCCGAATTGTTGCAGGCCATTCCAGTCCAGGATCGCAGTCAGATTCCCCAGTTTGTATCTGGGAGCAATGTGCAACGCTTCCCAGACCATCCCCTCCTGCAATTCGCCGTCCCCAAGGATGACAAAGGTGTGAAACTTCTGCCCTCGCATTCTGGCGCCCAAGGCAAAGCCCAACCCGACCGACAGTCCTTGACCCAGAGACCCTGTCGAAGTATCCAAGCCCGGGAGTTTCGTGACGTCCGGATGACCTTGCAGCCGAGATGCACCCTTATCAAAGGTTTTTAGCTCTTCGACAGGCAGATATCCTCGCAGTGCCATCACAACGTACTGACCGATCGAAGAATGACCTTTGGAGAGTATAAATCGGTCGCGCTCAGGCCAACGCGGCTCTTCCGGCTTGACGTTCATTACCTGGAAATATAGGGCGACCAGGAGGTCCATCGCCGAGAATGGCCCTCCCACGTGCCCGGCTCCGCTTCCCGCAACGGTGCTGATCGCCAGCCACCGTGCCCTCCGAGCGAGTTCCTCAAGCTCTTTGTAGTCTCTTTGGTTGCTCATATTTGCTTTTGCTTAGTAGTTGTTAGGGAAATTAGCTCCTTGTCGATACCCAGGCGCCCGAACGGGTCGACTGGTCCATAGCCTCAAGGATCTCTTGATTCCTTGCGCCGAATGCAAAATCAGGGAAGCAGCCTGCGTTTCCTCCAATCCCCTGGACGAGGTCGTGAACTTCGAAGACTTTCATATCAAAATAGCCGAGCCCGCCACCGGCAAAATCAAAGCCAAAGAATGCAGAGTACTGCGGCACTTGGGAACCGCAATAGATGGTCTTGAATCCTCGATCACGCTTTTCTTCACCCATTCGAAAGACCTGAAGCTCGTTGAACCTCTCCCCATTGTTATAGATTGTTCCCTCTGTGCCGGAAACTTCCCAAAACACTCCGAAAACTCTACCCGCGCAAACGCGGGAGGATTCAATAACACCGGCCGCTCCTGATTCGAACTTCACAAGAGATTGGATCTGATCTTCGTTCTCGACGATCCGCTTCTTCGCGTCCGCCGAAACCGTGCTGCCGTAACCCGCGTCAAACTCCGGCACCGGACGTTCCTTAAAAATTATCTGGCTTTGAGCAGAAACCTCTGTCACGTCGCCCATCAGGAACTGGGCCACGGAGACCGCATGCGCGCCAAGATCCCCCAGGGCTCCAGTACCCGCGAGTTCTCTGGAACAACGCCAAGACCAAGGTAAAGAGGGGTCGTTAAAGAATCCTTGGTCAAATCTCCCGCGGAAACGCACGGGCTCTCCGATCTCTCCCCGCTCGATGATCTGCTTTGCAACCAGCGCGGCTGGAGTTTTGAGATTGTTGAACGCCACCAGCGTGTGCACCCCCGCCTTCTTGGCTGCTGCGGCCATGCGCTGCGCATCTTCAACCTTCACGGCCATCGGCTTTTCGCAGTAGACGTGCTTGCCCGCCTCGATGGCGACCAATGCCGGTTCCACATGCAAATTGTTTGGCGTGGTGATGTCGATGACATCTACCTCCGGGTCTTCGATCAATCGGCGCCAATCGCCATAAGCCTTTTCAAAGCCCAATCGGCTGCGGGACTGTTCCGCCAGCGCGTCGTTCTGATCGGCGACCGCATACAACACCGGGGTTCGCGGCAGGTTTCTGTACAAGATTCCCGCCCTCCGGTAGGCATCCGCATGGGCCTGCCCCATAAATCCGGATCCAATCAGTCCAATATTTAATGTGTTTGACATACGTGATCTCTCCATCGGCTCTTAGAACATTAGATCCTTGATGTAGCGGTACGCCTTTTGCGCGTATAGCTTTGGAGTCGCTTTCGCAGGGTCCTGCTCGGCTTCGACGACCACCCAACCGCGATAACCGGACGTTCGGACAAAATTCGCGATCTCCGAGAAATCCACGCAGCCGTCGCCCGGAACCGTGAAGAGCCCTTCGCGCACTGCGGCGTTAAAGCTCACATCATCCTTGCGCACCCAGTCCAAGACGTTAGGGCGCACGTCCTTCAGATGAATGTGCACCACCCTCTTTCCGAACCGTCGCAGGATTTCGCCGTAGTCCGCGCCGGCCGCGTACGCATGGCCCGTGTCGAGCAAGAAGCCCCACTGCCTCATCGGTGGACTCGCAAAACGCGGCAATTTCCTCGGCCGTCTCCACCAACATCATCAGGTGGTAGTGGTAGGCCAGCACGATGCCCCGCTCCTTCAATCGGACGGTGAATTCTTCGAGCTTCCTCGCGTATGCCGGCGAGATCAATTGATTTCAAACCAGGGCTTTGACTCAGGGGCAGGTCCAAGGGGAATCGCCCGGCATTTTGCCACACTCTCCATAGACAAGCACGTGACAACCGCAACCCTCTAGCAAACGGACGTGGTCGGGCCGCTGCCCATTCGTCTTCCAGCGACCGTTCAGCGAGAAACCCTGAATACCAACCTGCGACCAGTTGAAGCCCATAGCTCGAAAGCTTTGGTCGCAACTCTTGCGGATCCCTGGGAAATTTCCGTCCCAACTCCACGCCTTCGTAGCCGATATCCGCCGCGTCCTTCAGGCACACTTCCAGAGGAACGTCCCCTCCCAAGTCCGCCAGGACGTCGTTGGTCCAACTCAGCGGACTAACACCCAATCGGACCTGTGCTTTCGATTTTTCCGAGGTTCCCATTTGTCTTAATTCAAGAATCGATTTTTGACGGTTGTCGAGCGACTCGGTGGCTTTGGTCAGCCAGCAACTGAGCTCTCATAAATGCAATTCATTCGTAAGCCATCCGTAAGTACATCGTCAAGCAAAACATTTTTGATTTTTTTGCTCCACAATATCGTCTGAAGCGAGGCCATTTGAGGATCATCGTCAAATTCGACCAGCATTCTAACTCTCGCAACAGACTGTGGATAAGTTACTTATCAGCCACATGCTCTTGATCGACGGGCTCGGTGCTTTTAGAGATTCCTCCCTCCTGGTTCTTCCTGAATTTGACGACAAGATTCGCGATTTTTGTTCTTTCGCTTGAAAGTGTATGTGATAAAGTTGATTAAAAAGGAAAACATGACGACGACATTCTCTTTGAAGGATCCGGATCTTTTTCGCCAGCAAGCCTACATTGGCGGACGGTGGTGCGATGCTGACGGCGGCGAGACGTTGGAGGTCAACAATCCCGCTACCGGGGAGATTCTGGGTACGGTGCCCAAGATGGGGGCAAACGAAACGTGGCGCGCAATCGAGGCGGCAAAGGACGCCTTTATCGACTGGAGCCGAAAGCCCGCCAAAGAGCGGAGCATTCTCATGCGTCGGTGGCATGATTTGATCATGGCCAACGTTGACGACCTGGGGGCGCTGATGACTGCGGAACAAGGCAAGCCGCTGGCCGAAGCAAAGGGCGAAGTCGCCTACGCCGCCTCGTTTATTGAGTGGTTTGCGGAGGAAGCCAAGCGGGTTTACGGAGATACCATCCCATCGCCCTGGAAGGATCGGCGCCTCGTAGTTATCAAGCAGCCCATTGGGGTCTGTGCCGCCATGACGCCATGGAATTTTCCAGCGGCGATGATCGCACGGAAGGCCGGACCGGCTTTGGCAGCGGGTTGTACGATGGTTGCAAAGCCAGCCAGCTCCACCCCGTTTTCGGCCTTGGCGCTTGGCGTGTTGGCGGAGCGCGCCGGGATTCCCTCCGGCGTTCTCAACGTGTTGACCGGTGATTCCAAAGAGATTGGGGGCGAAATGACCTCCAATCCCGATGTGCGCAAGATAACCTTTACGGGCTCGACGGAGGTCGGCCGCCTGCTAATGAAGCAGAGCTCGGCCACTGTGAAGAAGCTTTCCCTGGAACTCGGCGGAAATGCGCCCTTTATCGTTTTCGATGATGCCGATCTGGATGCCGCAGTTGAAGGGGCGATTGTCTCCAAATACCGCAACGCCGGTCAGACCTGCGTGTGTGCGAACCGGCTTTACGTCCAGGCCGGCGTCTATGATGCGTTTGCGGAGAAACTTGTCGCCGCGGTGGGTAAACTTAAAGTTGGCAGCGGCTTTGATCCGGGAGTTCAGCAAGGTCCATTGATCGATTACGCCGCCGTGGAGAAAGTGGAGGAGCACATTCAAGACGCCGTTTCGAAAGGCAGCCATGTTCTTCTCGGTGGTAAGCGACATGCTCTCGGTCAGACATTCTTTGAACCAACCGTGTTGGCGGATGTTACTCCGCAAATGAAGGTCGCCACAGAAGAGACCTTCGGTCCGCTGGCGCCCTTATTCCGTTTCGAAACGGATGAGCAAGGAATTCAAATGGCCAACGACACCGAATTTGGTCTCGCGAGCTACTTCTACAGCCGTGATATCGGCCGCATCTGGCGGGCGGCGGAGGCGCTCGAATGCGGAATGGTTGGCATCAATACCGGCCTGGTTTCGAATGAGGTCGCACCGTTTGGAGGCGTCAAACAGTCGGGGCTCGGTCGTGAGGGCTCCCATTACGGCTTAGACGAGTTCCTCGAGATAAAATACCTCTGCTTCGGCGGACTCGACAAATGAACTGCATGTGAAATGAAGACATTCTCTTTGAAAGATCCGGACCTTTTTCGCCGCCAAGCCTACATTGGCGGGCGCTGGTGTGATGCTGACAGCGGCGCGACGTTGGAGGTGAATAATCCCGCAACCGGGGAGATTTTGGGAACGGTGCCCATGATGGGGGCAAACGAAACGTGGCGCGCTATCGAGGCGGCAAAGGAAGCCTTTATTGATTGGAGCCGAAAGCCCGCCAAAGAGCGGAGCATCCTTCTGCGCCGATGGCATGATTTAATCATGGCCAACGTCGATGATCTGGGGGCGCTGATGACGGCGGAGCAGGGCAAACCGCTGGACGAAGCAAAGGGCGAAGTCGCCTATGCCGCCTCCTTTATTGAGTGGTTCGCGGAGGAAGCCAAGCGGGTTTATGGAGACACGATTCCGTCGCCCTGGAAGGATCGGCGCCTCGTAGTCATTAAGCAACCCATCGGGGTCTGTGCCGCCATCACACCGTGGAATTTTCCAACCGCCATGATCGCGCGGAAAGCCGGCCCCGCTTTGGCGTCGGGATGCACCATGGTTGCGAAACCTGCCGAGTCCACGCCCTATTCGGCCTTGGCGCTTGGCGTGTTGGCGGAACGGGCTGGAATTCCCTCCGGCGTATTCAACGTCTTGACCGGTGATCCCAAAGAGATTGGGGGCGAAATGACCTCCAATCCCGATGTGCGCAAAATAACCTTTACAGGCTCAACGGAGGTCGGCCGCTTGCTCATGAAGCAGAGCTCCGCCACTGTGAAGAAGCTTTCCCTGGAACTCGGCGGTAATGCGCCCTTTATCGTTTTCGATGATGCCGATCTGGATGCGGCAGTTGAAGGAGCGATTATTTCCAAATACCGCAACGCCGGTCAGACCTGCGTCTGCGCGAACCGGCTTTACGTCCAGGCTGGGGTCTATGACGCCTTTGCGGAGAAACTCGTCGCTGCGGTCGGGAACCTCAAAGTTGGCAACGGCTTTGAGCCCGGAGTTCTTCAAGGTCCCTTGATCGATTACGCCGCCGTGGAAAAAGTAGAGGAACACATTCAAGACGCCGTTTCGAAAGGCGGCCATGTACTTCTCGGGGGTAAGCGGCATGCTCTTGGTCAGACATTCTTTGAACCAACGGTGTTGGCGGATGTTACTGCGCAAATGAAGGTCGCCAAAGAAGAGACCTTCGGTCCGCTGGCGCCTTTATTCCGTTTCGAAACGGATGAGGAAGGAATTCAAATGGCCAACGACACCGAATTTGGTCTCGCGAGCTACTTCTATAGCCGCGATATCGGCCGTGTCTGGCGGGCGGCAGAAGCGCTCGAATGCGGAATGGTCGGCATCAATACCGGCCTCATTTCGAACGAGGTCGCACCGTTTGGCGGCGTCAAACAGTCGGGGCTCGGTCGTGAGGGCTCCCATTACGGCTTAGACGAGTTCCTCGAGATAAAATACCTCTGCTTCGGCGGGCTCGACAGGTGAGGCAGGGTAAAGAGTGCAGCGCCGCTCGGCCGCGATGTCAGCAAAAGGCTGGAGTCTCCTTTCAGCTGCCACAGCTTAAAACTCATATCGCCAAACGACGGAAATTACCAGGCTATTAGAGCTCAGCGGACTCAGCATATGAGCAAGATTCGGCACGAGAGACGAGCGGCCAAAAAGCCGCAACCGGCCCTGCTGACAAAGCCGGCCCTGCTGACGATGGACGAACGCCGCGAGAGTATAGTCGAGTTCTTGAAAAAGGAGGGCAAGATAAGGGTCGAGGAGTTGGCAGACAGGCTGAAGGTAAGCCAGGTCACGATCCGGAAGGATCTGGACGTACTGGAAAAGCGAGGACTGCTCGAACGGAGCCATGGTAATGCAGTGTTCTCCCAGCAGAGCCGATTCAACATTGCATTTCTGGAGAAGTTGCAGATGCAGGCCTCAGCGAAGGAGCTTATTGCTCAGGCAGCCGCCGGCTATATCCACGAAGGGGATTCCATCATTCTGGACTCGGGTACCACTACCTTATCGCTCGCCAAAGCGTTGGTCGGGAAATTTCGCTCCCTCTTCGTGATCACGAATTCTGTACCAGCCGCCTTGGAATTGACCGAGGCCGGATACGAACTTTTGCTCGTTGGGGGGCAGGTGCGTAATCATAGCATGGCGTTAATCGGCCCGATGGGTCTCAAGAACCTGGAGAATTTCCATGTCGATCGGGCATTCATGGGCACATCCGGAATCACTCTGTCGCACGGATACAGCACGCCCGATTCCCTGGATGCCCAGATGAAGCAGGCGATGATCCGAATTGCTGACAGAGCATATGTTCTGACCGACTCGTCGAAATTCGGCCACAATTGCATGGTGAGCTTCGCCAGATGTTCGGATATTCACTTGACGCTTACAGATTCCGGACTTCCCCAAAAGGCTCTCAAGGAGTTCAAACAGCATGGAATTGATATTCGAGTCGTCGGTCCCAATGGCGGAGCGTTAAATTCATTTTAATCAATGATCGGATAAGTGCGGGTCAATTGGATTGAAATATTTTTGAGTATAATATTCTTGCATAGAAAACGTCTGTACCTTACAAAACTGTTAGGGGCCAAGTGAATCGCAATCGACTGCGGAGCGCCTGCTCGGAAGTCGATAGACGCGCTTGGTCTCACAACGAAGTTTCCCCGAAACCAGAAAGAAAAGCATACCAGCCCGGATAGCCCGGGCGTCAACCGTAGGAGAATTGAAATGAAACGCTTTGCAATAGCATTCGCAGCTTCCGCCATCATCGTGACCTCTGCAATGGCTCAGAAGGTCGGGGTCTCTATGGCCTATTTCGACGACCTTTTCCTCACCAATCTTCGCGAGGCCATGTCGGCGCAGGCGAAGGCGACAGGGGTGAACCTTCAATTCGAGGACGCCCAGGGCGACATCGGCAAGCAGCTCAGTCAAATACAAAACTTCGTCGCCCAGAAGGTCGATGCGATGGTCGTCAATCCTGTCGACAGCTCGGCGACGCCGAAGATGACCAAGCTCGCCACTGCCGCCGGCATTCCTCTGGTCTACGTCAACCGCGAGCCTTACGAGAAAACCCTGCCCGAAAAGGTCGTCTACGTCGGCTCCGACGAGAACGTGTCGGGCAAACTCGAGGGCGAGGCGATCGCCAAATTGCTGAACAACAAGGGCAACGTCGCCATCATGATGGGCGAGCTTGCGACCCAAGCCGCCGTGCTGCGTACCGAGGGCGTCGAGAAGGTCATAGCCCAACATCCGGAGATGAAGATCGTGCAAAAGCAAACTGCCAACTGGCGACGGAATGAGGCCATCGACCTCATGAACAACTGGTTGGTTGCCGGAACGAAGATCGATGCCGTCGCCGCAAACAACGACGAAATGGCCATCGGGGCGATCATCGCGATCCAGCAGGCCGGCAAGGATCCGAAGAAAATTGTCATCGGTGGTGTCGATGCAACTCGGGATGCGCTCGGCGAGATGGAGAAAGGCAACCTGGCTGTGACTGTTTTCCAGGACGCCAAGGGTCAGGGCAAGGCCGTGGTGGACTGCGCTGTCAAGCTCATCAAGGGGGAGAAAGTCGATAGCCGCGTATATATCCCGTTCGTGCTGGTCACCCAGGACAACTATAAGGAGTTCCTCAACAAGTGATGCTGTTCCTGCGCAGCGGCAAGACGGCGGCGACGCAGTCTCTGTTCTGATACACAACGCATTGAGAGATTAGCCATGTCGTCTTCAGAGTCGCTGGGCTTCCAAGAGCCCTTCAATGAAAGCCAGGCCGCCGGAGTATTGCCAGCATGTGCCTTATCTCCTGGAGGTGGAGGGAGTGCGCAAGGAGTTTCCAGGCGTCGTGGCGCTGGATGGCGTCAGACTCCAGGTTCGTCCTGGCACCGTCCACGCGCTGATGGGCGAGAATGGTGCCGGCAAATCGACCCTGATGAAGATCGTCGCCGGCGTCTATCAACCGGACACGGGAGAGATCCGGCTGAAGGGCAAACCCATGAAGCTGACGACGCCGCTCGTTGCCCTCGATGCGGGGATCGCGATGATCCATCAGGAACTGAACTTGATGCCGTACATGACGGTCGCCGAGAACATCTGGATTCGGCGCGAACCGATGAAGGGACTGGGATTCATGGATTTCGTGGATCATAAGGAGATGCGCCACATGACGGAGCATCTGTTTCGCCGCTTAAACATCGATCTCGATCCGGAGGCTGAGGTTCGGCACCTTACCGTCGCCAATCGGCAGATCGTCGAGATCGCCAAAGCCGTGTCCTTCGAATCCGACATCCTGATCATGGACGAGCCGACCTCCGCGCTCACCGAACGCGAGGTGGATCACCTCTTTGCCATCATCGCGGACCTCAAGGCGCATGGCGTGGGCATCGTCTACATCACCCACAAGATGGATGAAGTCTTCACGATTGCCGACGATGTGTCGGTTTTCCGGGACGGTCGATACATCGCTACCCATCTTGCCAAGGATATCAACCGCGACATACTGATCAAGGAGATGGTTGGCCGCGATCTCGACGCCATGTTTCCCAAGGAGACGGTCCCCATCGGCGACGTGGCGCTTTCCGTTAAGAACCTGTCCCTCGAAGGTGTCTTTTCAGATGTCTCCTTCGATCTCCGCAAAGGCGAGATCCTTGGCCTCGCCGGCTTGGTGGGCGCAGGCCGAACGAATGTGGCCGAGACCATCTTCGGCGTAACACCGCCCACCTCAGGAGAGATTTTCGTCGACGGCAAGAAACTCGCCGTCGATTCTCCGCAGACCGCGATGCGCGCGGGGATGGCTTTTCTGACCGAGGATCGCAAGGACACCGGCTGTTTTCTGGTGCTTTCTGTTCTCGAGAACATGGAGATAGCGGTGCTGCAAGACCGCTATTTCAAAAACGGATTCGTGACTCAGGGAGCCTTGACGGCGGAATGCGAAAAACTGAAGGGAACGCTCAGAATCAAGACACCGAATCTTGACGAGCGCATCGAGAACTTGAGCGGAGGCAACCAGCAGAAGGGTCTGATCGGACGTTGGCTTCTCACCAAACCGCGGATCCTGATTCTTGACGAGCCGACGCGCGGAATCGACGTCGGCGCAAAGGCGGAGATCCACAGGCTGATCTCCAAACTCGCCGGCGAGGGTCTTGCTGTCATCATGATTTCTTCCGAGATGCCGGAGATTCTCGGCATGAGTGATCGCATCATGGTCATGCACGATGGTCGCGTGACCGGATTTCTTGACCGCTCCAAGGCCGATCAGGTCAGCATCATGCACCTTGCCTCAGGCTGATTTTGTGACCCCACCGCCGCAGTATCGGCTTAACGCAGCAATACCATGAAATGGAGGAAAAGTAATGAGCAACGAGGTCAAAACTCAGACGGCGCAAGCGACAGGTTCCGCTGCGACCCCAGAAAGGAAACGGGGAAAGCGCAAGCTGTCCGCCGAGGTGGGAATCCTGCTCATTTTGGTCGGCATCGCGGTGCTCTTCGAAATCTGCCGGCTGGATCTTTAAGGGTGACACGTTCCTCTTCAATCCTCAGCGCCTGTTCATCATTGTTCTTCAGGTTTCGGTCGTTGGCTTGCTTGCCATTGCCGTGACTCAGGTGATCATTACTGGCGGCATCGATCTGTCCTCCGGCTCAGTACTGGCAATGTCGGCAGTTGTGGCAGCAAGTCTGGCGCAAAGCTCGGAAAATGCCCGCGCGGTTTTCCCGGCGCTCACCAATCTACCGTTCGTCGTTCCACTCCTGGCAGGTGTTCTGCGTGGGCATGCCTTGCCGGGTTGATTAACGGCGGCCTGATCGCACTAACAGGAATTCCACCTTTCATCGCGACGCTGGGTATGATGGTGACAGCCCGTGGGCTCGCGCGTGCTTATACAGGCGGCCAGCCGGTCAGCATGTTGTCGAAACAGTTCACCTGGATAGGGTCTGGCTACATGCCTGTGATGATCTTCCTCGTGACCGCGGTGATATTCCACATTGCGCTACGTTATACGCGCTACGGCAAATTCACCTATGCCATCGGCGCCAACCCTCAGGCGGCGCGCGTCTCGGGTATAAACGTGGGGCGCCATCTGATCATCGTGTACACGATTGCGGGCCTGCTTGCCGGGCTCGCTGGAGTCGTTACCGCGGCTCGCGCGTCGACCGGTCAGGCTGGCATGGGCTTGGGCTATGAACTTGATGCGATCGCTGCGACCGTTATCGGCGGCACGAGCCTTACCGGCGGAATTGGGCGCATTGGGGGCACAGTCATCGGTATGGTGATTCTCGGCATCATGACGAGTGGATTCTCCTTTCTCGGCGTCGACGTCTATTACCAGGACATCGTCAAGGGCGTGATTATCGTCGCTGCGGTAGCCGTCGACATGTACCGCCAGCAGAAGCGCAAGAAGGTCTAAAATGTCACGAGGTCACTGCTAGCAGCGTGGTCCGTGACGTGTGTTAGGGTGGCGTCGCCTAGCACCACTGAAAGACTAGACCGGCGCCGATGAAAATATCGGCTCTGTGCCGTAGACCGGAACTCCGCGAAATTCACAGCTATGCCAGATGACACTCAGAGAAAAGTGAGAGTGGGAATGGTTGGAGGTGGACCCGGTGCGGGCATCGCCGGCACCCACCGCACCGCCATGCGCCTCGACGACAGATACCTTCAGGTTGCGGGCGTCTTTTCAAGAAATCGCGAGAAAAGCCTCGCCGCGGCAAGACAGCTCGGGATTCGTGAGGACCGGGTGTACTCAGACTACGGAACCATGGCAGAGGCCGAGTGCAAGCGTGACGAAGGGATCGACGCGGCAGTCATTGTCACGCCGACGGATAGCCACTACAAAATCGCGAAGAAGTTCCTCGAATCGGGAATCAATGTGATCTGCGACAAGCCGCTCTGCCTTTCAGTCGCGGAAGCGAAGGAATTGAAGGCCCTGGCCGAAAAGGGCGGGTTGGTACTCTGTCTGACGCATAATTACTCTGGTTACGCGATGGTGCGTCACGCTGCGCGCATGGTAAGAAACGGCGAGTTGGGCGAGATCAAGGTCGTTCAAGCGGAACATGCTTCCGGCTGGGCCGCGAAATTGCTGGAAAAGCAAGGCCACACACAGGCTGCTTGGCGGACGGACCCGGGCCTGCTAGGCGATGCCAGCGTGCTCTACGACCTGGGAACCCACGCTAAGTTGAGCCGATTTATTAGGTTTGAGGTCGCCGAAGTGGCTGCGGAATTGAGAGATGTTGCGGAGAGCAAAAGAATTTTATTTTAAATTGAAAGCACTGGCCGAGAAGGGCGGATTGATCCTTTGCCTGACGCATAATTACTCCGGTTACGCAATGGTGCGCCACGCTGCACGCATGGTCAGAAATGGCGATTTGGGCGAGATTAAGGTCGTTCAAGCGGAACATGCCTCTGGCTGGGCTGCGAAATTACTGGAAAAGCAAGGCCACGCGCAGGCCGCGTGGAGGATGGATCCGGGCCTGCTAGGCGATGCTAGCGTGCTCTACGACTAGGCACCCACGCGCACCAGTTGACCCGATTTATTACCGGTCTTGAGGTCGCCGAAGTCGCTGCGGAATTGAGCCAGATCGTTGCGGGTAGAGCTATCAAGGACAACGCGAATTTGCTGCTTCGATTTTCCAACGGCGCCGTTGGAACTCTTTGGGCTTCGATGGCAGCTGTGGGCAACGAGCACGGGCTGCGGATTCGTGTTTACGGAGACCGCGGAAGTTTGGCTTGGCACCACGAAGACCCTCAGCACCTCCGGTACTTTCCGATCGACGGCCCTCCCCAGATCCTGGCGCAGGGGGCCGATTGGCTCTCACCGGATGCCGCGAAATGGACCCGAGCCGGACTGGGACACCCTGAGGGTTTTTTTGAAGCGTTTGCGAATCTCTACACCGAGGTTGCGGATGCGCTCCTCGCCAGGGCAGAGGGGAAGCCATACGCGAAATCAGAGCTGGGTTTTCCGGACGCATCAGACGGTCTCAAAGGCGTGGCCTTTGTGGAGGGAGCGATGCGCTCTTACGCGGCGGGGGGCGCATGGACCGCGGTGGAGGCCAACTAAGAAATAAGACCAAAGGACGACAATATGCTTAGAGTAGCCGTAATAGGAACTGGGTTTATTGGATCGGTCCATGCCAAGAACGTGGCCCGCCACCTACCACAGAATTAGTGGCGGTATGCGACGTCAATTTGGAATCCGCAGGCAAGCTCGCTGCCTCGACGGGTGCCAAGGCAGTCTCCGACGCCGCGGAGATATTTAACAACAAGGACGGTCGAAGCCGTGTTCGTCTGCACGTCAACGAACACCCACGTCGATTACCTGAAGCGATCAGCTCAGGCGGGCAAAGCTGTCTATTGCGAAAAGCCAATCGGCCTGGATTATCAGGAAGCGGTAGATGCGGTGGGCGTCGTTCGAGCGTCAAAGGTCCCCGTGATGCTTGGTTTTAACCGACGGTTCGACCCCAACCATGCGGCACTCTGTGACGAAGTCCGGCGCGGCGAGGTCGGGAATCTCGAGATTATCCAGATGACTTCGCGCGGGCCAGACCTTCCCGCGATCAGTTACCTGGCCACTTCGGGAGGTCAACTCCGGGACCAGACAGTCCACTTCTTTGACCTTTGCGGTGGATCACCAACGATGAACCCAAAGAGGTCTACGCGATAGGAGCGGCGATGGTGGACCCCAAGGTCGCCGAGTTCGGGGATGTGGACACAAGCCTCCTAACGATTCGGATGAACTCCGGAGCGCTGTGCCAGATCGATTCCTCACGGCGCACCGGCTACGGTTACGACGAACGTATCGAGGTCTTCGGCTCGAAGGGAATGATCGAGTCCAGGCGACAGCGGGCTCGAGGAGTTTCGCGATATATCGGAGACAGGATCATCGAAGACGGTCTCCATGCAGGCTGGTTCGAACGAATCGAACTGAGTTATTATCGGGCTCTCAATGCTTTTACAGAGGCGATCTCCGAAGGCAGCTCACCCAGCCCATCGCTCGAGGATGGGTTAAAAGCTCAGTTGCTGGCTGACAAGGCCACAGAGTCGCTCAAGACGGGAGGGGCAGTAAAAATCGCCGGTTAATCGTTAGTGCCTCACTGCCGCGCAGGAGCCGCATCACCTCCTGAGATAGTCCTTGTAATTGTCCTGGGTGACAAGCTCGAACGGGATCCATACAAAGGACTCGACTTTCTCGCCCTTGATGAGCTTCACCGCAGTCTCCACCGAACCTCTCCCCTGACCGATTCCGTCTTGGAAGACGGTCACGTCCAGGTTCCCCTTCTCCATCTCAGCAAGCGCGTCCGGAGTTGCATCAATGCCCGCGATGACAATTTTCTTCGGATCCTTGCCGGCCTGCTGCAGCGCAAGAATCGCTCCGATTGCCATCTCGTCGTTGTTCGCGGCGACGGCGTCGATCTTCGTTCCGGCCACCAACCAGTTGTTCATTAGGTCGATGGCCTCATTCCGCCGGAAGTTGGCAGTTTGCTTTCCCACAATTTTCATCTCCGGGTGTTGGGCGACGACTTTCTCTACGCCCTCGGTACGCAAAACGGCGGCCTGGGTCGCCAGCTCGCCCATCATGATGACGATATTGCCCTTGTTGTTCAGCAATTTGGCAATCGCCTCACCCTCGAGCTTGCCCGACACGTTCTCGTCTGAGCCAACATAGGCGACCCCCTTGGGCAGGGTTTCCTCAGCAGGCCTAAGGTTGACGTAGACCAGAGGAATGCCGGCCGCGGTGGCGAGCTTCGTCATCTTGGGCGTCGCCGTGGTATCGACAGGGTTAATGATGATCGCATCCATCCGCTGCGTGATGAAGTTTTGTATCTGATTCAGCTGCCTGCCGATATCCCCCGAGGCGTCCTCGAACTGAATCTCCACTCCCATCTCCTTTGCTTTTGCCGCCATGGCCTCGCGCACTTTAACCAGGAAAAGGTGCTCGAAGGCGGACAAAGTGACTCCAATCCTCTGTGCCATCGCAGACGTCATTAGTGTGGCAAAAGCCGCGAATGCTATTAAAAGGCGTTTCATTTCATTCTCCTACCGTTGACACTCGGACCATCGGGTGCAGTTCTCTTTCTTGGTTTTTGGGGACACATCACTACCGCGCCTCTAAACTTTCCGTAACAGTTCGGCAGCTGGGGAAGCTTACGGCAAAAACGCCTACTACACAAGAGCATTATACTCCCAGTCCAAGGGACTCGCACGTGCCTAAACGACGCGTTTTTC
>CAVPTR010000014.1:0-51328 GCA_963708595.1 uncultured Verrucomicrobiae bacterium
TCATGGCGGGAGGCGCCGTGGGAACGGCGGCGCTCACTTTACGAGTCCGCGCTCCTTGAAGTGAGCAAATTGCATATTGCGACCACACAAAGTCTTCAGGGCTCCGGCCTGCGGCTCGAGCGCGAGTTCACCGAACAGCTCTATCTTTGGGAGCAGCAGTATTTTTTCGATAACTGCTTGCGCGCGCACTTTGGTTTGAATGAGACGACCGTGCGGCGGTATGCGGGACTGCCCGTGATGCACGGCATCGCCGCACGCCTTGCTTCGTTGCCGCGAGTGCTTGTCCACCGTGACTTTCAATCGCAAAACATTCTCATCGACGACGACACCGCATGGTTGATCGATTTTCAAGGCATGCGGCCGGGCCTTCCGCAGTATGACGTCGCCTCGCTTTTGTACGATCCCTATGTCGAACTGACCGGCGGAGAGCGTGGCCTGCTTCTTGAGTTTTATAAATTGGTTGCGCGCCGCTCCGGAATGGAGATCTCTGCAGGCTTCGACGAAATTTTTCACTTTTGCGCCCTTCAGCGCCTCATGCAGGCACTCGGCGCCTACGGCTTTCTTGGGCTTCAAAGGGACGTCCCGATTTCCTTGCGCATATACCGGCCGCGCGCCGCTCGCTTCGAGAAGTGGCGGCCCGTGTAGATGGATTAGATGAGTTCGTTGCCCTGGCTCATTTGTTACCATGAAAATAAGTGACCCCGGACGCTCATTGTCGAAAACATCTCCCCTCAACTCGACGGCGGTCGATACCCGATAAAGCGCGCTGTCGGCCATGATCTCGTGGTGGAGGCCGATATTTTTAAGGAAGGACACGATGTGGTGTCTGCCATGCTCAAATGGCGTCGTGTCGGGGAATCGACCTGGCTGGAGACGCCCATGGAGCCCCTTGTAAACGATCGCTGGCGCGGTGTGTTCACCGTCACGGCGCCAGGCCCGTGGGAATACACCATTGAGGCCTGGGGCGACACGTTCATGTCCTGGCAGGAAGAGATTCACAAGAAATTTGAAGGCGGCATTCTCGACCTTCGCAGCGAGTCTCTGGAAGGTGCGGCGTTCGTCCAGGGTGCCGCGTCTCGCGCGGCGGGAACCCCGGACGCTGATTTGCTCAACGAATTCGCCGCGAAGTTGAAGTCCGCCGGGGCTGAGGAAACCAACACGATCGCGTCTTCTGCCTGAGCCTGCGGGTCTCATGACACTTTGGACAGACCGCTCGCTCTCCACTGATTACCATCCTTTATTGCCACTTTGGGTGGATGGGGAGCGCGCAGTATTTGCTGCGTGGTACGAATTCTTTCCGGGTTGGCCGAAGGCAAGCCCGATCGTGGTCCACTTTTCGCGATCGCCTTCTCGAGGATCGATGACGCCAAGGCGATGGGTTTTGACGTGCAAGTATACTTTGCGCCAATCCATCTCATCGGCGAGACAGCTCGCAAGGTACGAATAATTGGTCACATGTGGCCGGGCGAACCTGCGTTTCCTATGCCATCGGCGACAATCGTTAGGGTGTCAACGGTGGCGGCCATAAGGATGTCGCGCCGGAACTTGGAAACGCTCGAGAGACTTCGAATGGCTGACTGGTGAGGCCAAAAAAGGTGGAACGGAAGATCGTGATCGACTTCGCGATCAATTTCTTTCCGATCATCCCTGACGTTCACGATCATCCGAGTGGTTCTCTTCAAGCGCTCGGATGGAACGATGAACATACGCCGGAATCCGCGAAAGAAGTATCAAGACGTTTATCCGTTGAATTTTCACAACCGAACTGGGAGGCGCTGTGGAGGGAATTGTCCATGCGTCACCGCTTCGGGTGAATTCGGCGTGCGGATTTTCCGCGTGGACAATCTCGACACAGTACTGGTTCCTTCTGGAATGGCTGATCACAGTATCGATGAGAAAGTACCCGGACGCCGACCTCTGAGCGAAGCCTTCACCCGCCCGAAGATGATGGGGGTTCTTGCAAAGGCGGGATTCACGCAGAGTTAGACCTGGATTTTCACTTGGCGGAGTACGAAATGGGACTCGCCACGTATCTTGACCGAGCTCACGAACAGACGGAAATGAGGATTATTTCCGCGCGATTTTTTCGCGAACACGCCGGATATCCTGCCGGTCTTTCTTCAACAGGGCGGGCGTCCTCCTTCCTCATCCGGAGCCAGTTCTTGCGGCCACGCTCTCCGCCTGTCTATGGCATCGACAGCGGATTCGAGCTCTGCGAGGCACCCGATTCCTGGCAAGGAAGAGTATTCCGATTCCGAAAAATACCAGTTCAAGGGGCGCAATTTGGATGCGCCGGGAAACATCAAGGAAAACATCACACGAAAGCTTAACGCGATTGTCAGGAAAACCGTGCTTTTCATGAATACTCAAATCTTCGATTTCACCACGCGGAAATCGACAATATCTCTTTGACAGTAAGATTGATCGTCGCGCAGGACAGTCTCATTTTCTGCGCGGTCACTGTCGATCTTCTCCATCCCCAGACGGCCTTTGTTTTTGTCCCTCTGGGACGATTTCGGAATTGGCCAGACCGGAAACCTTTCAGGGTGGAGTGACCTCCTCGACGGGGGAGAGCGCTTTCTTTGGATGGGCTCCGAAACTTCCGTTTCGCTCCAATCCTCACACTCGCCCCGCTCATATCTTTCGAATTTCGCCGCTGGGCCGGGACGCGAAAAGGTGAGGACGTTTCATTTGTAGGCTTTCCTTCGAGCCGTGTAGATGCCGCCCTCCCGGCAGAGAGGTTGCGCGCAGCAGTCGGAAATCCGCCGCGCTCCACGAGTTCCTGCACTCCCGGCCGCGAGGAAAGATTTGATCCAACTGACCGAGATATTCCGTGAGCCTCCTGTTTCCGGTGATCGTAGTCGCGAAGCGAGGCACACTTGCGCAGATAGAGCGGAAGAATCGCGCAAAGGAGCAAACTCTGGCAGCGAAAAGTCGATAACAAAAGCAGCCCGCCGAGGGCGCAGCACACGGTGCCATCTCGTGTAGCGTCTTTCCCAAGACGCGATGTTGCGCAGACGAAGGCGACGGTCAAGGCATCAAACATTTCATCGCGGAATGGCAGGCTGAGCCCGCCGCCTGCACAAGCAGGGGCAGGTTCTTTTTGCGCGCAACCTCCAGCATGGGAACGCAAAAGTCCGCTCGAATAACCATGCTCGAGGGGGCAGACTTGCGCTATAGCCCTGCGAAATCCCGCTGCCGGTGGCAAGGTCGAGGATGTGGCCGGGATCGTCCTCGGCGACGATGCGCGCCGCTTTCGCGCGCCAGAAGAAATCGAAGCCACGACTTAGAAGATGATTGGCAGGTTATAGCGTTTCGCGATGGCTGCGAATGTGCGGCAGACAAAACCGGGATTCTGTTGTGGAAGGGTTGTTTCGATGCCGATTGGGTTTAAGTCTGAAATCCGAAGTCCGACAAGATTGGAAACTCGAGCCGTGCTCACGAGAGGATTCGAACCTCCAAGGGTTGCCCCATGCGCTCCTGAGGCGCACGCGTCTGCCAGTTCCGCCACGTGAGCAGATTGAACGGACACAATCTCCCTGCTGTCTGAGGCTGTAAATCGGAAAATGCAAATTTCCACTGGCGTTGAATTCCCGCCCGTGCGAAGAAAAGCCTCCTTACTAATGAATAAAGCATCCTCCATTGTGCTCACTTTGGCCGCCGCGGTGGCTTTCCTTTCTTCGTGCAAGCCACCCCACCCCGCCGCGACGCCCGAGCCACCGGGGACGCCAAAGCCCGCCGCCACGCCGGCTTCCACACCGGCGGCAGCAACTCCCGCTTCAACCCCGGCGGTAGCGACCCCCGCTTCAACACCGGAGGCTTTCGACCCCGGCGGCGACAACTCCTGAGGCAACACCGGAGGTTTCGACACCGGCGGAATCGACTCCCGCAGCGAGCGCGACGCCGGCCGCGCGCGACGGCTCCGGCAAGTCTCGATTTGAAGGACCGCTGTAGCGACACGGTCGATGGCGATAAGATTTCTAAAGCCCAGCTCGATGAAGCTTTTAACAAAGCCGTGCAGATGACAGGAGTGAAGGCGGCAGACCTCACGTCCGAGCAGAAAATGGAAGGATACCGTCAGCTGCTCGATGAGTTGATCACCGAGAAACTAGTGACCAAGGCCGCGGCGGGTATCACCGTCCCGGAGTCCAAGGTCGATGCCCAGATCGCAAAAATAGAAGGCACAATTCCCTTCTGAAGAGGACTTCAGCAAGCAACTCGCGCAGGTTGGGCATCTCTGAACAGCTTAGCGAGACGATCAAGAAGATGCTCCAGCAGCAGCACTGGCTGGAAAGTCAGATCGCAGGCAAGACCGGAAGTGACTGACGAAGAGGCGAAGCAATTCTATGAGGCCAACAAGACGGAGTTTCAACAGCCGGACACCGTGAAAGCCAGCCACATTTTGTTTCTGGTGAATAAGGATGATTCTGAGGAAATCGTGAATCAGAAGCTGAAGGCGGCGAAAATGGCGGAGGCCCGTGCAAAGAAGGGCGAGGACTTTATGGCGCTCGCAAAGGAACTTTCTGAAGAACCGGGCGCCAAGGTGCGGCGGCGATCTCGGATTCTTTCCGAGGATCGCATGGTTCCCGAGTTTTCCGAAGTGGCGTTCAGCCAGAAGGTCGGCGATATCAGCGAACCCGTGTGTACCAATTCGGCTGGCATGTGATTAAGGTGACCGACAAGAAAGCCGCCGGCACTGTGCCCTATGACGAAGTGAAGGCGCAGTTAACTACTTATCTTAAGGCGAAGAAGCAAGAGGAGGCTGCGCAAGCGTTGCTTAAGTCGCTCCGCACTTCCGCGCAAATCGAAAGCACGCTTCCTCCGCCGGCACCGGCATCCTCCCCAAGCGAGCCTGCCGGCAACTGATGGCCCGCACGGTCAGACAAAACGCCGGCGTCATTGGCCTTGGCATCATCGGCAGCCGGGTCGCCGCAAATTTGCGCAAGGCGGGCTTCCAGACGTGGGTCTGGAATCGGACTCCGCGTCCCGAGCCGAACTTTTTGTCGTCCGCTCGGAGGTCGCCGAGTCGACGAAGATCATTCAGATCTTCGTTGCAGATGGTCCGGCATTGATTGAGACCATCGAGGCGATGGCCCCCGTCGTCGGCCCGGAGCACATTATTCTGAACCATGCCACTATCGCGCCAAAAGAGACGCTTGAAGCCGCTCGCCTGATTCACGATCGGCATGCCAAGTATCTTGACGCTCCATTCACCGGGAGTCGGGATGCCGCCGACGCCGCGCAGCTTGTTTTCTTCATAGGCGGAGAAATCGATGTCCTGGAAAGGGCCCGCCCACAGCTTGAAGTCAATGCCAAAGCAATCCTTACCATCGGAGAGATCGGCCAGGCGGCTGCGATGAAGATTGCCACAAATTTAATTGTGGCCGTAGCCGTCGGATCCTTTGCCGAGGCAATGTCCTTGCTCGAGACGAGCGGCATCCCCCTCTACAAGCTTGGAGAGGCCCTCCAGAATCACATTGCCCACTCTCCACTGGCAGATCTAAAGGTACCGGCGATGATAAGCGGGGACTTCGACCCGCGATTTTCGCTCAAACACATGTTTAAGGACATTCAGATTGCCCTTTCGATGGCGGAGGAACGTAATCTCGACTTGCCAGAGACAGCGGCTTTCGCCGGCGCAGCCATGTCCGGAATCCAAAAGGGCTGGGGCGATCTCGACTTCTCATGCATCGCGCGGCACTACGGTTATCCCAATGAGGAAAATATGCTTCCCGAAGACATTTTCGCCGCCGCAAAGGCAAAGCCCGGGGAAAACGGAATCGACGCCCCGCAGAAGCAAAGGAAGAAGCGGTTTCTTTTTTTTGGACGCCGGGGGTGAAGTATTGTGCCTTCGGGAACGAGCCGCATAACCCAGTTTCGCAAAGAGGGCGGATTTTTCTTCCCGGGCCCGCGCACCCGCATTCGTGTCACCGGCGCGGACCGTCTCCGGTATCTCAACGGTCAGCTGAGCAACGATCTTCGCCGCTTGGTGCCGGGCGAGGCGATCGCTGCCCTGCTTCTCACCGCGAAAGGAAAGCTCTGTGCCGATCTTTTCGTCTGGATCGACGGAGACGCGCTCATTGTAGAGGCCGATGCCTCGCTCGAGGAAAGCCTGCCCGCCCGTCTGGAGCGCTATGCAGTCTCAGACGACGTGGCGTTTGAACTGATGCCACAGGATCCGCAACGCTGCCATGTTTTTGGCTTGCTACCCGAAGGAGAGGGGAGCGTGCGCGTCCGCCGGCTTGGGGTTGAAGGTATCGATCTTTCCAATGCGCCGGGTAATCTGATGGAGGCCGGGAAAGACGAAATCGAGTTGTTGCGGATTGAGCGTGGCATCCCGCGCTGGGGAAACGAACTCTCCGAGGACACCCTTCCTCAAGAAGCCGGCCTTGATCAAGTTGCCGTGGATTTCAAAAAGGGGTGCTACGTCGGTCAGGAGGTCGTCTCACGCATCCATAGCGTGGGGCGCGTCAACCGGCGTCTGTGTGGGTTTGTCGGAGATTTCGACCCCTCCAAGGCCACCGCTGCAACTCTTCTTGACGCCGGAGATCACAAAGCCGGCCGTCTAACCAGCGCCGCATACCATCCTGAACTCAAAAGAACGGTCTCTTTGGGCTATGTCCAAATCCAAATTGATGATCCGGTTTTCTCCGTTGTGGACGAAAGTGGTGCTTGCCTTGGCAGGGCAGAACGTTCTGAATTTCCGCTCGTTTCCTGATGAAAATTCTTCCAGCAGTAATCGGACTCTTTTTCGCAGCTATGGCCGACGGAGGCGCCGCCACCGTCGGCCCGGAGGTCGCGGTCATGCAAATCAAGGTCGGCAAGGAAAGGCAATTCCAGCAGGTCGTTATCGGACTCTATGACGACGCGGCTCCGCAGACGGTTGCGAACTTTAAGGAACTCTGCCGAAAAAGGTACTTCAATGGCATGCGCTTTCATCGTGCTTTTCCGAGCACGCTCGTGCAAACCGGCGACCCCATGAGCCGCCGTGGCGTTGCCGACCGATCGGGCACGGGCGGACCCGGCTATACCATCCCTGCGGAACTTGGAGGCAATCACGTTCGCGGCACGGTTGCAATGTCGCGCCTGGCTGATTTGGTCAATCCGTCCAAGGTTTCCAATGGAAGCCAGTTTTATGTGTGCTTGACTCCCATGCCGAAGCTCAACGGGAAGTATACTGTTTTTGGGGAAGTGCTGGAAGGTTTGGACGTGCTGGATTTCATCAGCAACCAACCGACCGACAGCAACGACTTTCCGTTGGCAAAAATCGTGCTAAAATCTATTACCATTCAGCCGCGTTTCGCCGAGACGGCGACCCAGTAGCGCAGGCATGCGTTGCCAAATTAGGAGACGGGTAGGTACCGAAGTGGCCAAACGGGGCGGACTGTAAATCCGCTGGCTTACGCCTTCACAGGTTCGAATCCTGTCCTGCCCACCATTTTCGCGAAGCGAAAGTCATGACCTTTCGACAGGATGAGAATTTGTTCGACTGCCACGCGCGGAGCGCGAATGGTAAGGGCGCAGCCAAGATGCAGAGCCCGAGGAAGTCGGGATAATCCACTCCTGCCCACCACCTTAAAACCTGCATGAATAAAGACTCTGCGGGTTTTTAGCTTTTCGGAGGTGTTTTCTCAGGAAACGGATGGAAATGACTGGAAGTGGCTCGAAATTGTCCGCCCATTTTCACAAAGTTTTTGAATTATGTTAGAAGTGTTTTCATAATTTTGACTCGCGTTGAGTGGATACTTGCATTTAGGGAGTCTGAACCGGGACATTCACTCGGGCCCACGTCGAGAACTTGGTCGGTTGCCTGCCTGCTATTTTGTTCGCGAGCGCAATTCGGTCGGACGAATCCGAACCCAGGTAGGTATGAACTTCCCAGTAACTGAACATCTCTGCCAACTCGGCGGCCCCAGGAAAGAGAGCAGCGAAAACCTCCTTGGGTACTTTTTTGAATGAGAATTTGTGACCCTGTCGATTTAGCGTGCCGATGATTTCGTTGAAGCTCATGAAATCACCGACGAGTGGCAGACACTCGCCATTGCCTGCCTCATCCGGGCGTGCGAATGCTCCAGCAACGATGTTGCCAAGTTCGCGAATGTCGCCCATGTGAAGGCAACGCACATCGGGATCAAGCGGAAGAGCCCAGCCCACGGATCCGTCTGCCTGCTTTTGCGGAGCGAGAAAGCCCACAAAATTCTGGTAGTAGCCAGGCGCGATGACGAACGTATGACGCGGGAACCCGGCTTCCTTCACGATCCGATCAATCTTGGCCTTGCCGGTAAAGTGGGGAACGTCGAACTTGCCCCCACTGATCGCTTCTACATTAGGCAGCGTGGACCAGACAAAGTGTTGGACACCGACATCCTTGGCAGCGCGGACCGCCGCTGTTGCCTGCTTGAACTCGTCGGTGCCTTTTTCCCGAAAATTGGTGACTAGAAAAACGCCGTGCGCCCCTTCAAATGCAGCCTTAAGGGTTTCTGGCTGATCTAAGTCAGCTTCGACGACTTCCTCTGCGAGTTCGCGATGCTTGTCTGGATTGCGAGTCAGTGCGCGCACCTTGAATTGTCCGCGGGCTTGCAGGGCATGCACAACTCCCCCTCCCTGCTGCCCCGTTGCGCCGATTACGGCGATCAGTTTCTCATTGTTCTTTGTTTTCATAATTTTGATTTTGTTAAGTGATGAGTTTCTTCCCAGGACTTATGCTCATTTCTCCCGCAGCGTCTTCAACGCGCCGCCCCACGCGATGATCTGGTCGAACGTTGCATTGACAGACTTCTCGTGATGGGCAGCCGGCTTGAAGACGCTGAAGTTTTCGAAGTCGGTAAACAGGGAGAGCAAGACCTGGTTGCGCACGGTGGCGATTTGCACCTCCGCCAGCACCAGACGCAACTGCTCGACCCCGCGCGCCCCGCCGGCGCCGCCGTAGCTCACGAAGCCAGCCGCCTTGTCGTTCCACTCGGCGAACAAAAAATCGATCGCGTTCTTGAGCGCGCCGGAAATGCCATGGTTGTACTCGGGCGTGACGAAGACATAGCCGTCGAAAGAGCCGATCTTGGCGGCCCATACTTTGGTGTGAGGCTTACTGTATTGCCCCATTATCGGCGACACTGGTTCATCGAGGAGCGGCAGGTTGAAGTCTTTGATGTCCACGAGTTCAAACTCGGCGTCGGTACGCTTTTGCGCGATTTCGTAAACCCATTTGCCCACGGCCTCGCCGTTGCGACCCGGCCGCGTGCTTCCAATGATGATGGCAATTCGAAGCATAAATTCCTCCTTGGTGACCTTACTTATCGGAGCCCCTGAGCCAAAACGCGCGGCTGCAAGAGCCCACCGAACGCGGAGCGGACGCTGAGAAACACGACGATCCACAGCACCGTCACGACGATCGCCAGAGCCAGACCGCTCGGAGCCATCAAGATGTGGAAGAGCAGAATGTTAGCGATAATCGGAGCGAGCAGCGTGAGCGCGAGCGGGACGTAGCGATTGATCAGGAGCAGGACCGCCGAAATGAGTTGGAACAGAAATACGACGACCAGATAGTTGGAGACAAGGAGCGCCCCGACGAACTGGCCAGCCGTTCCGGAAGGCGGAGGCGACGCGGGAATGAAGTGGAGGAAGCCGTTCAGTCCGAAGACGAGAAAGATGAGGCCAAGAAGGAAACGGGCGATGACAGCAGTGATTTTCATGTTAGTATTGTGTTTGATATCTAGTATATTGACATCAATATACTTTCGTCAATAATAATTTCCAATGAGACGGAAAGGAACCAATCAAATGCAAGACTCCAGCGGCGTTCATGTCTGGCTCGTTCTCATGAAGGCCTTTCAAGCGCTGATGCCGCATGCGGAAGAGAGCATCAAGCGGACAGAGCTGGGCGACTCTGATTTCCGCGTCCTCGAAGCGCTCCTTCATAAAGGACCACTCCCGGTGAATACTGTCGGTCCGAAGGTCTGGCTCACTCCGGGATCCATCAGTGTGGCCGTCGATCGGCTGGTCAAGAAAGGGCTGGTTTCGCGCAAGGACCGCGCCGAGGACCGGCGAGTGCGCCAGGTTGAACTGACAGCGAAAGGACGGGCGCTGATTACTCTTGGATTTCGGGAGCACGCCGCAGCCATGGAAACTGCGGTCAGCGGCCTTTCAAAAAAGGAGCGGCTGACATTGCTGCGGCTTTTGAAAAAACTGGGAAAGCACGCGGCAGAAACTCGCAGATAACAATTACGAGGAGGTCTGGTTAGTTCTCATTCGAGTTGTCAGTTCTCGTTCAAGCGCCGCTGATCCTGCCGCTCCGCGACGAAACCGACCGCGGTCTCAATGACCGGCGTCGGTGAGCGCCACGCGGTTGCGATCGCGATCCAGCAGGCGGAAGCCGAGTTCGTCTTCCAAGTCGCGGATTTGGGAACTCAGGGAAGGCTGCGCGCGGGGCTCAATTGCACCGCCGCGCGGCTGAAACTGAGCCGTTCTGCGACGGCGACGAAATAACGGAGATGGCGCAATTCCATAGAGGGAGAGCTTATAGCTTTCGTCTATCACGCGCAAAGCAACAAAGTCTTATCTAACGCGTGGTCGGGGGTGGAGGGTGAGGCAGAAAGCAGAACCAAAAAAACAAGCTTATGAAAATCACATCACCAAGTCATACCAAGCAGACCCCCTCACTCCCCGACGCCGATCCCCGCTTTGGCGGTCCACGGTGCGCCGGGCGCGAAAGCAAATTCCTAGCAGACAGGCAGACAGACAGAGATGGACGCCATCGATCCATCACCCCTGGGACACCCCTGATGACGAAACTGTTTGGAGCTGACTCGACGACCGACCAAGTGCTCGAAGGCGTCGACCTGAGCGGCAAGCGCGTACTGGTGACCGGCGTGTCCGCCGGGCTGGGCGTGGAGACCGCGCGGGTTCTGGCCGCGCATGGCGCGACCGTGGTGGGCGCCGCCCGGGACCTCGCCAAGGCCGATCGGGCGACCGAGGCCGTGCGCGCGGGCGCCGCCAATGGCGGGAGCCTGAGCCTGGTCGAGCTCGACCTGGCCTCGCTGGCCAGCGTGCGCGCCTGCGCCGACGGCCTGGTCGCGGCGGGCGAGCCGTTCGACTTGGTGATCGCCAACGCCGGCGTCTTGGCGCCCCCGATCGGCAAGACGGCCGACGGGTTCGAGACCCAGTTCGGGACCAACCACCTGGGTCACTTCGTGCTGGTCAACCGCATCGCCTCGCTGATGAAGCCCGGCTCGCGCCTGGTGAACCTCTCCTCGTCCGGCCACCGCGTTTCCGACGTGGACCTGGAGGACCCGAACTTCGAGCGCACGCCCTATGCCGAGTTCGTGGCCTATGGCCGTTCCAAGACGGCCATCATTCTGTTCGCCGTCGAGTTCGACCGCCGGCACAGGGACCGGGGCGTGCGCGCCGCGGCGGTGCACCCGGGCGGAATCCAGACCGAGGTCCAACGCCACATGACGCCCGAGGCGCGCCAGGGGCTGATCAACGGCGTCAACGCCGACCGACCGGCCGGCGAGCCCGCCTCCCCCTGGAGGACCATCCCGCAGGGCGCGGCCACCAGCGTCTGGGCCGGCGTCGTCGCTCCGGCCGATGTGGTCGGCGGCCGCTATTGCGAGGACTGCCACGTCGCCGAGACCGACGACGGCGATGGCGTCACGGCTGGCGTCAGGTCCTATGCGCTGGACCCTGAGCGCGCCAAGGCGCTGTGGGCCAGGAGCGAGGAGATGGTGGGCGAGCGGTTCTGACGGGCCGCCCGTGGGGTTCCGGCGCCGCCGGCGCCGGGCCCTACCTCACCGCCGCGCAGAACCGCTGGATCCGCCGGCAGGCCTCCTCCAGCACGTCCGTCCCCGTCGCGTAGGAGATGCGCAAGAAAGGCGGACCCCTCACACCCTGACGCCGATCCCCACTTTGGCGGTCCACGGTGCGCCGGACGCGAAAGCAAATTCCTAGCAGACGGATCCGAGGCTCTCATTGCGCTCACGGAGTGGGCATTCACGGATCTCGGTCTGGTTCGTATCCATGCCGCCGTCTATGCGCGCAACCCTGCGTCGGCGCGCGTGTTGGCGAAGGCCGGTTACGAATTCGAGGGACGACAACGCGCCCGCTACTTCAAGGACGGCGAGTTCATCGACGGGCTGGTGTTCGCAAAATTGCGTCTGCCGCGCTGATCGGAGCACCTCGCCAAAGTTCCAGCGTCGGCGGCACCCGCCGCCATAACATCCCACTTAGAAAGGAGGTTCCCGTGCATGGGAACGAAGTCTTCCAGCGCCTCCGCAATGCGCAGATCGGCGCGAAGCAGTATCCGGTGGGCATCAACACCAGTCCGGCGCTGATCGCCTACCTAAACGAGATGCCGATCAAGACGAACGATGGACGGGAGATCGCTTTGCGGGTGTCGCAGTCTTTATCTTGCGCTTGGCGGCTGATGATTCGGGCGGAGGAACGGCGGTCTCCTGCAGCCGCTGCTCGACTGCCGCGGCTTCGGCGGCGACGATCTCGAGGAAGCGCTCGACTAGATCGGAGCGGACGTGTGGGTTGGAGACGGCGAGCAGTTCGAGGCACAGATTCTTTTCCGCGATTGGCAGGTCAGCGCATGCCGGCGTGGGACCGCGCAAGGAGAGCTTGGGGATAAGGGCGACGCCTTCGCCGGCCGCGACCATGCTGGTGAGGTTATCGAGGCTCAAGGCGGCGGCGCCGAAACGCGGCGTGAACCCGGCCTTCCGGCAGATTTCCTGGGTCCAGATGCGCCCCGAGTCGGCGTCGTAGAGTTGGATTTGGAGGAAGATTTCATTCGCGAGGTCGCTGAGACGCACAACGGGACCGCTGGCGAGCGGGTGTTCGGGAGCGATCATGACCACAAGCGGGCTGCGCAGAATCTCGACGGCCTTTAACTGCTTTGCGCCGGCGAGTCGGGGAAAGGGCGCGCCGATGAAGCCGACATGAATATCGCCGCGGGCGATCCGATCCAGTTGCTCGGACGGCGTCATCTCGGTGACACTGACGCGCGCTCCGGGGTTGGCAGCCCGGAAGCGGGCCAGGCAGGTGGGGAAGAAATCGTCATGGTCTCCGGTTCGCTCGCGGAGGCACCGCTGCCGCCACAGGTGGCCTGCGAATTCTCTGCCATGCCGCTGAAGTCGGCGCGCACCGCCGAAATTCTCTCGGCGGTAGCCCACGCCTTGCCCCGCACCCCGCTGCCCGAAAGCTGCCAAGGCACTCCGCCCAGCCCCTTCCACTTATCCGCGAATAGGGAATGAAAATGAATGCCGCCGAAAATCGCGCTCCAATTACTCACACACTATGATCTACCGTTTATTCTTAGCGGCATTCGTTGCCCGTTCGCTCCAAGCTTGCTCGAAAATGGCGGCCCTTTGCCGAGTGTCTTGCCCCAAAATTCGCTCCGGAGAAAACCGAGCTGCGCTACCACACCTCTTCCGAACTGGGCCAACTGCTGCGCGAACATATTCTGAGTCATGAAAACGAACTGTTTTCTGACCGGCATATGCGTTTTGGAGAACATGCTGAACGCACCGAACGCATCCACGCGATCTGACCTGAACCTTCACTGAGGAAATTACCATGTCTGACCAAATTTATTCTTACAGCGAGCTTCAGCAGCACATCCACGAAGACTTGCGCATCCAGCATCCGGAATGGATCGGGCCCAATGGTGACTGCCCCAAGTGCGACTTCTACGAGTCGCGCCTTGCCGAACTACTCGGACTCAGTCAGCGCTCGAACGCGGTGAGAATACTCAGACCATGAAAACACAAAACTACCACACACCAGACGGCGCAATCCACTACGGATACGCGCACAATGCATCCTTAGCACTCATCTATCTCATCGCTGAGGCGAATAAGCGGCTCGATTCCCAAGTCACCCCAGAGGGAGCGAGAGGAATAGCGGAAGTTTACAAAACCATCAATGTGCTGTTCTTGGCGGCGGGAAGGAGGGCAGCCAAGCTAAATTTTCTCGTAAAGATAGCAGCTTTGGCCTGTTTGATCGTTGCTGCGAGCTTAGCGAGAGCGAAAGGACAGTCGATATTTATCCCGTCGCGGCCTGCGACCTCTATTTTCGCGGAAACGCAAGGATCACCCCACAGTTCAGTCGATCTGAATCGGGCAGCCATGAGCCAGATCTTCAATCAACTCGATCAGCGCCAGTTCCAACTCAGCGTCACCGCCGCGCAAGCACATACTTCCGCGCAGCGCTCCGTGTTCGTGCCTCAAAAGATTTTCATCAAACGCGCGAAGTAGAGCGCAGAGCGCGAAGACACTTTGAGAATTGTCGCACTCTTGACTCAAATCGAAAGACTTCTCGTCGTGGGCCAGTGGGGTTCACGAATTTGAAAACACGTGATTGCTCGGATGACGTCCGCAGGAAGCGATATTGTGGCTTGACAGTGGATCGGAAGGTCATACGTTCGTTTCATGCATACGTATGAACTCCGCTGATCTTAGCACTACTTCGCCGGTTTCCCAGCTCGCCACCCGCGTCGCACTCCTCGACGCGGCGGAGCGGCTGTTTTCCCAAAACGGAATTGAGGGGACTTCGGTGCGCGACATCATCAAGGCGGCAGGGGCCAATCTCGGGGCGATCAATTATCATTTCGGGACGAAGGATCGTCTGGCACTCGAGGTGTTCGCGCGGCGCATTGAGCCCGTGAATCGGGAACGCATTGCGCGGCTTGATGCGCTGGAGGCCGGAGTGGGTCGGCGGAAGTTGAAGCTCGAGCAGATCCTCGACGCGTTGATTCGCCCGGCGCTGGAGAGCGAGGAGCAAGGCGCGAAAAATTGCGACGACTTCATGCGGCTGATCAGCCGATCCTTTCAGGAGCCAAATGCGGAGGTGAAGAAATTTGTCGAGCAGCAGTTTGCCGAGGTCGCACACCGGTTCGACTCGGCGATTCTGCGAGCGGTGCCGGGATTGCCGCCGGAGGATCTGTTCTGGCGTATGTGCTTCCTGTGCGGGGCGCTGCACCACGGGTTGCAGACGTGGCTGCGGTTTGACCAAATGCCTTATGCGATGCTCAATCCGGCAGCGATGAAGCCGGACCGCGAGGGGCTGATCCAGCGCCTGATTTCCTTCATGGCCGCCGGGATGTCCGCGCCGTGGTCGAAATCTCGCTAGCCCAACACCACACCGGAGAGCGCTGACCTTCTGCGCGTCTCCACACAATTCCTATCTATGATCCCGTCACACTTTTCAACGAAGCCCGCGCTCACGCGCCGGTCGTTGTTCCACATCATCCGCGCTGGAAGCCTCGCGGTCATCGCGGCCGCGCTCATCGCGGGCTGTGAGAAGAAACAAGCCGGGCCGCCTGGAGGTCCTGGGGGCCGATGGAAGTCAGTGTGCTCACCATTGCGCCGGCGCCGGTAACGCTGACGCAGGATCTGCCGGGGCGCATCTCGGCGTTTCGTGTGGCGGAGGTGCGGGCGCGCGTGAACGGCATCGTCTTGAGGCGGCTCTTCACGGAAGGCAGCGATGTCGCCGAGGGGCAGGTGCTTTATGAAATCGACTCGGCGCCTTACCAGGCGGCGCTCAACAGCGCGCTGGGCACACTCGCCCGCGCGGAGGCGAATGCGACGACGGCGCGGCTGAAAGAGGAACGCTTCAAGCAACTTCTGACGGCCAAGGCGATCAGCAAGCAGGACTATGACGATGCGCTCGCCAACGAGCGCACTTACGACGCGGACGTGCTTTCTGGGAAGGCGGCGGTGCAGGCGGCGCGGATCACTCTCGATTACACAAAAGTGACTTCGCCAATCACGGGGCGCATTGGCATTTCGCAGGTGACCGAGGGCGCTTACGTGCAGGCGAGCGCGGCGAACTTGCTCGCCACGGTGCAGCAGCTCGACCGCGTTTACGTGGACGTGACGCAGGCCAGTAGTGAACTCCTGCGGTTGCGGCGCGACCTTGCGAGCGGACGGCTCAAGGCGGACGAGACGGGGAAACCTCGCGTGAAGCTCATCCACGAAGACGGCGAGATCTATCCGGAAGAGGGCTCGCTGGAGGTTTCCGACGTGACGGTGAATGCGACGACGAATTCCGTTACGGTGCGCGCGATTTTCCCGAACCCGCGCGGCGAGCTGCTTCCTGGTTTGTTTGTGCGCGCGCGGCTGGAGGAAGGCAGTTCGCCGGACGCCATCCTCGTGCCGCAACTCGCGGTGAGCCGCAACTCGAAGGGCGAGCCGACGACGCTGGTCGTAGGCGCGAACGGCACGGCCGAGCTGCGCGTGCTTCAGACTCCGCGAGCGGTCGGCAATCAATGGCTGGTCACCGCGGGATTGAAACCGGGCGATCAAGTCATCGTGGACAATCTCCAGCGCGTCCGTCCGGGCGCGCCGGTCAAAGCAATCCCCGCCGCACCTTCGCAGGCGCCGGCGACGGTCTCTCGCGCGCTGAGCGCGGCCACTCGAAGGAAGCCAAGCCATGTCCAGATTCTTCATCGACCGGCCCGTCTTTGCGTGGGTCATCGCCATCATCATCATGCTCGCGGGCGCGCTCTCGATCACGAGCCTGCCCATCGCGCAGTATCCGAGCATCGCGCCGCCGACCATCAGCGTGATCGCGAATTACCCCGGCGCTTCGGCCAAGACGCTCGAGGACACCGTCACACAAGTGATCGAGCAAAAGCTCAACGGCATCGACAACCTGCGCTACATCGAGTCAGCGAGCACTTCGGACGGCACGGTGACGATCACGGTCACCTTTGAAGGCGGCACCAATCCGGACATCGCGCAGGTGCAGGTGCAAAACAAAGTCGCCCTCGCCACGCCGCTCCTCCCGCAGGAGGTGCAGCAGCAGGGCGTGCAGGTGAACAAGTCGGTGCGCAATTTCCTCATCGTCGTCGGCCTGATCTCCGAGGACGGCAGCATGTCTGGCACGGACCTCGCGGACTACAACTCCAGCGTGATGAAGGATCCGATCAGCCGTCTGCCGGGCGTGGGCGAGATCCAGACCTTCGGCACGCAATACGCCATGCGCATCTGGCTCGATCCGGACAAGCTCACGAAATACCAGCTCGCCAGCTCGGATGTAGTTACGGCGGTCCGGGCCCAGAATGCGCAGATCTCCGCGGGCGCGCTGGGCGACCTGCCGGCGATGCCGGGTCAGTTGCTGAATGCCACGATCATCGCGCAGAGCCGGCTGCAAACGCCGGAGCAATTCGGCGCCATCCTGCTGCGCGTCAACACGGACGGCTCGCGCGTCTTCCTGCGCGACGTCGCGCGGCTCGAACTCGGCAGCGAAACCTACACCACGCTCGCGCGCTACAACGGCAAACCGGCGAGCGGCATGGCCATCCGGCCCGCGACGGGCGCCAATGCGCTCGAAACCGTGGCCGCGGTGAAAAAGAAGGTCGCGGAGCTCTCAGCGTTTTTCCCGCCGGGCGTGAAAGCGATCTACCCGTACGACACCACGCCCTTCGTGCGCATCTCGGTGAAGGAAGTCGTGAAGACGCTGCTCGAAGCCATCGTGCTCGTCTTCCTCGTGATCTATCTCTTCCTGCAAAACTGGCGCGCCACGCTAATCCCCACGATCGCCGTGCCGGTCGTGCTGCTCGGCACGTTCGGCGTCATGGCGGCCGCCGGATATTCCATCAATACGCTCACCCTCTTCGGTCTCGTGCTCGCCATCGGCCTGCTCGTCGATGACGCCATCGTGGTCGTGGAAAACGTCGAGCGCGTGATGCAGGAGGAAGGACTTTCGCCGAAGGAAGCGACGCGCAAGTCGATGGACCAAATCAGCGGCGCGCTCGTCGGCATTGGGCTCGTGCTCTGCGCGGCCTTTGTGCCCATGGCCTTCTTCACCGGTTCCAGCGGCGTGATCTACCGGCAGTTCTCGCTCACTATCGCGAGCGCCGTGGCCCTCTCGGTGATGATCGCGCTGATCCTCACCCCCGCGCTCTGCGCGGCGATGCTGAAGCCGATTCCGAAAGGCCACCACGGGAAAAAGCGCGGCTTCTTCGGCTGGTTCAACCGTGTCTTCGATCGCAACGCGGACCGCTACGCCAGCGGCGTCGGCGCGTTTCTCCGGCGCAGCGGACGCGCGCTCGTTTTCTACGCGCTCATCGGCGCCGTGGTCGTCGTGCTTTTTCTGCGCGCGCCCACCGGCTTTCTGCCCGATGAAGACACGGGCGTGCTTTTCGCCATGGCGCAACTTCCGCCCGGCTCGACCCGTGAGCAGGCCGACAAGGTCCTGAAAAAAATGGAGAACCATTTCTTCGAGGAGGAGAAAGACCTCGTCGAGGGAGGGTTCGGCGTGCTCGGCTTCAGCTTCAGCGGCAACGGGCAAAATCAAGTGCTCATGTTCGTGAAGCTCAAAGACTGGGAGGAGCGTCGCCGGCCCGAACAGAAAGTGAAGGCGATTCAGGGCCGCGCGATGGGCAAGTTTATGAAGTTCAAGGATGCCTTCGCCTTCGCCTTCGCGCCCCCGGCCGTGCTGGAGCTGGGCACCGCGACCGGCTTCGACGTGCGCCTGGTGGACCGCGCCGGTCTCGGCCACGAGACGCTCATGGGCGCGCGCGATCAACTCCTCGGCATGTCCATGCAAAATTCCGTGGTCACCAAAGTGCGTCCCAACGGCCTCGACGACATGCCCATGTATCAGATCGATATCGACCAGGAAAAAGCGAGCGCGCTGGGCCTTTCGCTGGCCGACATCAACGCCTCGATGAGCACCATCCTGGGCTCCACCTACGTCAACGACTTCATCGACAAAGGCCGCGTGAAAAAAGTCTTCGTTCAGGGCGACGCGCCCTTCCGCATGCTGCCCGAAGACGTGAACCGCTGGTATGTACGCAACGCGCAAGGCGGCATGGTGCCGTTCTCCGCCTTCTCCACTGCGCAGTGGACGCTCGGCTCACCAAAGCTCGAGCGTTTCAACGGCTCGCCATCCGTCTCCCTCCTCGGCGAACCCGCGGCTGACCACAGCTCCGGCGAAGCCATGCGCGAGATCGAGCAAATGGCCAAAGCGCTGCCCCCGGGCATTGGCATCGAGTGGGCCGGGCTTTCCTACGAAGAGCGACTCTCCGGCTCGAAATCCGCCGCGCTTTACACCATCGCGCTGGTCATGGTCTTCCTCTGCCTCGCCGCGCTTTACGAGAACTGGGCCATCCCCTTCTCGGTCATGATGGATATGCCGCTCGGCGCGCTCGGCGTGGTCGCCGCCACGAGCCTGCGCGGCATGCCCAACGACATCTATTTCCAGATCGGCCTGATCACGATCATCGGCCTCTCGGCCAAGAACGCGATCCTCGTGGTCGAGTTTGCCAAAGAGCGTTTTGATCGCGGCGCGACACTCGTCGATGCCGCGCTGCACGCCGTCCGCCAGCGGCTGCGCCCGATTCTCATGACCTCGATCGCCTTTGGCCTCGGCGTGCTTCCGCTCGCACTCAGCACAGGCGCCGGCTCCGGAAGCCAGAACGCGATTGGCACCAGTATCGTCGGCGGCGCCATCACCACGACCCTTCTCGGGCTGTTCTTCGTCCCGCTCTATTTCGTGACCGTGATGCGGCTCTTCAAAGTGAAGCCGACGCACGCGCCGGACGATTCGGATCAGCCCGAAGACGAAAACCTCGATGACGATGAAGCTCCTGAAGAAAAGAAGGAGCTGGCGCATGTTTGAGGGCGGGGCTAGTCGTCCGCGTTTTTTTCGCGGCCTTACGGGCAATTCTTTTCAGGTGTTTACTCGATCTAACCAAAACCCTCTCGGCGCTGATAATTCCAATAGGCCGCTTGGTTGATTTTCTCGAACTCTGTAAATTGAAAGTGATTCTTTTTAAAGTACGAGAGGGATTCTGCAGCAGCGAGTCTGCGTGTACGACGCCTGCGGAGCCGGTAGCTCTGGCACCTCGCGGTCAAGGGAAAGGTAAAGGAGCCGTTCTTCCAAACGGGCGAGAGCCTCGCAGTTCTCGGCGTTATAGGTGATCAGTCTCTGCATGAGCGCGTGAGAGTATGATCGTTCCCACTGCTGGCGCCAAACAATCGCGGTAGAACCAGATGCTTCCGCTTCCGACCAGGTGAAGTTGAGGAACCGAGCGATCTCCTTCAGAGTGTTGGAGTAGGTGGGGAAGTAAACTTTGGCAAAGATGACCGACAGAAGATTCGTTGGCCGCTCAACAGCGCTTGCGCCGACTTTGCTCTCCGAAGGAACACCGTATCGCGATCGCATTCTTTTTAGAAAAGTCGTCTCGTAGCTGCCGTAGTGGAAGAGAAGTGGGTTTTCAACCGCTCCGACGAGGTCAAGGAACTGGTTTCAACCGGCCTGAGCAAGGGGAACGTTACAACGCTACGCACCCCCTTATATAGGGGGGTGCGTAACGCTTGTTTTGTAACGTTCCTACAGACACCTTGCGGAGCGTTACAAAATGTAACGCGTAACGTTGCGTACCGTTGCCCGCTCGCCACGACTCGAATTCCGTCAAACCAACTCAAGGCTGACGCCGCGGCGGCTTTCACAACGCCAATATGAACACCCAAACTCAAGTAACGGGCGCCGCCGCACGGATCCGGCGGACGGCGCGGAACCAACAATCAACCGCAGCGACCGCGACGCGCTGCTGAAGTATGACCGCTCGCGGACTAGGGCGCGGAAGACGCGGAAGCCTACGGCGCGCACCTCATCGCGCAATTCGAGGAACAACTCGCGCGAGAATTCGCCTTCGATGAGGATGCCATCTGGAAAGCCGCCCACGAAGACGCCAGCGCGGCGGTTGAAGCCGCCCGGCGCGCGATTGCCGAGCGGTGCGAGCAACGCGGCATCCCGAAGTGGGCGCGGCCGGACCTCAGCGTGCACTGGTGGGAACGTGGCGAGAACCTCACCAAGCGCCGCCGCGAGGAGTTGCGCAAGGTCGCCCAGAGCCGTGCAGCCGCCCTCGTGAAGACCGCCAAGGCGCGCATCGAGCGTGATTCCGTGGAATTCCAGGGCCAACTGCTCGCCGGCGCGCTCACCACGTCGGCAGCGCGAGCCCTCCTAGACGGATTGCCGTCTATTGAATCGTTGATGCCGCCGCTGGATCTGGCCGAGTTTAAACTTCTCCGCAACGCAACCCATGACTCCGAGTCCGTTTCTGAAAACATCCCGTGAGCGCTGAAATTGTCCCCTTTGGAAAGTACGCAGGTCAGCCAATCGAACGGCTCTTATCCGACGTTAATTATCTCGACTGGGTAAAAGGTCAGCCTGGCCTGATGCGAAGCCTCGAAACTCGCCATCCTGCCTTCTTCAATATCATCATAACCGGCGGCCCGGAAACCGAGGACACTCCGGACCACAATGCGCTTCAGCTGCGCTTGTTTGACCGAGCGTTCCAGTTGGCTTTTCTTGAGGTTGCCGCCGGCAAGAGCGTCGAAGCAATCAATGAGGAGCTTCGAAGAGTGGCCCAGCAGGAGCAAGAGGAGTCTTTCCTTGAAGTCGCCGAAAAATGTTCATCCAAGCTCAAGTGGCTCTCTGAACAAATAGTCGAGTGTCTGGACAAAATTGGGGGGCAATTTACGCAGTGGGACTACAATACAGGCCGCGGCCTGGAATATTGGAGGAAGCGGTCATCCGACAGCGACAAAGAATATGAAGTTCAAATCCGAGAAACCCCCCGGTAGGAAGCCATATAAGATGGTATCTAATCAAATTTCAGTGAAACCGTCGCGTATTGCTCGCGTATTGGGACTAGTGGCGTTTCTTCTGGTTCTTGCCAGCACCGGAGGGCAGTTGACGGCTTACTTGACTGGGCATCCCACCATTTTTGGGCTCGTCACGCTTTTTTACGTCGATGCCGAGCAGAATATCCCGACTTTTTTCTCCACGTTTCTATTGCTATTCGCAGCTCTACTTCTTGCGGTCATCACCGTACTAAAAAGAAACCAAATGGCTTCTCACGTTTCACATTGGGCGATCCTTTCATGCGGATTCTTGCTCATGGCAGCTGATGAGGCAGTTTCCCTTCATGAGAGGCTGATTGAGCCGACACGCAAGCTGTTGGGCGATGCTCAACTCGGCATCTTTTATTTCGCTTGGGTAATTCCCGGCATCGCACTTATACTCGTTCTCACGCTATTGTTCGTGAGATTCTTGCTCGGTCTTCCTGCGAAAACGAGGCTCGCTTTCTTGATGGCTGTGATCCTTTACGTCGGAGGGAGCATCGGTGTCGAGCTTATAGGGGGCGCCTACGCTGAATTACACGGACAACAAAATTTTACGTACAGCATGATTGCAACTGTTGAGGAAAGTCTCGAGATGGCGGGCCTTATTATTTTCATTTGGGCGCTGCTGGTATATTTCGCTGACAACTATAAGGAAGTGCGATTCCGGTTTGATGGAGACTATGTCAACAGTGGCGGAAAGCACGGTCGAATCGGCGATAGCCATTTAGGCTGAGATGCTGTAAAAGTTGCGGAATTTCGTCCGGATCTCCCGAGCCCGACAGAGTTCGATAAGATCGTGTGGATAAGCTATTCTAATGCGCGGAGATTCTGGTCATTGGTTCCTTTACTGCGAGCAACTGCTCTCTCGATCAATTGCGCTCCTTTTTCGCCACCAAGGAGATGAAGGTCATCACGCTAGCCGAAATCGTGGAAGTGATCGACGTTTCTGCCCACGAGCCGCGCCGCATCCCTTCTAAGAAGTGGCGCGAGTTGATCAAGAAGGTGTGGGAGGCCGACGCGCTGCGGTGCCCGAAGTGCTCATGGGAAATGCGCATCGTTTCGCCCATCGACGAGGAGGATGTCATCGAGCGCATCCTGCGCCATCTCGGGCTCTGGCAAGAGGGGGTGCGCGTGCATGGCGGCACCGATCCGCCGGGCGAAACGACCCTCGATCCGTGGCTCGCCGACCCCTTCTCCGACTACGACACCGAACCGGTCGTGGCGTTCTCCGCCACCTGAAACGTCCGACAGCGCCCAAGTGCGCCTCTCGCACCCCTTGTTCAGCGGCTCAAGCCCTCTGGCGGCAGCTTTTTCGGGTTGCGGGCGCGCCCCCAACCCGAAAAAGCCCGTGTTTGACTTCCCGGCCCACTTTTGTCACTCTGCGCCCATGGAAACGCACGTTTTCGGCTTCAGACTCCGGGCCAACGCCCCGCAGAGGCAAAAGCGATTTCCTATCAGTTTGTCGTCCCGGCCATTTTGCGGCACACGTCGGGCGGCTGACGATCGCGGAAGAGGTTCTTGCGTCTCGGGTCCAGGTTGATGTCAACGCAGACATTCATCGCACATCTAAGCGCTCCAGCGCATGCGCTATCGCGCCCCGCTGAGCTTTGGCGTTAGCTGCTCAGAACGAGATTCAACATGGCAACTATGCCTACTATAAATGGAAGCTGTCTATGTGGGAATGTATGCTTCGAAGCAGCGCTTCCTCCCATACGCTTCCAGTGTTGTCATTGCCCGTCGTGCCGCAAGGCGACTTCAGCAGCCTACGCTGCAAATCTATTCTTTGCGCTCGATAGTTTCCGATGGATCGCCGGTGAGCATTTGATTGAGCGTTTCGAGGATCGTGCCGCAAATCCCGGGTATATGAGATGGTTCTGCAAGAAATGCGGATCGGCCGTTCCGCGTTTCAATCGTACTAGGCAGTATTATGTTGTTCCCGCGGGACTGCTTGATGACGACCCATTGATTAAGCCAGAGCGAAGCATTTACTGGGATGATCGTGCGTCTTGGCTCATCAATATCGATGCTATTCCTAAGCTCTCTCAAGGACTCGACTCTGTTATGCGAGAAGCCGGAAATAGTTTCCCTGGCACGTATCCTCCTGCGATTTAGAGAGCAATATGCTTAAATAGGGCGGTGCGGGCTGGGCATCATCTTAGGGCTGGTCAGGCTGATCTTGGCGAGTTCTGGGCCGCACGCGGCCCCAGGGGTCAGCGGACTGCTGTGGCTGGCCTTCGCCGCAGCAATGTGGTCGACGCCCGGTGAGCCATGGCGCGCTCGTGCCGTCGGCAAGGACCACCAGTTCAAGAAGGTAAACGACGAGGAGACCAAGCGCGCGCTGTTCCGTCGACTATCTCCAATCGCGGTTGAGCATGATCCGCGAATTTATGGAAGCGGCTCTTTTCGCTCGCTTCAGTGCCTTCGATCCGGGCTTTCCTGGAGAGCGTTTGCGATGAGCTGCCTGCTTTGCGCGGTTTCCACAGATCGACATACTGCACCAACGACGTGCGCGCGCATGTGTCCTATCGAGAAATAAAAGCACACACGCTTTGCCCTCGCACCCTTTCACGAGGGAAAAATCCTGGTAACAGACGAGATGGGCCATTGCTTGTGCGAGGGGGAGAAGCAGGGAATTTGGCGTACTCCATCGTCGTAGAGAGCGCAACTCGAGCCCCGACCTCGCGTGGTGATGCCGCGCATGATCAGCCCCCGCCACGATTGCTCGGTCCTGATCGTCCCGTTCAAGAACGCGATTTAGAGGCTCTAGCAGATCCAGTGCTTTGGCTGTCAGAGGGCGGCCCATATGAGTAAGCACGAACTTGCGAAACCACTCGCGTAGGGCGCGCGCTTGAGCGGCCACTTCGTCGAGCTCTCCAGGGAAGGAATTTGCACGAATGGCGGCGGCGTCGGCGGTATCTATGAGCTTGGCTTGTTCGAGCCAAGCCAGAAGGTCCTCGCCGTCGGCCAACCACTCGATAACCGTGCCGGCCGGCGTCCCGATGGAGTTAAGGAAATCGAGACCCGGGTCATCTGCGACGAACATTGCAGGTGGTCGTATATCGAGTACTTCCAATTTGTGTTCGCCATCTTCTGGGATGTCCTCCTTCATAAGTACTACGTAAACATACCATACGAACATACCTTCTCCAAAATACTCTGACAGGTTACAACAAGAACAAACTTCTCTGGTAGCGACCTCATGCCGTGGTTGACGAGATGAACGGTGAGCTCGACGATCCTTGACGCACTGTTCGGTTCCTACCCGTTCATACTGGATCTCCTTCCATAGAACATGGCCGAGTATCGCGCCGATCTCAGGCTGCGTGACAGTCAGTTTAACGACATCCCAGGAAGATTCCTGTATCAGGTCGACCAACGACGGGCCGCCTACCTCACTAAGATAGAGGAGTCCTCAACAGGAAAAGGAATAGCAAACCCAGACGGCCGAGTCAGCGTAGCGCCGCGGGGCGGGGGCCCGCAACCGTTGAAAGCGGGAATCAGGGCGTCAACAACGCACTTTTCGGCGTGACCTATTCTATGGTCCCAGGCGGCACATTCGAAAAGAGTGCACCGAGTCCTTCCGCTATCGTGGGGTGGACGAGAACGGCGTCTCGGAGCCTCCCATATGGCAAGTTTGCCAGGATCGCCGTTTGCACCGCGACCATGACCTCGCCGGCCTCGGAACCGATCATCGTGAAGCCGAGAATGCGGTCGTCACTGCCTCCGACAAGAGCCTTCATGAAGCCTTCTGTTTCGCCCGTCGCCTCTGTGCGCAGCACCGCGCTCATCGGCAACCTCGCGACGCGTACGGCGACGCCTTGGCGTTGCGCATCGCCTTCGCTCAGTCCCACGTGGGCAAGTGGAGGGTCCGTGAACAAGCAGTATGGAACCAGACGATCGCGCGTGCTGCGCTTCCCTCCAGCCAGATTGTCCCTGATGATTCGAAAGTCGTCGACGGATACGTGCGTGAACTGGGGGCTACCGGCGCATTCCCCCAGGGCCCAGACACCGGGTGCAGTCGTCTCCAGCCGCTCATTAACGCGAATGTAGCCACGACCATCCAACTCAACGCCAGCGTTCTCAAGCCCGATCCCGGCGGTGTTGGGAATGCGCCGCGGCGAACTTCACGTCGGTAAAGGGAACGATGGCCACAGGATGTTCTACCGCGAAGCCGGAGACAAGAGTGCTCCAACGATTGTGCTCCTTCACGGTTTCCCGACCTCTTCCCACATGTACCGCAAGCTGATTCCGCTGCTTGCAAAGAACTTTCATGTGATTGCGCCCGACTATATCGGCTTCGGATATAGCGATGCACCGAACGTCGGAGAGTTTTCCTACACCTTCGATAACCTGGCGACGTACGTGGAGAAATTGCTCTTCGGCGTTCTTGGCCTAAAGCAGTTCAGCATTTATGTGCAGGATTACGGTGCTCCTGTGGGATACCGGATCGCGTCGAAGCATCCAGAAGCGATTGAAGCCATCGTCGTGCAGAACGGGAATGCGTACCTGGAAGGCATCGGCGGCGCCTTCGATCCGATGAAGCCGTTCTGGGCTAACCGCAATACGGAAACAGAGAAACCCGTGCGTGCGCTGCTCACGCTGGAGACTACCACCTTTCAGTACACATACGGTGCGAAGAACCCGAAACAGATTAGTCCGGACAATTGGACGTTTGACCAGATCTTCCTCAATCGCCCTGGAAATGACGCGATCCAACTCGACTTGCTCCACGATTATAACTCCAACCTCGCGCTTTATGACGGCTGGCACGAGTACTTCCGTACCAGCCCGCCTCGCACCCTGATCCTGTGGGGAAAGAACGATCCGTTCTTTACCGTAGAGGGAGCAAAAGCCTATCAGCGTGATCTGCCAAAAGCTGAGCTTAACCTGCTCGATACGGGGCACTTTGCCCTGGAAGAAGAGGGAGACTTCATCGCCGAAAGAATCAAGGCATTTCTTAGCTGAATGGTGGACAACTATAAAAGTAACGGAGCAGAGGCTTCACGCTTTTAACTACCAGAAAGGTAATGAATGTGGGATATCGAAAATGCCAATATTAGTCGCTGTCGCGCCGGGAGTTTCGGTCAGCTTGCGAACGGGCAGGCAAGCGTGGAAAGCAGATCGAGCGTTGCGTGATCTCGACTTTCCAAATCGCCGAGAGTCTTGGCTTCAAAGGCGAATTTCGCCAGTGGGAACACTTACTGCGAATTGGGGATTGAGAATAGGCGTACTCTTGTCACTCTGCCGCCAAACGCACGATCTTATGTCAACAGAAGAAGAAGTCCTCCAGGCATCAGAACAATTCTACGCGGCATTGAACCGCTTTCTGAACGGCGATCCTAAGCCGATGATGGAGGTCTGGTCGCATGGACCGGATGTGACAGCGATGCATTCGGTTCCTGGTCGGCAAGTTGGCTGGGAGGAGGTCCGGGCAACGTGGGAGCAGTTTGCCAGCTTGACCTCGGGTGGGCAGGTAGCCGTGAACGATTTACTGCTCCGCGTCGGAAGTGATCTAGCCTACACGATAGATACGGAACGCATCGAGGCAACCCTCGCCGGTGAGCGGGGGCAGTTCGAGGGTCGCGTCACGAATATCTATCGCCGAGAAGCAGCGGGCTGGAAGATGGTGCATCATCACATTGATCTCTCCCCGCAGGTGCAGGACATCGTAAGCCGGTTGCCACCTGCCACAGAACCTTGAATTGTGACTTTCACCCGTACAACCTCACTCCGCGACCCTTCCAAGTAGGTCTCATTGTTTCACGGAAAAGGTTCGGTATTTCTCCTCAATCGCCGCTATGCGGCTCATGTCGCGCTCTGGATTCGCCCACCACTCGGCTGCCTCGGCGAAGAATCGTTCGAATCCCGAAGGAGCGATATTGATGAACACGCGGATCGTCTGATCGGTATTATTCTTGAAAGCGTGGACCGAACTGCGCGGGGAGTAAACGCAATCGCCCGGGAACATGTCGGTCCAGGTGCCGTTAATTAAAAAACTAACGCGGCCCTCGACGATATAGAACCATTCGTCTTCGTGTTCGTGGTAATGCGGCCCCGGCCCTCCGCCCGGTGGTGTGATATTGAGAAAAGCCGTGAACTTCTCGCCGGTTTGTTTGCCGTCGAGCAGTATTACCACTGCGTGGCCAAACGCATGCATTGTACGGCCCTGGTCGGCTCGGACCAAAAGAGAACAGCCGAGCGGTGAAATGGGCGGATTAGTTTCGACATTGGACGAACTCATAGACGGAGTCTTTGCAAGGAAAGCGGACAACGTGCAAGCACCTTCTCTTCACCAGTCAAACCAAGTCCGGTCGTCATCTAGCAGCCGTCCTACCGTTGGTCGGTTTCGCTCGCTTGCTCTTCTCAATTTCGAGCCGACACGGCTGTGTTGATGTGGTCAGAACCAAGAATGTCTGGACGCCACGGGTGCCGTTGCGCCTTCAAGCGTGGTTGGGTTTCGCTTATTGTGCCACCCGATAAGCGGCAGTAGGCTTGAACCCGTGGGAGTCCTCGAGCGAGGGGGGGTGTTCTGTAGAGGCGCATCCGATGATTAGCAAAGAGGCAAGGAGCGTCAGTGTCACAGAGGGAACACTCATAAACACTAAATACGCTATTCAACATCGCCGAGCAAGATCTCACTCCGCTTGCGAGCCAGGCTCCCAAGAAGTTCGCGTCCGAGAAAACTGAGCTGCGCTACCATACAGCTTCGCAATTGGGCCAGCTCCTGCGGAGTTACGCGAGGATCGCCGCAGCTACTTCGGACATCTTCTTATGCGACCGCGCTCTTTTTCACCGGTCACGAGTGGACACAGCTTTTCTAATAACATCAATCGAATGACTTTGTTTTGAATGTTGACAAACAGCTTGCTGGGGATCCATTGATTGATCCGATGGCTACACCGAGTCTAATCCGTCGCATTAACCAAACTCGCGTCTTGAGGTTACTCAAAGAGGAGGGAACCCTTTCGAGGGCTGAACTCGCGCGATCTCTGAACCTGACGCGATCCACTCTAACCGCTGTTACAGGCGAGTTGATGGAGATGGATCTGGTTATTGAGGCTGGACAGACCTTCATTACACAAGCAACGGGCCGGCCAGGCACCGGGTTGAAATTGAACCCGGAAGGAGCATTTTTTCTCGGGGCGGAGATTAACGTCGAGCACATTCACCTCGTTTTGATTAATCTTGAAGGCTCGATCATTTATCGAGAGACCACAAAGCTGCGGTCGACAAAGCCAGAGGCCGTTTGCCGAGATCTCGTCGATCTTGTTCAGGCGGGGTGGTCTGTTCAGCTAGGGGGTTCGGATCGCTTGCGAGGCGTCGGCGTCACCGTATCGGCACTGGTCGATACAGAAGGGGTCATTCGTAGCGCGCCGACCTTACGTTGGCATCATGTGGACCTGAAAAGCGCCATCACATCTCAGTTGGACATCCCGATATTTGTCGAGAATGACGCCAACGGAGCGGCATTGGCAGAGCTTTCGTTTGGCCGCCGGAAAGGTCAAAGCGATCTTTGCCTGCTCTTTTTGGATGTTGGAGTAGGAGCTGGCATGATCTTCGACAGAAGAATTTTTCGAGGTAGCGACGGTCTTGCCGGAGAAATCGGCCATCTTACCCTTGACCCGGCCAGCAATGGGCAAGCCGAAGGGATGGGCTTTCTTGAGACTAATCTAGGTCGAGACGCTTTGCTCGCGCCCTACCGGCGGGTCGGGGGAAAAGCCAAAAACATCGAAACCTTTCTACGGGACCTTAGGAAAGAGGTTCCGAGCGCCCAAAAAATTGTTAGGATATGGGGAGAGTGGCTTACCTTGGCGATCAGAAACCTCGCCGATTTATTCAATCCGAAACGTGTTATCCTGGCCGGATCGCTATCCGAACTCTTTCGATTCGTAGAGGAAGATGTCAGACGCCGCCTGCGCGAGCGGTGCTTTCCGACCGTCGAGAATTTGGAAATCGACCTTTCATCATTTGGCAAGGACAGTTCCGCCCTCGGGGGAGCGGCCCTGGTATACGACCGGATTCTTAGTGTGCCGGACAGCAATTTTCTGAAGGATTTCTCTCCAAGAGGCAAGTCCGCTGAGAACATCGCAGGCTCAAGTGTGCCGGGCATTCGAGAACCCATTGCGAAGATAAAATCTTCAAAAAAGCCTTGACTTTGTTTGTTTCAATGACAAACTAAGCAATCATGAAAGCCATTGTTTACGACGCCCCTCGACAGTTCACATACCGAGATATTGACACGCCTAAGATAAGCTCCGATGAAGTTCTGCTGCGCGTGCACGCGTGCGGCCTCTGCGGTACCGACCTGCACGTCCACGAGGGTGATTTTGGGCCGCGCTTTCCGCTCACGCCTGGTCATGAGTTTTCCGGTGAAATCGTTGAGCTCGGTTCCGAAGTGACCGGACTTAAGAAGGGTCAGCGCGCCACAGCGAGCACCACCATCCCTTGCGGCAAATGCTTCTACTGCCAGCGTGGCGATTATCTGTTGTGTGAGAACCTCGGCGGTATCGGAGTAGAGATCAACGGCGCCTTTGCAGAATACATCAAACTTCCATCCGATCGCGTGTTCCCCATTGAAAAGCTCTCAGACGCGAGGCAGTCATGATCGAGCCCACCGCTTGCGCTTGTCACGGTATGGAGGTCCTCGCAATGAAGCCTGGTAGCGATGTCCTTTTGATGGGCGCAGGTCCAACGGGACAAGTAGTAGCGCAGCTGCTCAAACTGAATGGTGCAGCTCGGGTGATCGTGGCGGCCCCGGCGGGACCGAAACTGGATCTCATCGCCCGCTTGGCTGCCGACGATGTGGTCGCGGTTGATCGCAAGGACCCCGAGGTTCATCGCCGCCGCCTGCGAGAGCTTAGTCCCAGCGGATTCGATTACATCGTGGAGGCGACCGGCTCAACGACACTGCTTGAAGATGCTCTCAGTTTTGTACGCCGCCGCGGCACGGTCCTCGTTTACGCCGTTTATCCTGACGATGCCCTTGCTCGCATCAAACCAGCCGATATCATGCGGCGCGAAGTAACGATCAAGGGTTCCTTCGCGCAGCTAAATTCCTTTCCACGGGCACTAGACTACCTCGAAAACGGAAAGGTCAAGGTGGACGAGCTCGTGACGCACGAGATTCCGCTGGCAGAATATGGCAAAGCGCTTGAACTGGCGTGGGCCCGGACAGGCATTAAAATCGCCATTATTCCGTAGTATCGTTTGGCGAAGCGCAATTCACCGGAGGCGTATCTAGATGCCGTTCAATTCGTCATGGATTGACAGCCCCTCAAGGCCCAGTCAAACACTACGCGCGTCTGAAAATATATTCTCATCAGACAAGTTTTGCTCGACCGCGAGCTCAAGATCGAGCATCCTCTGCTCGAGTTGTCCGGTATTCCCTCCGGCGCTCCCCTCCATCAATCTATCCAGCCATGCTTCCACACCAAAGTTGTGCAACACAATCGCCTCCACCGATGCTCAATTTCCGAACAGCCCAGACAACGAGGCTCGTCCCTGTACGTGCTCATTTAAAAAGGAACCCATGAAACGTCGTTCATTTGTAAAGATAATGGGCGCAGCAACCGCTGTCGCATTCACCTCGCTGTTTGCCGGGCAGGCGTCGGCGCAAGAAAAGATCAGGATTGCGCTTATTCCCGGACTGACGGCTGACGGTTTCTATGTCACCATGCACCATGGTGCCGAAGCCGCGGCGAAGGCCGTCGGCGCCGAACTCATCTATCAGGGTGCGGCGGAATGGAACGTCTCGCTGCAGGTTCCCGTTCTCGATGCGGTCATTGCCAAGAAGCCGCACGCCATTATGATTGCGCCCACCGACAAGGTTCAGCTGATCGCACCGTTGAAGAAGGCACACGATGCCGGCATCGCGATCGTCTGCGTCGATACCTATATCGGCACAGGCGTGTTCCAGACGGGTGCCGGCGACGCGGACTTCCCGATTTCCTATGTCGCTTCCGACAACGTGCTCGGCGGGCGTATGGCGGCGCGCGCGTTGGCCAAAGCCATCGGCGAGAAGGGCAAGGTCTATGTTTCCAATGTGAAGCCCGGAATCTCGACGACCGATCAGCGCGAAGAAGGCTTCAAGGACGAAATGAAGAAATATCCCGGCATCGAAGTTCTCCCGACCCAGTTCAACGATGACGATGCCAACAAGGCCGCCGCCCAGGTGCAGGCCGTGTTTGGCCGCGTGCCGGATCTGGCCGGTGTTTTCGGTGCCAACCTGTTCTCGGCCTCCGGCACCGCCAATGGCGTCACCCAGGCGGGCAAGGCCGGCAAGATCAAGATCGCCGGCTTCGACGCACCGGAATCGATCGTGGCCCAGCTCAAGGATGGCACCTTCGAGCTGACCATCGCCCAGCATCCCGCCGAAATCGGGTATTTTGGTTTCATGGTGGCCTACGCCCATGCCACCGGCAACCCGGTTCCGGCCGCCATCGGCACTGGCTTTTCGGTGATGACCAAGGCCAATATCGACGATCCGAAGGTCTCCAGGTTTGTTTACAAGAGCAAATGAGCATACGTGCCTAAGCAAACTGGCCGCCGTCCATTGCATGGGTGGCGGCCAGTGTCATAAGCTCGAGCGGAGAACCCTTCATGGCAGCAGCGACAACCGAAACTAACGGAAAATCGATCCTTGTCCGCATCGCCGAGTTGCGGGCGTGGCTATTTCTGATCTTCCTCGCGGTTTTCTTCGAGACATGGTCACGAGTGGTGTATGGCCAGAGTTTTGTTTTCAACGTCTATAATTTGCAGTCGATTTCGGTCTTCGCCACGGCTCCGCTGATGCTGGCGCTCGGCCAGACCTTCGTGATCATTTCAGCCGGGATCGATTTGTCACTCGGCTTCATCATGGGACTGTCCTCGGTGGTTGCCGCCCACGTGGCCAATTATTTTGCGCTTAAGCTTGGCCTTGGGCCTTTTCCGGCCATGCTGATCGGCAATTCTCGCCGGCACTTCGATTGCGTTCATCCCTGGCCTCGTCAATGGCTGGATGATTGCCCATTTGCAGGTGCCTGCCTTCATCGGTACGCTTGGCATGTATGGTGTGGCTCGCGGTTCGGCCTTTCTCCTCGCCGGCGGCATGACCGATTCCGGTTTCCAATCCCTGGTACAGCTATATCGGCAATGGCCGGGTTCTCGGCATTCCGGTGCTCGTGATCATTACCGCCATCGCCTGCCTGATTATGCATTATCTTCTGTCACAGACCCGCTTCGGCCAGCACACCTATGCCATGGGAGCCAGCAAGGCCGCCGCCAGCCGCGCCGGCATCAATATCAAGAAGCTGACGATGAAGATTTATTTACTCTCGGCGGTCACGGCCGGCATTGCCGGATCGCTCTATTCGGGCCGCTTTTCTGCGGGCGCGGCACAGGCGGGCGAACCGCTGCTGCTCGATTCCATCGCTGCCGTCGTCATCGGTGGCGCCAGCCTGTTTGGCGGCTCTGGCACCATTTGGGGCACGGTGGCGGGCGCGCTGGTCATCGCCGTCATCCAGTACGGCCTGGTTTTCATCAATGTCCCTTCGTTCTGGCAATTCATTGCGGTGGGTTGCGTGATCATCATTTCCGTGCTGGTCGACCAGAGCCAGCGGCGTTTCCTGGGAGGACGGCAAGTTGAGTAATCCGGCTCCCATCCTTGCGGTCAAGGGCGTCTCGAAAAGCTTCGGCGGCGTCCATGCAATCATGAAGGCCTCGCTCGACGTTTTCCCCGGAGAAGTCGTGGCCCTTGCCGGCGACAACGGTGCGGGCAAGTCGACGCTGATCAAGGCGATCTCCGGCGTGTTCCACTATGATGAGGGCGATATCTATCTGGATGGCAAGCGCATTGCTTTCTCCACGCCGCAGGAAGCCCGCGATAATGGCATCGAGACGATCTATCAGGATCTGGCGCTGGCCGACAATTTGACCATCGGCGACAACATTTTCCTCGGACGCGAGCCGATGAAAAAACTCTTCGGATTTCTCCCCGTCATCGACCGTCCGCAAATGGCAAAGGCGGCGCAGGAAACGATGCACAAGCTGGATTTCCATGTCATCCGCCTTGATGCGCCGGTCTCCGCCTTTTCGGGCGGCCAGCGTCAAGCCGTCGCCATCGGCCGGGCCATGTACTGGAACGCCCGCCTGGTTATCATGGACGAGCCGACGGCAGCGTTGGGTGTGCCCGAACAGCGCAAAGTCATCGCGCTGATCCAGTCGCTCAAGGCGCAGGGCAAAGGCATCATTTTCATCTCGCACAATCTCATCGACATTTTCGAAGTAGCCGATCGCATCGTGGTCTTCCGCCGCGGCAAGGAAGTCGGTGAGCGCAGACCGAAGGAAACGACCGGCGACGAGATCGTCCGCCTGATGGTCGGCAAGTAGGCTTCAGCGGAATGCTCTGATCATCACACCTTGAAAGTCGTGTTGAGCCAGGCTGCCACCGCTGCCATATCCAGCGGCCGGGTTGTGTCTACGTCGAAGAGCGGAAATTTTCCAAGCGGCTGGGCCCGCTTCGCCAGCTCGACGAGTTCGGGAATATAGGACGCGCCGAGGTGACCCGAATGGCGCTGTTCGATCCGGGCCCGGTAGCGTTCACCCAGCACGTCCCCCGGTGCGTGACACCAGATCTCGGCGGCTTGGGTAATCCCGGCCCCGGCGAGGTGGTCTTGCAGGACATCGAGCGGCTGGAAACCGAACCAGGCATCGACCACCACGGTTGCGCCATCCGGGAAGTCTGCGGCGAGGGCGAAGATTGCCCGATAGCTAGCCTTGCCGAACTTCCGGTTGTACTCGCGGTCACCGGTTCCCAAATGAGCGAAGAAGGCTTCCTTGATGGTGTCAAGGGTCAGGAGAGGCCAACCCGTGGTGTGCGATACCGCTCGAGCCACGGTGCTCTTGCCAGAGGCGGGAAGGCCGTTGACGAGAACCGCCCGTTTCATGAGTTTCGCGCCAGGTTCGTCAACGCGCTGAGACCCGCGCCGATCACCCCGGCGCGATCGCCGAGTGCGGCCGGTTCCACCGGGCACTGGTACCAGGGCGCCAAGGCTGGAAAATTGGCGAGTGCTTGATGCATCGCAATACCAAGGCCGCCACCAAGGATCACCAAATCGGGATCAAAGGCTGCAACCGCTGTGTCAATGGCAATACGCATCGGTCTGGCCCAGGCGGCCAGCACAGAAGTCGCAATTGCATCTTCATCCGAGGACCGCGCCAAAAGATTTTCCACTGACGTCGTTGCATCAAGTCCCACCGCAGCAATATGGCGGCTCAACGCCGTCCCCGAACTCGTTGTCTCGACGCAGCCACGCCTGCCACACAAGCATTGCTCGCCGTTAGTATCGACGGTGATGTGACCGAGTTGGCCCGCTGCCGCCCGGCCGCGCAGCACGGCCCCGTCCATGATCGCCGCGCCACCTATCCCTGTGCCAATCGTGAACATCACGGCATTGGCAACATTCCGGGCCCGGCCGACGGTGTGTTCGGCGACCAGTGCCATGCTACAATCATTGTCGATGAATAGGGGCCGTTGAAACGAGTCGTGCAGAGCCGAGGCGAGCGATATGCTTGCGAGATCGACGTAACCGCCTGATAGGATACGTCCAAGGCGGGCATCGACCCGCCCAGGGATTCCGATTCCGATTGCCTTGACGTTTTTGTCATCCAACGAGCGCACCAGGTCGCCTATCTGGGTTGAAACCAGTGATGGCTGGCTCGCCGTCGGATGTACCGCCCATTCGAGAACTTCGCCAACTGACGAAATCCGCGCGGCACGGATATTTGTTCCGCCTATATCAACGCCGATTGCGGTGACATTCGACATGCTCAGCCGTTGGCTGCTCGTTGCAGATTTCGCGGGTAGCGCTCCAATATTGCCTGAATCTGGTTGAGGCGCGGTACGGCTTTGCTGACCAGCAAATCCCGCTGCTGGGCGCGGTTCAGAGAAACGCAATCCTTCCACAGGGAGCGGCCGGCGATGACACCGGAAGCGCCGTTCGCCATGGCAATTTCAACCTGGCCGATGAAGGTCTCGTGATCGACGCCTGCCGAGAGAACCGACCACGGAACAGTACCGCACATGGCGGTGATCGCCGCACAGGATTGCGCCGTTCCCGGGTAGGGAAGCTTGAGCACCTTTGCTCCGGCGTCGAGACAAAGCCGCGTGCCACCTTCGATCAATGAGGGAAACTTGGTTTTGTAGGCCACCGCGTCCTCGCCGGGGAGGGCGTAGGTCAGGAACTCGACGACAAGCAGCAGATCTTCCTTGGCGAAGTCCTCGATGCATTGGTGAAGGATCGCCATGTTGTGGCGGTTGGCTTCTGGATGGTCGGCACGCAAATAGACCATGATCTTGCCGCCGGTGCCGCCGAGTTCGCGCACCTTCCTGGCATTGATGCCGGAGGCGAGGCGGGAGAGGCAGTGACCGGAGGCATCGGTGTCATAGCCCGAGGCGTCGAGCCCGATGAGAAGCGCCACATCGCGGGGCAGGGCGGCCTCTTCCACCACACGGGGAACAGCACAAACAGGATCTAGCAGCACGCAGGGCGCCTGGCTTGCCAGATAGCGAACAACATCCGACTTGGTGTCGCCCAGCACGGTGTCGGTGATCTTGGCCTGTTCTGCCGGCGTGCTCGCCAGGATCTTGCGGATGCCGCCGCGCTGATCGCAGGCAATCACCATGATCGAACCGTTTTTTCCACAAATCTGCTGGTAGCCTCGAAGTTCAGCCGTCGTAAGTGTGGTCATTTTGCCTCAATCTTACAACCGGGCCGGATCAGCAATGTTTTTGTTATCCAGCAAGGGCCAAATCGTCTTGCCTGCAGCCATCCGCGAGCAAGACAGCATTAAGCCTGGCCAGGAATTTGAGATCGAGCGGATCGATCAGGGCGAATACCGCCTAACGCGAAAAACGCTTAAACGCAACGAAGGCTTGGTGAAACTCCTTCTTGCCTGCCCGGTGAAGGGCCGGTTTGCGCCGATGGACAGGACGGAGACGACCGACGACATCCCTGTACCGAAATTTATATGACCTATCTCGTTGACGCGAATATTCTGAGCGAGCCAACTAAGCCGGCACCGGACCCGAAGGTTGTTGAATGGCTGATTGCCAATGAGGGAGATTTCGTGGTGGACTCCATCATTCTCGGCGAATTGCTGGTCGGAATCCTGATGCTTCCCGCAGCGGCAAGCGCGCCCGATTGGAGCAGTGGCTCGAGGCTGTGGTGCAAACAATCGACTGCGTCCCGTGGGACGCCGCAGTGAGTCGGCGGTGGGCAAGATTGGTGGTGGATTTGAGGAAGAAGGGATACAAGTTGCGCTTGCTTGATGGAATGATAGCCGCGACCGCACTAGAACGCGGACTGACTGTTGTCACCCGCAACACTCGCGATTTTAAAAAAGCGCGGGTAAAGACGGTCAATCCATTCTATTAGGCGCTAAGCTTCGCCAGTGCGCAGCGGGTTGCTGAACGCCAATTTGGTTGCTGAAATGGACCTGCTTGAACAGGTCTGAATAATACTTCTCGATGGCCTCCCGACCGTAAACCGGTCCTGCGTCATGCACCAGAATCCCGTCCTCCGTGTAGGTCGCGGCCAGGGCGACTGCATCGCCGTTGTTGAATGCCTCGTCATATTTTTGATCGAGCGCGGGCAAGTTGCTCGATTATTTGTGTATCGACCGAGTCTTGTTGGGCGAAGGCAGGCGCAGCAAAGCTGATTGTCAGCCCTATTAGGGCAACTACTAAGCGTATTTTCATTGTCTCCTTCCGGGGGGCGTAGGGATGGTTTGCCGCTCGACGACCTGCTGCGGGATTTCTCCGCGCTTCGTCGAGCAGTGGCAATGGGCCAACACCGGCCAGAATGGCGGCACCGCCGGGGCCGACGTCAGCGCCGAGGAGGCCTGGGACCGCACGCTCGGCGCAGGCGTCCGCGTCGCCGTGATCGACAACGGTTTCAACACGGCGCACGAGGACCTTCAGGCGGCGATTGTCGGGGTGTCGGGTTTCTTCAAGACGAACGGCGCCAATCCGGCGATCTTCGTCCAAGGCATCGCTGGGATGCCCGGCAGCAACCACGGCACGTTCTGCGCCGGCATTGTCGGCGCGCGGCACAACAATGCGCTCGGCGGCTGCGGTGCGGCACCCGAATGCGAGCTGATGCTGATCGCCTGTCTCGGCGACCAGGTCGGCACGCAGACCACGCTGGCGCGCGCCGTGTCCTATGCCGCCGACCCGTCGACCGAGGTCGCGGGCGCCGATCCGTCGACCGGTGCAGACATCTTGGTTTCCAGCCTCGGTCCGAACGGGGCGGATTGGGATCTCACGGCGACACTCGGGCTCGCCATCGAGTTCGCCGCCGCGAACGGTCGCAACGGCCGCGGCATGGCGATCTTCTGGGCCGCGAGCAACGGCAACAACGTCGATGTCATGCAGGACGAGGTCGTCTCTCATGCCGACGTCATCGCCGTGGTGCGCTCCACGCGAATGGACCTAGAGGATAATGCGGCGCGCGGCGCGTCGGTCGAACTGATCGCACCGGGCGTCGATGTGGTGAGCACGACCGGCGGCGGCGGGTATGGCGCCAGCACCGGCACGAGCTTCGCCGCACCCTGCGCTGCAGGCTGTGCTGCGCTTGCATTGTCTGTGAACCCCGAACTCACCCGAGACGAGCTGCGCCAAATCATGCGCGATTCTGCGGATAAGATCGGCGGTGTAGTCTACGACACGAACGGGCACAATGACGACTACGGCTTTGGCCGGGTTAATGCCCATCAGGCCGTATTACGCGCCGCCAGTTCCATACCTCCGTCTGATGATGCTGATGTCGAGACCTTACCTAATCGAGTGAAGGAGCAGATTAGATGAACCATGAATCTATCATGCGTATCCAGATTGAGGCACCTACATTGGCGGATCTAAGAGCCTTCACCGATGAAATCCAGCCAGATCTAGGATGTCGTGCCATTCCGAGACGGAGAGATGGAAAGTTTGTCATAGATGCTTACCTTCCCGAATCGCAAGTACAGGCAGCTCGAGGTGGCCGCACAGCCAGTCGCGTTTCGCTTCGCATTATTGAGAATGCAACGGAAATTGGCCGCGAACGGCAAAAAGAGGTGGGCGAAGGAAATCGTTTCGCAGCGAGAGGCCAAATTCCTCGAGGTTTAGGACGTAAGGAATAAAACTATGGCTTATCTCAATGTTATCGAGATCGAGTCAGCGTTGCAGAATCTGGCCGCAGCCTATCCAGCAACGACAGAGTTGATTGTATCCCCGAATGTTAGCCATGAAGGACGCCAGGTTCATGTTCTTCGCGTGGGAACAAGAAGCAATGCGGAAGTCGACGGCGTTCTGATCCTAGGCGGCGTCCATGCCAGGGAGTGGGTTCCACCAGATGCCCTCGTCTCGCTGGCCGCTGACCTCCTTGAGGCATATAAGTTCGGCACAGGCCTAGGATACGGTAACAAGACCTTTTCGGCGAACGACATTCGCCAAATCATCGGAAGCGTTGAATCTATTCGTCTGTGCGTGTGTAAACCCAGACGGACGCCATTATAGCCAGACCAACGATCCTCTATGGCGCAAGAACCGTCGACCACATCCGAGCAGTGGAAATTGTGTGGGTGTGGATATCAATCGCAATTTCGACTTCCTTTGGGACCACTTGACGAAATTTGCCTCCGACTCAGGGGTTAGCGCCTCAGAAGATCCCTGTGATAGAAACGTATATCGCGGCCCGTTACCAACGTCGGAGCCAGAGACTAAAAATGTCGTGTGGCTGCTTGATACCTACCCGCGAATTCGGTGGCATGTGGACGTGCATAGCGCTGTCCCGGTGATTCTACACAGTTGGGGTAGTGACCGGAATCAGACGATCGAGCCAATCCAGACCTTTCTTAATAGCACCTTTGATGGAGTTCGGGGGCGTGCAAATGATGTAGCGTACGGCGAGTACATTACACAAGATGATCTTGACATCGTCGAAACACTTGGCAACCGAATGAATGATGCCGTGAAAGCGGTTCGCGGTGTCGACTATGGTTTTGAGCAAGCATTTGGCCTCTATCCTACTTCAGGTGCGACCGACGACTATGCATTTAGTCGCCATTTTGCCGATCCGTCTAAGACTAAAGTCTATGGCTTTACTGTTGAATGTGGTCATAGCTTTCAGCCAACTTGGTCGGAGGCAGAAGAAGTCATCCGTGAAGTGTCAGCTGGTTTAATTGCCCTTTGTCTCGAAGCCTCTGCCAGTGCCGGCAGTTCTATACCTGCATCTGTTACGGGGAATGACATAGTTCTGTAGAAGCGGCTTCACTGTGGACATTAGTATGCGTGTAGGCTCTTGACCGCTCGCGATCTTTGCAAGCATCCCTGAGGAATTCCTCAGGCCGTGGAGGAGAAGGATGTCAGGGCGGCGAATAGACCCATGCGACCGGTGTTCGGCATGCGAACCGATGTTTGTGATTGCGAAACAAATGCGAGAGATTCGCGTCCAGTTGGCCGAGACGCTTCAGGACCAATTGGGTCAGCAGTTGGCTGGCACTCTCTTGGCAGCCGGAGCTCTATGTGCACGACTGGCTAGGCGACACGCTCCAGAGGCAAGAGACGCCGCGTACCTCGTGGATCTGCTTAGGGACGCCAATACGGAGCTAACCTGCCTTATCTCAAACTTGGACGGGGGAAAGCGGCGCTAAATGTGCATCGGAAGGAAGATATCTTCGATTCCTTGGGCTCGCGGCCGCGTGAGTCCAATGTGCTCGTAGTGGGAAGGGTTTTTGTTCGTCCGCGAAATCGCAATTCCTTGCGTGCTCGTATTCAATTCGCGGAGTGGAAGCCTGTCTGTCGCCCTTACCGATACCATGTGATAACGGCAAACTTCGGTGCATTTTCCTCAAGGGCCCTCGCTTTCGAGCGGTTGGAGCAGAAAATATCGACCACCAGCGCGTTCCGTTCGTGGGAAGTCCGACCGGTAGGCGAGCGGCGCGCCGGGAAACTACAGCAGGGCCGGTGTCGACAGCGACATACTCCCCCATGCCGGGTATCTTCACCACACTGCCATAGGAAATGATTTTGGGATCAACCGCGCAATGGCCGTCACGCAGATATACGCCTGTGGAACTCATACGGCGGCTCGTATGATGGTCGCCCTCTTCGGGCCAGTAAACGGTCAATCGGGCTAGGCGGCTTTTCGGCTTCGATCGTCGGAACAGTTCCGTCTATTCCCTCCTTGGTACTATCAGAACGTGAGTCTAACAAATCGTTTGTATTCGATAGCCTGAACTCGCTATCGGAGGAGAACGAGGGAGGGGAGTCCATTCGATCCCAGACCGGATCATCCGAACATCCGCTGAAGCCCAGATCGAGTGGTACGTCCTCTGTATCGACCCAGCTTCGATAGTCGAAAGTGGGCAACTCAAACGCATCGTCGGAGCTATTGACGGCACCGGCCCGATGTTCCGGCGAATCGTACAACCGTTCCGAATTGCTAAAACTGCTAATTTTGGGGGAGTAATCTCCGATTTGAATTCGAGACCCCATCTCGTGATTGATCGACCACGGAGTCGACGAAACCTGACACGTCCTTTTGCACGCGAACTAGGCTGAAGACGAGCGGCAGAAGAAAAGTGACGATCGGGACTAGGGCCTTGATTAGTGATCTAAGGATACTTGGAGTCCGAATGTTCGCATTGTTCTGAACGTGTGATTCGCGGACTTCTGGGTCCGCGCTCACCTGTCTCCCCGACGGACGCGTCCTACTTAGGTGCCAGGAATTCGCGCTCCACGTTTTCGCCGGAGCGCTGCGGGGCATTTCCTTGCATGTTAGTAGCATTGTCACAGGTCAGAGCCTTTGCGGACCATTAGATGACAGATGAGATTCGAAGTATGTGTAGGTGGGAGCCCACCTAATGATCTCCAATTCTATTCTTCTGAACTCACAAAGGATTCGAAGTTTACGTATAGTGGCGCTGTCAGAAAGTGCCCTGACGACTAGATCAGGCTTGCACCCATCGATGCATGCTCCTGCCTGCGGAAGAAGGCAAGAAGCATTCCAGCTCAACGCAACTGGAACGAAATTAAAAAAGGGAAGCGGGTAACGTTTCAGGCGTTCAGATCGGGTGAGAGGATAAATTTCGCCTTACTTGAGCGTAATTTCCCGCACCGAAGTGATTTCTAGGCCATCTCGTTTTGTCTGGAGTTTGAGAGTTTTGACCGCCGTTCCGCGACTCTCCTTTTGCCGGTTTCTTACAACGTATCTGATTTGAAAGCTCACCTCGATCGAACCCGCTTCCATTTCGTTGAGAATGCGAACATCGCCCTCTAGCCAGTATCGTCTCACCGGCCATTTCTGATTGTAGCTCAAAATGTCGTTCCTGATAAAATCTTTGCTGACGAGCCCGCTGTCATAATAGTCCGCCTTATCTGCATAGAATTGAAGCTCCGGTTCGACATCCGAGGTGATTCCTGCCACAACAAAGCCAGCAACAAAGTCCCGGATTTGATCCATGCGGCTCGCATCGAAGAATCTGATCTGTCGTCCGCTCACTTCGTTGGGAAGCAGTTGTTTGCTTTAGGAACTCTCGATCTTGCTCAAGTAAGGCTCGCCAGGCTTCAATCTTTGGCGCGGAATCATTCTCTTCATTTTGCCCAACAGGTTGCGAGAGTTCGAGTCCCAGCGATCGCAGCGTTTCCTCGTTGAGTTCACCCGTTATCTGGAAGCCGCTTCTGACTTGAAAGCGAGTGATAGCCGCCGCTGTTTCATTGTTGTTTTCCCCATCGACTTCACCGTAGTAGAACCCGCGGGATTTGAGCTTTTCTTGAACTGCGGCGATTTGATCATCAGCGTGAAAATCTGGAATCGAGCAAAAAACGAGCATTGAAAGGAGCGCAAATCTCTTCATAGCGTCGAAAATCTGCTTCTTCCATAGCTGGATGGCATGGTTAATCGCTTGACGAGGCACTGATAAGCGCAATAACCCTTCGGTAAAAATATATGGGCTACAACATCTTCTATATAATCGGTGTGATCGTTGTCATAGCAGTAATTCTCAAGTTTCTCGGGCTGTATTGACCTGCCGATAGGCAGCAAAGGCCGGTCCGAATCGCCGAGAAAGGCTGTCGGCACGGTGGAAAGCCGTGTAGGCGATTAGATTCGGCTCCTAAGCCTACTTCGAGGCTGCGACATTGATCACGGAAGTTGCAAGCCTGGTCAGTTTTTTGTCGGTAAGGGCCTCTTCCGCGAGCGTTGTCTTGAGAAGGATCGCCCCTTCCTTATCAGCGAGCAATGCGCCGTAGGTTTGCGCACAGCCATAGCCGGCGATTTCGTAATGTTCGACACGTTGTGCCGCGGCAATCAGGCCGGCATCACGCACGTCATCATCCGCCTTTCCCTCAATCATCTCCGCACCTTCCTTGAGCAAGCCTTCCATGCCTTTGCACTTGCGGCCGCGAGTCGTCTGATTGTGGCTGGTTAGAATTTTCTCCAACCGAACTGCATGTTCTTTGGTCTCTGCGAGATGCTGTTTGAACCCGGCCGCAAGCCGCGCGTTGGCTGCCGCTTTCGCCATTTTGGGCAGAGCTGCAATGATTTGCTTTTCTGCGCTGTAGAGGTCCTTTAGCTCGTGAATGTAAAGCTCTTTGAGAGTGTCGAGTTTCATGTTTGTATCTGTGTTGCTTTGTTTGTGGATGAGGTGAGTGATTTGTCGAGTATGAGGCTCTAAGATGCCGCGAGAAGCGAGTCGGGATAGCCGGCAAGTAAGTCAGCAGGGGCGTCGTAGATGGCGGTCGCGCCGCGCAGGGTCTCCTCGGGGAAATCGCCGCAGCGGAGCGCGATTGCTTCGCGGACTGCCGACGAAGCGAGAGCGATATCATGCGAAAGCGGGCGCGAATCACGCGCTTCGTTTGACGACCGAATGATGGGGAATTGGATTCCCATAGGTAAAAGGCATTCGAACGCAGTTGGCTTGTCGGACGTTTCGATCTTGCCCCGCGCGGCGATTTCGTCTCCAGGGAGGATCACACCAGGCCCAAACCCAGAAACTCGTTATCGGTCTCCGACGCTGGAATCGCTTTGAACTCTTGAGAACGGGTGCGCGCAACAGTCGATTCCTTGCGACCCCACACAGAGGTTTGTCGTATCTGCTGATCGGTCAAGGCATCCTCCTGAGCATTCGCGACCGAAGCAACTGTCGGGGTTTCCACTCTCAATGCATTTAAAACAGGTTTTTCCCATTCTCAAAGAGACCGCTTCTGATTGGATGGAGGATAAAGCGCCAACCTTGGGCGCCGCGCTCGCTTACTACACCGTCTTCTCGCTTGCCCCCCTGTTGATTATAGCTATTGGTATCGCAGGGTTGGTTTTTGGGCGGGAGGCCGCGCAGGGCCAGATCTTCGACCAATTGCGGGGCCTACTGGGCGAGGCAAGCGGGAAAGCAATGGAGGATATGGTTCAGAACGCGAGTGCAAAGCCGGCGACCGGGATTGTTGCGACCCTCATAGGGGTTGTGACGCTGCTTTTTGGTGCATCGGGCGTTTTCGGGCAGTTGCAAACCTCGCTCAATGCAATCTGGGGCGTGCAACCGAAGCCTGGGCGAGGCGTAATCGGCATCATCCAGGATCGGATCCTCTCGTTCGGCTTTATCTTGGTGGTTGGCTTCCTGCTCCTGGTTTCCCTTCTTCTGACGGCCGCCATCGCTCTCGTGGGAGAGTGGTCTGGCGGCATGATGCCGGGAATGGAAACCCTCGTCCAGATCCTGAATTCTGTTCTTTCGCTGGCCGTGATCACACTGCTCTTCGCCATGATATTCAAGTTCCTGCCTGACGCTAAGATCGCGTGGCACGATGTCTGGATCGGCGCCTTCATTACCGCAGCGCTGTTCACGGTGGGCAAGTTTGCGTTGGGCCTCTATCTTGGGAAGAGCGGGGTTGGCTCTTCGTATGGCGCCGCAGGCTCGCTCATCGTCTTGCTCTTATGGGTTTATTATTCCTCGCAAATCCTTTTTTTCGGAGCGGAGTTCACCCAGGTTTACGCGAATCGATTCGGATCTCACGTGGCTCCTGCCGACAATGCGGTTGCCGTGCAAAAGAAGGCATAGCCATCACGCCGAGCAGGCTGCCACCATCGCCGCAGAGGCAGGTCGTTGAAAGTTGATTACCGCGCTCCTGGACCGCAATAGCTGCTCGTTACGTCTTCGTAATGCTTGATGGCCGCAAACCTCGCGTTGTAAGGTGCAAGTCGTGGACGATCGACGGCTTCCAGTTGATTACCTTTTTTCGAGTTCGGCGCGATCGGAAAGCGATCGTAGATCGCAAACAAGAGCGCGTTTACGAAGCCCGCAAATGCGCCCCCGATCATGCCTTGATCTCCATCCGTTGTCTCGAACGCGTTGCCGCGTGAACGTGTAGGTCTTGTCGGAATGAAAAATTACTCCTACGTCATCGCCCGATCGGCTCTCTCGGGGCTCTTGTTGATGAGTTTATTAAATGGCTGCTCCACTTCACCGAGGCGTGTGGGCACTAAAGATCGCGCGTTCATCCTTTACTGGCCGCCCCCTGAAAACAGTCAACAGTTGCGCCTGGCCGTCAAAGATCTCATCGACATCAAAGGCGTGGTTACCACAGCCGGATCCGAATATGTCGCTAAAACTGGTGTTCGGGCTTCGCGCGATGCGAAGTGTCTGGAGGGAGCACGGAGGCGAAATGTACATATTGTGGGAAAAACCAACCTCACAGAATTTGCGTTTGGTGGGTCCGGGTTGAACCAGTACTTCGGATCTCCAAAGAATCGCTTTAATGGAAGACGCAGACTGATTCCTGGCGGTTCGTCGAGTGGCTCGGCAGTCGCTGTCGCAAGCGGAATGGCGGATGTTGCGTTCGGAACGGATACGGCCGGCTCCGTCCGCGTTCCCGCGGCTTGTTGCGGCATCCTGGGCTTGAAAACCACCTTCCGCCTCGTCTCCCTCAAAGGCGTGTTCCCTCTCTCGCCCGATAATCTGGATACCGTGGGCCCCATGGCCAAAGACATTCCCCACCTTGTGCAAGGAATGGATTTGTTACAGGAAGGGTTTGCGGCAAGGTACAAGAACGCTGTAGGAGCCAAACCGTCGGCTAGAGTCATAAGAATCGGACGGCTGTACATTGGCGGCACGGACCCAGCCATCGACAAAGCACTGGATGATGCCCTTTCCGCGAAACATTTCCGGGTTGTCAAACTCGATCGAGCCTTCAAGGCAAAGTGGGACGAAGCGGATAAGCACGGCAGAACGTTGGCAGTTGCCGATGCGTGGTTGAACGACCGAAAGTATCTGGACAAGAAAGGGGTCACCCCCACGACCAAGGCAGGCCTTCTGCTGGGTGAACTGGAATACAGGAACAACTATAGGGCCGCTAAACTGGCCCGATCCGAATGGCAACATACGCTCCGTCAGGTTTTCAAAAAGGTTGATTTTATTGCTGTTCCAACGCTTAAGAGGCTGCCGCCCAAGGTTCCATTCTTCGGCCGATCCGCCGCGTTTGAAGCGCTAGTGCTCGATCTTCAGAACACGGAGGCCGCAAGCTTTGCTGGAAATCCTGCGCTTGCGATACCGATTCGACTGGAAGGGAAGGACGATCGCGTAACCAGCCTGCAGCTGATCGGACCTCGTTTGAGTGAGGCGGAACTTCTGAACGCCGGTCGGCTTATTGAATCAAAGCAGCACGAGTCGAACGCCGATACAACGAGATTACCATGACGCAGCACGCGAAAAAGTGGGTGCGCCGGCTAATTTCTACCCAACCTGGAACGACCGGCGGCATGTTTCGCACGAACGGTTTCTGGAGCCATGAGTCTTCCTTCCATCAAGGCATTCTTTGCAACCGCGGCGTTCTTTGTGATTTGCACCGGGGTCCGCGCTGAGTCCCCAGACGACCTCATAACGAGGGGTGACGCCTTCGATGCAAGGCTCCAGGCCACCGAGGCGCTTCAGTTTTATCTCCCGGCCGAAAAGCTGCAGCCGAAGAACGTGCGCTTGCTTGTGCGTATCGCCCGGCAATATCGCTACCTGTTGGTTGACGCCGCGACGCGCGAGGAAAAGCTCAGGCTTGGCAGTATCGCGTTAGAGTATGCGCAGCGAGCGGCAGCACTTGCTCCGAACGATTCCGAGGCGCAGCTCTCTATTGCGATCAGTTACGGAAAGATGCTGCCGTTCATGGGCACCAAGGATCAGATGGAAGCCTCCCGCCGCATCAAGGACACTGTTGACAAGGCAATAAAACTCGACCCGCGCAACGATCTCGCCTGGCACGTCCTTGGCCGCTGGCACAGGGTTCTTTCTGACGTCAACATGCTCAAACGCAGCTTAGCGTCAGTGATGTATGGTAGACTGCCGCAAACGACTACTCAAGAAGCGGTAAAGTGCTTTGAGAAAGCTATCGAGATCAATCCTGCGCGCCTCATGCACTATATCGAGCTGGGACGAGCCTGCGCGCAGATGGGACGAACCGTCGAAGCGCGGCGCTTCATCGAAAAAGGATTGGCCATGCCGAGCGTGGAGAAAGACGACCCGGAGACCAAGCGCCGCGGTCGCGAGACGCTCGCGAACCTTCGCTAAATCACCCGTTCTTCGCCGTCGCCGCAATACCCGCCCACGTGGGTAACTCCGCCAGAGTCCCGTCAATGAACAGGTGATGCCACAGCTGCGTCGCGACGACGGCTGCCAAGCCCATTTCCACGGAGAGGCGGGGCAGCGAGTTCACCCGCATTTGCCGAAAAGCAGTCCGCCAGTGGTGCACCGCCGCAATGTTGAAATAGCCGGTGCGTCGAAGCGATTCTTCGCTGAGGAGCTGCTTAACGAAAGCGGGTTCCGGGTCGATGTGGAAACTGTCCAGCGGAGCGCGAAAGATGACCTTGCCGCGCCGGAAAATGGCTGGTGGCAGCCAGCGCTCGGCCAGCAAACGCAACAAGTGCTTGTCGCGGAATCCGCGCAGTTTCCAGCGCGGGTGCAGCTTGGCCAGGAAAGCGAAGACGTCCTCATCCAGAAACGGGTATCGAACCTCCACGGAGGAGTGCATTGCCACGCGATCCCCTTTGGCCTGAAGCAGGTGTCCGGCCAAATTGACGCGTGCCGCGATCCAGATGCCCCGGTTCAGCGGGTGCCAGCGTCGGGCGCGGTCGACGTTGAGTTGCAGTTCGCACCACGGATTGGTCTTTTCGAGAACTTCTCGCATTGGCTCCGCGTAGAAGCGGAGTTTCGAAAGTGCAAGCACCCCGTAAGAATCGATCCAAGCGTTGGGTCCGCCGACCGATTGCTCCGTGCGGCCTCTCATTGCCGGCGGGAATTGCGGCACCCGGTGCAGCCGGAGATAGGCGCGGCGCACCAGGTTGCTCAGCCGCAGTCCGGGCAGGACGTCAAGGAAATCGAGAGCCTTGGCAGCCTTGTACCAAGGATATCCGACCAGCCACTCATCAGCGCCTTCCCCGGTAAGAACAACCTTTTGGCCGCAGTCATGGACGCGCTTTGCCAGCTGCAACAAAGCCGCGCATGACGTATCGATCACGGGAGCTTCGGCGGCCTGGATCAGCCGGGGATAGGTCTCCAGGGCGTCGTTAGCACGGAATTCCTGCACGATCGGCGGCTTGGCGCCGATGTGCCGGGCTGCGAGATTGGCAGCGCTAAGCTCGTCGAGTTCGGGAGCGTCGACGCGAATGGTGTAAGTGTTGATCGCCGGGCCCTTGAGGTGGCAGGCCAGGGCGACGATGAAGCTGGAGTCGACGCCACCCGACAAATAGGCCCCTACCGGCACGTCCGCCCGCAGTCTCTTCTCGACGGCCTTCAGCATCACCTGCTCAAAATTATCTACCAGACGGCGAGGGTCTCCTCCCGGATCCTCGTCGCCACGGTCGGGGAAATCCATCTCCCAATACGCGCGCTCCTTGATGACCGGCGAGGTCCGACCGTTTCCCGGGGTGATTTGCAGGTAACGGGCAGGAGGCAGGAGCTGAACGCCCTCAAAGCACGTCACCGGCGCCGGCAGCGCGGAGAAAGTGAAAACGCGATCGATCCCGCGCAGGTCGGGCCGCGCTGGCACCATTCCCGAGGCCAGCAGCGCCTTGATTTCGGACGCAAACAAAAGCCAGTCGCCCTGGCGTGTCCAGTAGAGCGGACATATGCCAAAGCGGTCTCGGCCAAGAATCAGTTCCTGCTTGCGCTCGTCCCATAAGGCTACGGCGAATTGGCCCCGCAGTCGCACAAACATTTCTTCCTGACTCTCTTCCCACAGGTGCGGAATCACTTCGGTGTCGCAGTGGGTGACGAATCGATGTCCGCGCGCCTCCAGCTCGCTTCTCTGCTCGATGTAATCGAACAATTCGCCGTTGAAAACGACAGATACGGTTCGGTCTTCATTGGCGACCGGTTGCTGGCCATCCGCCAAGCCGACGATACTGAGCCGCCGGGAGGCGAGCTCGACCCCGCGACGCCGGAAATACCCCTCCTCATCCGGGCCACGATGCACCAAAGCTTGGGCCATCCTTTTGACGATGCCCTCAGGCACCGAGCGCTGCCCGAGCAGATCCAGAACGCCTGCAATGCCACACATAGTGTTTTACCCTCTATAGTTTAGGGCTTGCCTGCCAAGCCGTTTTGTCAAAACTTCTCACCTTCTTGATAGGGTGGGCTGGCCTCAAAAAAAAAGGGCTGACGTCCAGGGCAAGATCGATTCCAGTCTCAGTTCCGCCAGATAATCTTATGCATAAAGAAGGTATCGCCATCATAGGAATCGGTTGCCGGTTCCCCGGAGGCGTAAACGACGCTGAATCATTTTGGAAACTTCTCGTTGAGGGCCGCGAGGCGGTGTGCGAGGTGCCTTCGGACCGCTGGAATTTAGAGCGGTTCTACGATCCGGAGCCGGGCCTGGCCGGAAAATCCATCGCCCGGCGCGGTGGATTTTTGGATGGGATCGACCAGTTCGACCCGCAGTTCTTCGGAATCTCGCCACGCGAAGCCCCCTACGTGGATCCGACAGCACCGGCTCCTCTTGGAGACGGCCTGGGAGGCGATGGAGGATGCAGGCGTCGTACTGGATTTAGAGCGGGGGACAGACTTTGCGCTGTTCGTTGGAATTTCTCATAATGACTATCAAGTCATCCAGGGCAGCCCGTGGGACTCCTACGGGATCAGTCCGCACTCTCCGACCGGGACAGCGCATAGCATTGCAGCCAACCGTATCTCCTATTGCTTCAATTTGCGCGGGCCGAGCGTCGCGCTGGACACCGCGTGTTCGTCCGCGCTCACCGCGGTGCATATGGCATGCGAGCATATTTGGGCGGACCACGGAGACGCGGCCCTGGCAGGGGGGGTGACGGTGATGATTACGCAGGGCGGTTTCATTGGGTTTTCGCAGGCTGCGATGCTTTCGCCGGACGGGCATTGCAAAGCATTCGATGCGTCTGCCAATGGCTTCGTCCGCGGCGAGGGGGCGGGGATGGTGCTCCTCAAACGGCTCTCCGAGGCCATCGAGGACGGTGATTCCATTCATGCGGTAATCGTTGGGACAGCCACGAATCAGGACGGGCACACCAATGGTATCTCGCTTCCGAGCGCGGAGGCTCAAGCGCGCCTTGTGCGCGACGCGTGCAAGCACGCTGGAATTGATCCTTCGCAAATCGGCTTTGTCGAGGCCCACGGCACCGGCACGGCGGTGGGGGACCCGATCGAGGCTCATGCGCTGGCCGAGGCTTTGTGTGCGGAGCGCTTGGCCGCCGCGCCGTTGGCCATTGGGTCGGTAAAAACGAATCTTGGCCACCTGGAAACGGCGGCCGGAGTAGCTGGCTTGGTCAAGGCTGCGCTGGTGCTCAAGCACGGACAGATCCCCGCTAGCCTGCATTTTGAAAAGCCCAATCCGCACATCGACTTCACTGCTCTAAAGCTTCGCGTACCGACTGCGCTGGAGGCCTTTCCGAAAACCGACGGCGTCCGGATGGCGGGAGTCAATTCATTCGGGTTCGGAGGTTCAAATTCCCATGTGATTCTCGCGGAGCCGCCGTGCCTGCACGCGACGACTTTCGCATTCGACTCCAGCCGCTCGTGGCCACTCATGATTTCCGCCCGCTCCGAGGGATCGCTTCGAGCCTCGGCGTCACAGTTGAGCGACTGGTTGGAGGAAAAGGGCAAATCCAACGGCGAGTCGCCGGTGTTGCCTGATCTTACATACACGCTCGGCGCTAGGCGCAATCACCACCAACATCGCCTTACTATCGTCGCGAGCTCGCCCGTGGAGACGATTCAGGAACTGAGAGCCTACGCGTTGAGTCAGGCTGCCCCGAAGGTCAGGACGGCTTTCACGCCACGGCGCGAGCACCCGCCCCGCGTCGCCTTCGTCATGAGCGGCCAGGGTCCCCAATGGTGGGGCATGGGACGCGAACTCATGGAGCGCGAACCGATTTTCCGGAGAATGATCGAGGCGTGTGACGCAAGCATGCGCCGGTGGGAGTATTCGCTGATCGAGGAGCTTGGCCGACAGGAAACGGCCTCACACATGCATCGGACGGAAATCGCGCAGCCGGCCATTTTTGCGGTGCAGGTGGCGCTTGCAGGACTATGGAAATCGTGGGGCGTGCAGCCGGCCGCTGTTATCGGTCACAGTGTTGGCGAAATAGCTGCGGCGTGCGTCGCGGGAGTGTTTAGTTTGGAGCAGGGAGCGCGGGTGATTGTGTTGCGAGCGCGGTTCATGGACGATTGTGCGCGGG
>CAVPTR010000015.1:0-219810 GCA_963708595.1 uncultured Verrucomicrobiae bacterium
GGCAAGTGCAGGACGCTCGGCAATGAAATCGTGACGCTTCATTTTGCCTTCGACGTAGCGATCATTCCCTTTCATGAGCCGCTCAAGGGCATCATCCGGTGTAAGCACGTTCTCCGGCTTGGGAGGGGCGATAGTCTCCGCAGCTCGAGATCGTTCAGAAAAGCCGAAACTCAGTGCAGCGGCGCCTGCAAGCTTGAGGAAATTGCGGCGGCCCAGGTCTGAAGAATGGTCCGCTGAAGGGTTATTACATTCTGTGCACATAAAGAGGAGAATTACGCGCCGATGCTGGGCTCTGCTGATACGAATATCAAGCCAGCGAATTTCCCGAATCTGTGATAAGTCGTGCCGCGGGACCTGGGCTGATTCGAAGGCAGACGCTTCCGGTGTCAATTATGTGATTGATTTTCAAGGGCCACTGCCCGAACTTCGCAGCGTCCCGGCCGGATTTTCTTATGAAACTAAGCTTGCGTACAAGAAGCTGATGGCCGTTTTGGTCCTGGCCCCCGTGTTGCTTTTATTAGCGGTCGGAGCGATTTGGACGCTTGATTATCGGCAGCGGGTTGCCGAGCAGGGCGGGATGTTTCGCGGCGAAGCCGTGCAGGTTGCTCGCAGTCTGCGCCTGGCTGTCGAGCGGAGCATCGGCAGCCTCAATGAGCTGCTGAGCCTGGGAGACGTGGCTGGGTTGCTGCAGTCCGAGGAGGGTGACAGAGGCGATCTCCTCTCGGACGCTTGGAAGCTTCGGACGCGACAAATCGATTCGCAGTGGTCTTCCTTGCGGCTCGACAGCCCACAAGTTCGGGCTGTGCTCAACAACGCACTCGCGGCGAGGTTACGCGATTTTGGGCGAAAGAACTGGATCTTTGCGGAACTCATTGTGGCGGATCGCGCGGGAAAGTTGGTTGCGGCGACGTCAAACCCAGCGGATTACGATCAATCGGATGAGAGTTGGTGGCGTGAGGGAATGCGTTTAGGCCCGGGTCAGGCCGTCCTCGAGGGATTCCATTACGACGAGAGTGTGGATGTGCTTGCTCTTGATATTGCGCTGCCAATCGTGCCGGAGGCGTTGGGCTCGGCGATTGGAGTTCTGAAGGCGGTAGTCAATGTCTCCACCCTTCTGAGTTCAGTGACTGTTCTTTCAACGACAACCGGGGCTCAAGCCGAAGTTATCGGGAAAGACGGCGTTGTCCTCTCGGAGTTGTCCGATATGAGCTATGTTCCCTCAGGGAAAAAAATTTCCCCGCAAGCCGCGCGCCTATTGCGACCTGATCGTCCCGGATGGTTCATAAGTCACTTAAACGGAGGCGAAGCTAGCATGGTGGGATTCGCTCCCGTTCGCCTTTTGGGAACGTTCGCTTCAGACCAGGAGATCCATGGTGATCCTCTTTACGTCATTGTCCACTCACCGGCCTCGACCATCCTCGCTCCGCTTCGCCAGCGCGCGGTCGCGCTTGCAGTCGCTGGAGCATCAATCATCCTTCTGTGCTTGGCCCTAGCGATCTATCTGGCGCAAAAGGCAATCCTCACCCCGCTCCAGACTCTCAGCAATGCGGCCGAGGCGATGGCATCGACCGTGCTTGCGCGCAAGAATGCTCGAACCGGAAAGGGAATCCTCGATCCCGAAACCGCCCTTGCCAAAGTGGACGCGATCAAGACCGGAGATGAGATCGAAGATTTTGCACGCGACTTTTCCGCCATGTCCGTTCGGTTGTTGGGGTATCAGGAGGACCTCAGAGCAGAGATCGCCGAGAAAACCGCGGAAATTCAGCGCGACCTCGACATGGCGCGCGACTTTCAGCAGGCATTTCTGCCGCGCGACTATCCGCGGGTGCCGACAATAGCGGATGAGGGAAGGCTCACGCTGAATTTCCATCATGTTTATCGAGCCGCCATGTCGGTGAGCGGTGATTTTTTTGATGTGATCAAGCTCAACGACCATTGCGCCGGCGTGCTTATCGCCGACGTCATGGGGCACGGCACCCGCTCGGCACTTGTTACGGCTATTCTCCGAACTCTGCTCCAGGGTTTGGCGAAAACCGGAGAAGACCCAGGCCTCTTTCTTTCCCTTCTCAATTCGAACTTTTACGACACGATGAAGCGGACGGATCAACTGATATTCGTTTCAGCGTGTTTTGTCGTGTTTGATGCGCGGGAAGCGACCGCGAAGTGCTCCTCCGCGGGCCATCCAAGTCCTTTGATTGGAAACCGGCGCACGGGACGAGTTCAGCCAGTCTACCATGGTCTGAAGAAAAACCCAGCCCTCGGGCTTCTTCCCGAGGCTTCTTATCAAGTATTCAGCCATCAGCTTGAGGAGAATGACATCTATCTTCTTTTCACCGACGGCGTCGAGGAGGCAATGAACGCGAATGACGAATACTACGGAATGGAACGTTTGGAGCGGGCGATGATCGGTGGCATGCACCTCGATATCGGCGATCTCACAAAGGCAATCGTTGACGACATTTTGAAGTTTTCCGGAAATCAACCGCTTGCGGACGACCTCTGCCTGGTGGCTGCGGAAGCCGTTTGTAACGAAGCACAGAGAACAAGATCGCTAGAGCAAGAGCGGCCTGAGCAGCAGACTGCGGAATCTTGAGCACGCCGAAGCTCTGAATTTTTAGCGTCCTGTCGACAAACACGGTTCCTCGGAAATGTTTTTGGAGCGATTGGATCTGCAAGGCCGTGCTTGCGCTTTGGGCCAAAAGGGCCAGTCTTGCGCCATAATTGCATGAAAGAGACGAATTTCTCTCAGGCAGCTGCCGGTTCAGTCGATTTGTTTTCGTCGCAGGTCGAGCTTGCCAAGAACCGACCGACTTTTACTTCAAAAGCCTCTCTTTAGGAGGCAACAACGAATGTCGGATTCAGCCACCAACGATGTATCAAGAACAACGGATTCGACAATGGCAGTGTTTCTGGACTTGGAGAATATCGCGTTGGGAGCCAAGACGGCGAAGTTTCCGCGATTCAACGTCAACCTCGTCCTGGAGCGTCTGCTGCTGCGCGGGCATATCGTCGTTAAGAAGGCCTATTGCGATTTCGACCGCTACAAGGAGTTCAAGAAAGACCTCCATGAAGCAGCGTTTGAACTGATTGAAATTCCGCACGTCCGGCAGTCGGGCAAGAATTCCGCGGATATTCGGATGGTGGTTGATGCGCTCGATCTTTGTTACACCAAGAAACATCTCGACACGTTCGTCATTCTTAGTGGCGATTCGGATTTTTCTCCGCTCGTTAGCAAGCTTCGAGAGAACGCCAAAATGGTCGTCGGCGTTGGAGTCAAGAGCTCAAGTGCGGACCTCTTCATCAATAACTGCGACCAGTTTTTGTACTATGACGATCTGGTGCGTGAGGAACTCGAGCGCCAGCGGGCCAAGTCTATTCGTAGGACGGATTCTAAGCCGGAGAATCTCCCGGCGAAGTCGAATGCCGGTCCGACGCGCGAGCAGGCGCTTGACGCGCTCGTTGCAACGCTGGCAGCTTTGGAAGAGGAGCGCGGCGAGGATCGCATCTGGGGCTCCATGATCAAACCCGCCCTAAAGCGGCGCAATCCCGGCTTCAACGAGCGTGCGCACGGCTTTCAATCCTTCAACGATCTGCTCAAGACCGCCGAGAAGGTCGGTCTCTTGAAACTGGAAACCGACGGAAAATCTCAGAATTTTACGGTCCGTTCGGTGCAGACCGCAGTGCCACAGGGCGGTCGCTAGTCTAAAGCCTGTTGCAAAAGTAGCTAAGCTAGCCTTTGGGGACTCACTGCGAATGTTTAAGAGATTATGATTGCGGCTCGTGACATAATCGAGCATATCGAGCAGGCAGTGATCGGACCCCTTCAGCGCCAGGCCTCTCGCACCCTGGTCCAGCGGCCCCAGCCCTCCGGCGGCAGCTTCTTCGGGACTCAAGCTCTTCAAGATCGGTGCCCGAATCAAGATCAGTTGGCGGCGCATCCACCTCGAGTTAGCCAGCGCCTACCCCTATCAGGAAATTTTCCGGCATGCCTGTGCCAACCTCTGCGCGATGCCGGCGGGCTGAAGTTCAAAAAGCCTTTGGTCGATTGAGCCAACTCCCGCTCATGTAGACCCTGCTCGAAACTCCCATCGTTCGGGCAAGAAAACCAGCCGATACGCTCTGCGTCGACGCCCAGGTCAGACAAGTCCCGAAAGTCCCGCTCCCGCACGCCATTACCAGCGCCAAAAATCTCCGCAACCCGTCAAACGAAATCGAGTGTGAGCAATGCGGGCTAGCGCCAAAGCATGATGCGCTCCAGCGGTAGCCGGGTCTTCTTTGCCACGCCTGGCTTGGCGCGGCCGACGGGGACCACGAGGATCGGCTCCCACGACCGGGGCAGGTCGAGCGCGCGGCGCAAGCGCCCGGCGTCGAAGCCTTCCATCGGGAGGGTTCCCAGGCCGGCGGCCTCCGCGGCGAGCATGAAATTCATCGCGCATAGCATGACCTGTTTCGCGAGCCAGAATCGCTTGTGGACGGCCATCATCTGAGGAATGGGGACGAATACCCTGGCAAGCGGGATGAGGGTGGCCTTCCAAAACCAATTGAGGCCCAGAGGTCCCTGTCTGAACATCAGGGGCACCATCCTACGGAGAAAGCCGGCATATTCTTCGGTGATTGCACCGCCTGCAAGATCGGCCCCCAATGTTTCCGGGAAGCGGTCGAACGCGCGATGATCTCCGGCAAACACGACAAGCAAGGGCGCCTCTTCCAAAGGTTGCTGGTTCATGCAGGCCCGCAGGACCCGTGAACGCATCGAGGGATCGGCGACGACGATGAAGCGCGTCGGCTGAAGATTGTATCCGCTCGGCGCCCATTGGGCCGTGCGTAACAGGCGCTCGATCAATTCGCGCTCAATCGGCAGAGGCAGAAAATGACGCGTAGCCCGGCGCTTGCGCACCAAACCTTCGAGTCGGGCAAGCAGGGAGTCTGCGTCTCCACAGGCCGCAGCGGCAGGAATAACATCGTTCATGATTGCAAGCTTCGCGCTCCGGGCGTTCCGTTTATCTCGGCGATCACCAGCGCGGCCGTTTGCGCGGAAACGCACAACGTTCGTTCAGCGTGAAGTGTCTTGGCAAGACAGTGACCAAAAGATTGATCATGATCTGGAAATGATTATATCAGCGTCGCATCCGAAAAGGCGAGAATCAATCATTTGCCCTTGGCTGTCCTTTTGAAGGCTTGAAGACAACGACGATTTTTCAGACGCGGCGCCTCTCGCGATCTCAGCTGCCACATTCCAATAAACATTTGCTCAACACTCATGAAAGTTTCAACGAGAGTTGTCCTGCTCCTGGCTATTCTTGTGACGTTGCCGGTTTGCGCACAATCGAACGAGGCCGAAGGTTATCAGAAGCAAGTCCAGGTAACCCCGCTCCTGAAGACGACAGTTACCTCGGCCGGTCAGCCCATCGCCTATCCGCAGATAATCGATCCGGAAGTCACGGTATTGCTGGTGGAGATTCCGCCGGGCACGGAGACCGGTTGGCACAAACACCCATTTCCCTGCTACGGTACATTCTGTCCGGCAAACTCTCTGTGGACTTTGAAGGCGGCCGGACCAATCATTTCACTGCCGGTCAAGCGTTCGCCGAAGGTGTCAATTTGCGCCACAACGGCAAAAACATCGGAACGGAGTCCGTAAGGCTGGTATTGTTCGTGACGGGTGAAAAGGACAAACCTTTCACCGTGCATTAGCTTAGGACTCGAGTGGCCGACGGAAATTTTTCAATCGTCCCGAGTGGTATTTTTGGAGATGGGCTTAACGAAGAAATCACGACGTCGACAAGACCGAATTCCGGTCTAAGGACTGCTCTCTTGAGTTGCTTCCTTGACGAGCTCGGAAATCCCCGGCGGGAGCTTCAGGCCAAGTGCAGCCTCTCGCGCGGCGGGGCTCATCTTGCGCCACGTCTTTTGAATGATTCTGAGAAACTTGTCTCGAGGGTAGTCCGCATGCTGGACAGCGAAACCCGCGATCTCGTTCTCCAGAAAAACGAGGCATGCGGCATCTTCAAGCAGCTGAGTGTTGGGATTTGTCTGCAGTCCGGTCTTGGAAACCCATGTAGCCGCATCTTCGGCCTCTCGAGGCTCCGCACCTGCTTGGATTAGCAATTCGCGAGCGCGCTCCGCTTGTCTGCCGTAGAGGCCTTTTCGCCACGCGAGATATCCGGCTCTGTCGGCAGGATACGAATTGCGCGGGACGCTCCAGCGCTCGAGATGCTGGCACCGTGACGCTAAGCGAAGCAGCTCCGGGGCGTTCGGCGCGAGGCGAACGAGCCATGCCTCCATGCGGTCAGCGTAGACGAGTTCAGCGGGCCGCCCGTCCAGGCACTTTGGATCGCCCGAATGAGCGGCGTCGATGAGTTGACGCGCGATTGCATAGGAATTCACCTGGAGATTCTACGATTAAAACACGTAATGATTACCGCGGTCCTTCGCGCGCGAGGGAAACAGCGATTTCCTTGCCGATGCCGCCGGTGGAAGCGGTCACTAGAGCGAGTTTGTTGTCGAGTTGAAGATCCATCAGAATGAGTTCGACGTTTGAGAGGAAATAAGGCGTCGCAGCCCAAAATGCAAACAGGGCATGTCCCAGCTGCGGAATTCTCAGCTCATCCGGTGGAGGAGGCCCGTCGATCTGAACAGATGAGCGGTGAGCGCGAAGGCCGGTCTCCGGCTGAGCGCTTCTTGACATCGAAGAGTAAAGCATCATGATGACTACATGAGAACCACTCTAACGCTTGACCCCGACGTGGCGGCAAAGGCCCGGAAGGGAGCTGCTAAGCTTGGCAAGCCTTTCAAAGAAGTGGTGAACATGGCGTTGCGAGCGGGGTTGGATGCCGTTCTGGAACCGCCCGCTTCGAAACCCTATCGCACCAAGGCCCGTCCACTCGGCTTGCGCGAAGGCCTCAGTTACGACAACATCTCGGAACTGCTCGCCCGGGTTGAAGGGGAGGACCACTCGTGATCCTCGTGGACGCCAACATCCTGCTCTACGCGGAAGACAGCCTTTCGGAGCACCACGAAGCGGCTCGCGTATGGTGGGATGAGCAATTGAGCGGTTCCGGGCTGGTGGCATTGTGCTGGCCGGTCCTGACAGCATTCCTCCGAATCGGCACAAATACCCGCCTGCACAAGCGTCCCCTGACGTTGAAGGAAGCTGTCGAACGCGTGCAAAGCTGGCTGGACCAGCCCTGCGTCCGCATCCTGACTCCCACAGACCAACACTGGGCAATCTTCCAGCGGATGCTGCGTATCGGCAACGCTACGGCCAACCTCGTTTCCGATGCGCGTCTAGCCGCCCTGGCTGTGGAACACAACTGCGCGTTGGCTTCCACCGACACGGACTTTGCCCGTTTTCGTGGCGTCAAGTGGCGCAACCCGATCTCGGACAAATGAAGCGCTTGGCATAAGTCCCGACGCAACATTGGCTGAAGCAATGCTTAACGAATTTCTGACTGCGCTGGGGATTTCCGTGGGGGCGATGTTTCCCATCATTAATCCCGTCGGCCACGCGCCGATGTTTTATGCCATGACGCGTGACGATACGCCGGCGTTTCGACGCCGCATGGCTTCCAAGACCTCGCTCTACACCTTTCTCATCCTGCTGGTTTCGCTGCTGCTTGGAAACACCATCCTGCGTTTCTTTGGTATTACCATCGACGATTTGCGCATCGCCGGTGGCCTGCTCGTCGCCCGCACCGCGTGGAACATGCTGGGCAATTCCAGCCGTGTGACACAGGCCGAGCACCAGGCGGCGGTGGACAAGGAGGACATTTCGCTTACGCCCATGGCGACGCCAATTCTCAGCGGCCCTGGCGCGATGAGTCTCGCTATCGGCCTGCTGAGCTACGGGGCGACCTCGCTGGCCATTGCGGGTTACATCGCGGGCTTTCTGATCATCGGTCTGATGACCTGGATTTGCCTTCGCTATGCCGAGGATCTCGTGCGGCTGATCAGCGTCAACGGAGTCGGTGCGCTGAACCGCATTCTAGGCCTTCTCATCCTAGCCATCGGCGTGGCACTTGTTTCGCAGGGGGTGAAGAGCATGCTTCCTCCCCGCTGAAGACAGACCGGGAATACCGTTCGCAGGGGCGATCAGCCGATGTTGATGGAGTTCGTCTTCGGACTTTGCGCGTGCCGCCTGGCGCAGGATGGAGATTTTTCACGAAGACGCGCGGGAATCGTGCTCTGGTAGGCCCGCCTGCACCATGTCGGTCCACGGGATTACGAATTGCGGGGGCGTTCACGACGGTTCCACACCTATTTTACAGTCCCTAAGCCAACACGCGGACCTCGAGACCGGGGACGAGTCGGAAATGAGCCTCATCTTTTGGACCTACAAGGACGCCAAAACCGACGCAGCGGGCGGTGGCGGCGACGGCAATGTCGTTCTGGGGAATCAGCCGTCCTTTCTCCGAAAGTTCGGCAAAGATGTCGGCATAGTGCTCAGCCACTTCCGGAGTGAACGGTTCGATTCCCATCAAACGGCGCAACGCTTCGAGGTGCGCCCGCCGCTGGGAAGCCCGTTTGGCGGAGCCGGCCATCCGGACGCCCGTCAATATTTCCGCCCAAACAATGGCGGGCATGGCAAACTCGGTGACTGGATCCATCATGATCTCCCGGCCGTCCTCGGCCGCGCGCTCCCATTCCACCACTGCGGAAGTGTCAAGAATCAAGCCCACGGGTTCTCGGGAATTTGGTCGGCTTTGTTCACTTTTTCCAGGTCATTCGCAAATGTAGGGTCGCGAGGCAGCGTCTTGAGAGCATCGACAAGTTCACCCCACGTTGCTCGCCGGGAGCCCGCCGCCGGCACAAGCTCGGCAATCGGCTGATCGTTCTTGGTGAGGATGAAATGCTCGCCCTTGTGCTTCACCCGCGCGAGATAGTCCCCCAAATGCCGCGCAGCTTCCGTGGAGGTGATTGTCGTTGCCATACAGGAAATCGTATTTCACAGATATCTGTATTTCAACTGGCATATCGCTTTAATTTACCACAGGACGCAAAGGTTCACCGGAGGTTCCCGCAGAAAGGTCCAATTGTGTTCTCGGGAGATCGGATCGTCGCGGCATTCCTTTCAGGGGTGAAATTTTTCACCTCGCGATAACATTCCCAGGATCATTTTCAGACGTTTCTGCCGCGTTTTCGGCTTTTTGGCGGTCCGCAGGCGATAGACGATGGCGCGGATGGAAAGCTCACTATTTCTTGAGTCATGATTCCCATTCCCGGGCCATTTCGCACAACACGGTCGTCGTTTTCCAATTTCGCGTCGTAGCGCCGACGGAAAGCCTTTTCTCGAAGGCGCTGTTCGAGAGTTTCGTTTTTCCGTATCCGTGCGGGCAGTAGAAATAGATTTCGCAGCCGATCAGACGAAACCGGTCCGGCGATGTGGGCAGCGTTTCCAGATTCTTGAGAGCGGTCTTGATTGGCGGCTTGACCAGAAACGTGACGTGCAGTTTGGCCCCCTCGATGCTTTCTTCACTCAGGAATGGGTTGGTCTTTACGATTTTTTGAAATTCTTTCGCCGTTCTCAAGATGACGACGACGGAAAAGCCGAAATCGCGACGAATTCCCTCCGCAATCTTGCGGGTCAATGCGTCACGAGTGGTCGCCGCCGTCTCGAAAACGACATTTCCGCTCTGGACGTAAGTCCTGACGTCAGTGAAGCCCATTGCCGCAAACGAACCGCGAAGGCGCTCCATTGAAATCGCCTTTTGCCCGCTCACATTGATTGCTCGCAGCAGCGCTATCCAGGTCGGCATGACGTTCAATTTATCCGACACGCCGAAATTCGCGCAAGGGTATCCGCGTAGACAAACCTGTTGAACTTCCGGCCCTGCTGGAGCAGATTGTCAAATCGTGCGGGCCGGCCCGTCCCGGAATCTGACGGCTGCGGCAATTCCAAGCACGATAAAAAGAAGCAGGACGATCGCCTGCGCGATCGCAAATGGCGGCCCGGCCTGTGTCGGAGCTTTCAGCCAGGTCCGCCGGTAGGCGATGAGTGAATTCTGCGAAAGCCGGCATTCTTCGGCGGCCGCGGTGACCCGCTCAAGAAGCGAATCCCCCCATCAGGCTCCCCTGCCCTTCTACCGTGCCTCAACCTCACGATCGCCGCCATCGTCCTCTGGAACACCATCTACCTCGGCCACGCCGTTGCTGAGCTTCGCGCCCAATCCGAAACTCTGCCCGATAAGCTGCTCGCCCACATTGCCCCGCTCGGCTGGGAGCACATCAGCTTCAATGGCGACTACGTCTGGCCATCCCAACCGCTTAGCAGGGATTTCGGCCGCCGCGAAATCCGCGCTCCGTCTTCCTCGATGCTGCTTAGCGTACGATTTGGAACAGATTCTGCGATGACCCCATATATACAGCGAAGTCTTTCTACCTAAACCCCTGAGAAGTAATGGCGCCGCTGCAGCGCATGAAAGCGGCCAACACCCGTTGCACTCCACAACGTGGCCGTAACTTGTGTACGGCATCTGCGGCTGCCTCTTGGAATGCGTTCGCACCTTTAACGCCTTCATCCGCCGTTGGACAACCATTACGGTCGCCATCGTTTTCTCCATCAGCTCGCGAAAAGCTTCCGATAGTGGCGATACCAATCGCTCTGAAAGCGTTCAGCGGGATCGTAATTTCTTTTCAGGTCGAGAAACTGTTTGAACTGCGGGTAACACGCCAATACCTGCTCGGGCTTCGCGAATTTGTGATAAGTCAGGTAATAACTGCCGCCGCGGGCTATTGCCAAATCAATCAACCCACGAAAGGATTGCGCCGACGCGTCGATGCCTGCTTGGGTGTGGAGCGTGAGCAAATTGAAGATAACGCACGCATAAGGTTCTTTGGCCCAAGCCAAAAAGCTCTCATTATCTTTTTCGATCAATCGAACTGTACCGTAAATGACGATTGTACGATTGGACCGCAGCAGGTCTGCGGCCTGCGCCAAAAATTCGGAAAGATCCGGGCGCGGAACATAAACCTCGGTTATGATGAGACTCGATTCCTCTCCGCCGATTTGCTCGCGGATCTTCTGGGCATAATCGGGCAAATAGGCGCTAAGTTGATTGGTGTCGGACCAATAAGTCTGGCCATTTGTCGATAAGTAGTAATCGCTGTAACGCTTGAAAGCTTTCTCGCGGTCCGTGTAAGCCAGCCGCAAGAGATTTAGCCAATCATCATCACGTAACTCCTTTTTAGCGACAATCGGTTCGTGTTCGTCGATCGGCTGGTAACAAGAAAAGACACCGCGTTGGAGAAAGTCCGGTGATTTTTCATCGACTGAAAATTGAAAATCTCCGTAAAGGAACTTTTGCGCGATCCGTTCTTCGAAACGCGTGGGCAGATCGCGCGCCCGAATTATCTCGACTACACGCCGCAACTTTTGCCGGGGAACAAGTCGAAACGTTACGCTGTCGATTAGTCCAAAAAGGCCGTAGCCACCAATCGCAACACGGAACAATTCGTTGTTTTCATCGCGCGAACAGCGAATCGATTTCCCATCCGCGTTGATCAGAGTGAATGATTCGACGTTGGAAATCAGCGGCTTCATTGCCAGTCCGCGCCCGTGTACATTCGACGACAGACTTCCCCCCAGCGTGAATATGTCGGCGCCGGTTTGTTTCTGCGCGATACCCCATTGATTTGCTCTGCCGGTTTGAGCGTCCAAATAAGTATGGATCAGTTTCGGCCATTGGATGCCCGCTTCCGCTTCGATCAAACCGTGCTCCTGATCGAAAGAAATCACCCGATCAAGTGAGCGCGCGTCGATGCAAATGCTGTCCGTGGCGAATTGCTGCCCACCCATCGAATGTCGGCAGCCAGAAACAGAGATGGGCAGACCTTTCTTAGACGCCGAACGCACAATCTCCGCAAGCTCATCTCTGGTGCGCGGCATCAGAAGTTCGCGAACGCGAGTGCGATTGAGTTGTGAATGAACGTCATTGACCCAAATTTCTCTTTCGTGCTCCGCGAAAATGCGCGGCGCGAGGGCAAAGAGCGCTGCCGTACGAATGAATTCGCGGCGCGTAAGCATGTGAAAGCTTAGCTGATAAAGTTAGATCTCAGCGAGGCAAATTACCTCGCCTTTAGCGATCGGTTCATCGAACTGATAGGAAATCGCTTTTGGCCCTCATCTGGCCGATGTGGCAGCGTGTGCAGCCGACTGGAGCGGCGTTGGTGGGCCGACGCGCGAGCGCAAGCCTTACCGTGGCCAAAGACTGCAAGAGCAGGCGCACTGTGGGGATGGCGAATTGATTTTCGATTGTTCCCTAGGATCCCGTAGTGTCGGATCTTGGTAAAGCGTGGCGGGAGCAGATGCAGGCTGAAGCGTCGGATGAACTCTGTGCCGGAGAGTTTGAGCAGTTTGATTTTGGCGCCATCGGCATAGTCGCGATACGTGATGGTGACTTTGCCTGTGGCTTCATCGATCTCCCGGATGCGTGAGTTGGCGATGGCGACGCAGTTCGTGTGGAAGCGTAAAGACTACGTGGTAGTACGGCACCGGCAAAACGGCGCGCTATGCGAAAGAAACGTGGAGCGCACCGGCGGCGAGATCCCGCGCGCACTCATAGTGCCAGTTGGTGCGCGTGGTCGTCGGGTATCGGATTGCTTTGAATGCTTTTGGCAGGTCCGGCTCCGTCTGTGAATTAAAGAAGACGACCTTCCGCGCGCGTAGCGGCACCGTCAGCTTGCCAAAGAGCGGCAGGTAGTCCTTGCCGCCGACGAAGACGATTGGATCTTCATCGTCCGGTAGCATGCAGAAGTCCTCGTAGCGATCGCCTTTGCGCCGGCGTTTCCAGTCATCCGCTGATGTCGTAAAAGTGATGTCGTAACCGGGGGTCAGGAAGCTTCGCCGCAATGAGTCCCCAGCCTGCGGAGAGAATGAACAGCCGGTCGAGGCCGAACCGATCCGCGAGAGCGCGATAGGCATCGTGCGCGTACAGTCTGTACGCCGGGAGCAGGTTGAGCGGATTATCAGCGGCGGCATTGCAGACGACGAGCCGCTCGCGCCAGGTGCGCCCGTCATCGGAAATATCGTCGGGCCGCGCGTAGTGGCAAATTGCCTCGGGCGGCGCGAGATCGGGTTGCGCGACGAACAGCACCTCGCGGCCATCTGCCCCACGCAGGCAGCCAGCAGACGGGTCCTTTCTGGCGGCGCACTGGATGACTATCTCTCATCCTGCGCCGCTCTCATTTACGAAGCGCTCGACCACGTCGAGGAAGGCTGGATCGTAGCCCTCGTCCACGTGATTCTGGTTCCAGAGGCCGGAATCTCTGACGCGCCCCTTCCCGCGGTCGCAGGCGGTCCCGCACCAGTTGCCGGATGGCGGCGTCGAGCGGTGGCTTTGCGAGATTGCTCAATAGAGCGATGGCATTGCGCTCGACATACTCGCGCATGCTCCCCGCGCCGGGAGCATCATCGATTCCCAGCCACAGGAACGGCATGGCGCCGATGATCCGGCTGACTTCCTGTTCGAAAGGCTGCTCGAGGACCCGCACGTCGTGCGGCGCACTATTCTTGATGCCCCAGGTCGGGCAGGCCGCGCCCGATGTTTTGAGCAGCGTCGAGCCGACCAGCAGACGGAAGATCGAGCCGCGGTGATTGCCGCCGCCGGAGCTTCTGGCCCTTGTGTTGCGAAAGTCGCTTCCAGAGCGTCGTCCGCGACGACGAAGTGAGCGCGTGCGTGCCCACGCGCACGATACGCATGCCCTCACCGCTGTCGGTCCGGCGCTCGCCATGCTCCATGAAGAAATACACCCCTCGCTTCGGCCATCCCGACCGGCCATCGCAGGAGGCGAGCAGTCGACGCCCGCCGATGCGCCGCTCGAGTTGGTCGAGGACCGAATAGAAGCGGATCAGATCGTCAAGGCGGCGTTGCACCGCTTAGCAGGATGCCAGTGGCGCCGAAGCAAAACAAGCTCTGGACGCTCGCCGCCCGCGCGGTGGATCGCGAGCATTACGTTCCTCAAATTGCGTTTGCGCGCAAACGCCCGGCTGGTCTCAGGCTATTCGCATAGACTGGCACTGGTGTCGGACAATCTCGCCAACCTCCCGATAAACTGCCCGCGGTGTGGGCAACGCATGCGCTTTCTGCACGCGCGGACTGCGGATGGCAGGATCATCGACGTGTCGGTCGCGACGGATGCCGATATCCATGTCTACCAGTGCGCCGTGCACGGCCGGTTTCACTTCAGCCGCGACATCCCGGTGCGGGCTGGCGCTTAGCCTCCGGACTGCTCGCCTCGGGACGCCGCCAACGCGTCTTCAATGCGGGTGCGTCGACTAGACTCGGTGCATGTCTTTGCCCGAGAAGGGCCGCTTCATCGAACCGATGCTGCTGCTGCGGACCGACGCGCTGCCGAATGATGCCAACCGTTGGGAGTATCAGCTGAAGTTCGACGGGTACAGGGCCATCGCCTTCAAAAGAGGTGGCAAGCTTCACCTGCGGTCACGCAACGACAACGATTTCAGTCTTCGCTATTCAGGCGTAGTGGGACACCGGTAAGGATTCTGGTAAAAAACACACAGATTGCCCAATCACGCCGAGACTGGCGATAAAGAAAGACCCGGGTGCTATTCCAACGGTTCCGGCATTCGATTAAAATCGATCACATAATTCCCAAAGCGATTGATGTGCTCGGTTCGATACGGACTGAGTGTGCTCAGCGCGTCCATATTGACGGTACCGCCTTCTTGCAGCAACCGCTGCAGTGCCCTGGTCATCGTCCCCAACGTGTGGAACGACAGGAGGTTCGCAACAAGATGGTTGTACTTGATAGACTTACGCTGCTCATCACGGACGTTCTCGGCGATGACTCCTTGGCCACCGAAGCCCACCCATTGAACGAACTTGTTGAACGCCTTACTTTTGTTGGTGGCGGCCTGAATCAGCTGGCGCAATTCGAGACTGGATATGCCCAGTTCGCGAAACGCGAAGTACAGCTTGTTCTTGCGACTGTAGGTGGCTAGGCGACGTAAAATCGTCGATAGCATAATCGTTCCGGCCTTGATGGACAGCGCCACTCGCAGCATGTCGGGCAGCATCGTTTCAATGAGATCCCACTCGACTTGAGTGCCAAACAGCGAATCGATGTGGATATAGCGACGCTCGCCAGGCGGGTGGCACAGATTGAGTTCTTTCCAGTTGCGAATTCGCGGCATCAATTGGATCCCAAGCAGATATGCTAGAGCAAAGATAGAGGTGCTTTGACCTTGGGTGTCGGCGTGGATTATATCGGGGACGCACATCGGATTTGTTCTCCTCGATGAAATCCAGGATGTAATGTCCCTCCCAGGCGCCGCAGGTCGAGAAGCGTGAGAACAGCGCGATGTAGGGGTCATCGCAGAATCTGTTCCAAATCGTACGCTAAGGGATCAGGCATGATCCCGCGCTTGGATGTCGCGGTAGATCGTAGACTTCGAGCCCGCCTGGTGCGGCTGGCGGATCTTTGTGGGCAACATACTGCCCTTGAACCAGTAACAGAGCGGCTTCGAGGCACTATACCGATGCTGGCGGCGCGGGCCGAACTTCGCGCCCAAGGAAACGCTGCCCGACAAGTTACTCGCCCACATCGCTTCGATCGGTTGGGAACACATCGGCTTCAGCGGCGGCTACGTCTGGCCTTCCGAACCGCTCAAACAGAAGGTTTCGGCCCTGCGAAAGCTGCGCTCCACGTTCCTCGATGCCGCTTACCGTGCGATTTAGAACAGTTTCTGCGATGACCCAGTTTGGCCTTATCAGTGACGTACAGTCGTCTATCGGCAAGATCGCGAATGCGAGGCGCGAACCGGAATCCCAACAAGTGGCAAAGACCAAACACATGGTCAGTAAACCCTGCCGTATCTGTGTAGTGTTCTTCGATTCGCAAGTCGGATTCATGGTAAAGCAGCCCATCGAGAACATGGAAATTCATGGCAGCCGCCCAGGCGAGGAACCTGGTCCAGGTGCGCTCGTAAGCTGCGAGACTGTTAGCCGATATCATTAACGTCGCTCTCGAGGAGCTCGTCGGGATCTCGGCGTAGCGCACGAAATAACCTAGGCGCTGAAAGGTCTTCAGCAGCAATAACAGGCCCACTTGTAGTTGTAGAGCGGGCTTCCGCGTGCTTTCTGCGGCGAAAACAGCTCGAAAATGTTTGGTGTGTAGATCTCGCCCAACTCTGTGGCAGACGGGTTCGGCTTAAGACGGGGATAGGCGCTATCGCTGGCGCTCGGCATAGCCGAAGTAGAGAGCGCAATTCATTCTATCACCAGCGGCAATGGCGCAGGTCGGCCCTCGTTTTGCCGTGCGAACGAGGTTTTTGACTCGAATCCTTACCGTCGCCCCGTTAGGTCAGACCCAGCCATTGGCTGAAAATAAACCGTACGTCACCCTTGCGCGATTAGCCTTTCGTAGTCCGCCAACGTGTCGATGTCGATCTTGCCTTGTGGAAACGGAAATTCCGCGACTCGGTCGTGATTTGAAAGGATAATCGACTTTGCCCCGTCCGCGTCATCGAGCCCGAGAAGTTCTTGCGCGCAGGACCGATCGAAGAGCGCGGGCACGCCGAGCGTCCCTGCGTAACTGGATGCAACGACGGCTTTCTTCGTTTTCTCTCGCAGCGCGATGAGTTGTTCAATTGCGCGCGAATCAACAAACGGTTGATCACAAACAAGCAGCACAATCGCTTCCACATTCGGCGCGATATCGATCAGGTGCTGCACTGCGCTCCGAATCGAAGTTCCCATCCCATTTTTCCAATTTACGTTTTCAACGATGACTGCGTTAGTTTGCTCCAATTCGCGCGCCACCTTGTCTTTGTCGCTGCCGATCACAACCACCTTCGGTGAGCAACCGGCTTCGCGTGCTGCATCGACAATGCGCCGCACCAGAGTTTTGCCGCGAAATTGGATGAGTTGTTTCGGCTGACCGAGGCGCGACGATTCGCCGGCGGCCAAAATTACCGCGCCGATGTTGGGCATTTGTTCGAATCAACCGATTGCGGCGTGTGGATTGACGTCTTTCTTTCGCGAAGTGATTGACCTGAACCTTTGGCGAGCACGCGCTGAATCTCCGAAACAATCGTGAGGGCGATTTCCTCCGGCGCTTCGGCGCCGAGATCAAGTCCGGCTGGTGAAAAGAAACCCGGGTTAATCGTGACTCCAAGATCGAGCAGATGGTTCAGCAATTGATCGCGCCGTTTGCGCGGACCGATCAAACCGGCGTAGCGCAGATTCAGCGACAGCAATTTTTGCAGCGTGGCGAAATCGCGACCGAAATTGTGAGTCGCGACTACTGCGGCGGTTTGCGCGTCCGGACGGAAATCTCCCTCAAGCTCTGACGGGTGGCCGAAACGCTCGACAACCCAGCCCAGATTTCCAGCGAGCTGAATGATCGGCTCGATCTCCGGTCCCGTGCCGAAGAGTAAGAGTCGGACAGGAAGCGGCACGGTATCAATAAAGACGCCGCGACATTCGGTTGCGAGGACATCGAAGGTCAGCAAGTCGGAGCCGATGCTATCGCCTTCAAAGGATATGCGGACACGGCAAACCTCTCGATTCCGGAGCAATCTGCCAATGTTAGTAATGAGATTACCGTTTTGTCCTGCCGCGGGAAGCCGCTCGACAAAAATCTTTAATCGACCGTCGCAGCCATATAGACGCTTCGTATCAAACGACAGCAACAGCGGCGAACCATCGTCAATGACCTTTCGTCCGTGACGGGCAATCTCCTCCTCCAGGCAGCCGCCACTCAGAACACCTAAAGTGCCACCATCCGGATCGACCAAGAGGCGAGCACCCGGCTTTCGATAGGTGGAACCTTCCGTCTGAACCAGCGTGGCCAGCGCCCACGGGCGAGATGGATTTTCCGCGACACGCTGAATCATCTGCTGCAACGCTTTCATGCGTTAGCTCAGGACGGAAGAGGTCAGCAGGTGCTCGATCTTGATGGGCAGTTCGCGCACGCGAACGCCTGTCGCGTGGTGGACCGCCGCCGTGATGGCGGCGGCGATGCCGGCCAGGCCGATCTCGCCGATGCCGCGGGCGCCAAGTTCGTTGATCTCTGTGTCGGGGAAATCGACGAAATGCACGTCGATCGGCGGTACATCGGCGTTCACCGCCATCATGTAGTCGGCCAGATTGCTGTTGATCGGCGCGCCGCTCTGCGGGTCGTAAGACGTGTGCTCCAAGAGCGCCATGCCGATTCCCATCACGACCGCGCCTTCGATTTGGTTGCGCCCGGCCAGCGGATTGAGAATCCGGCCGGCATCGATCACAGTCACAACGCGGCTGACGCGCAACCGAGCGATCTCCGGTTGCCATGTGACTTCGACGAAGTGACAGCCGAACGAGTGCGTCGAGAACTTCGGCTTTGGGTTGCCGAACGTCCCTTCGGACTTGCCGCTGCCTGTGACCAGGCGGAGGTTGGCGCGCCGGAGCAAATCCGCGAATGGTACGCCGCCAGCAGGACCATCGGCCTTCACAAAAACCCGGCCGCCTTCGAAGGCCAGATCGGCGGGCTTGCGCTTTTCGAACTGCGTTCCGGCCGTTGTCGTTGCGATCGTCAGCAGCGACGCGATCGCATTGTCAGCCGCGGCAAAAACGGCTGGGACTAACGATCCGGTCACCATGGAACCGCCCGAGATCGGGCCTTCCGGAAGCGATGTATCGCCAAGCGCCACTTCGACTTTGTCGAGCGGCACACCGGTCTTCTGCGCGGTAAGCTGCGCGAGGATCGTGTAGGTGCCGGTGCCGATGTCCTGCGTGCCGCACGCGACGCGGGCGGTGCCATCGTCGCGGAGCTGCACATTGGCCGCGGCGGGGAATCGCGCGGCGATCCACGCACATCCGGCCATTCCCCAGCCGAGCGTCAGACCATCGCCCTTCATCGAGCCGACCTCGGGCTTGCGCTTCGACCAGCCGAACTTTTCCGCGCCAAGCTCGAAGCACTCGAGCAAATGGCGCGACGAGAACGGAATGCCTAACGACTCGTCGATCTTCGGCTCGTTGAGGACACGGAGCCGAACGGGATCGATCTTGAGTTGATCGGCCAGTTCGTTCATCGCCGACTCGGTCGCGTAGAGCCCGGGCACGGCGCCGGGTCCGCGCATTGGGGTCGGTGAGCCGACATTGCGCCTGGCACGGCCGAACTTTACCCGGAGGTTCGGCACACTGTACTGGAACGCCGTGGCCTCGCCGCAGTCTTCGTGATAATTATCGAGGATTGCGTGGTGGTTGACGTAGTCGTGCTGGAGCGAGACGAGCTTCCCGTCTGTGGTGGCGCCGAGCCGCACACGTTGCTGGGTGCGCGGACGATGACCGACTGTCTGGAACATCATCTTGCGGCTGAGGACAAGTTTGACCGGCTTGCCCAGCTGCCGCGCCGCCGCGACGGCGAGCGCACAATGCGTCCATGGCCACAGCTTGCTGCCGAAACCGGAGCCAACAAACTTCGTGATGACACGGACGTTCTCTTTCGGCAACCCGAACATTTGCGCGAGGACGCTTCGAAGGTTGAAGACGCCCTGCGACTCCTCGTAAATGGTCAACATCGAGCCATCCCAAATCGCCGTCGTCGCCTGCAGCTCGATCGGGTTGTGCGTCTCGGTCGGCGTGACATAGGTCTGGTCGAGCTTGACTGGTGCGCTTGCGAAAGCACTCTCGGCATCCCCGCGTTCGCTTTGCACGCGTTTTACCGGGGCGAATGTGGTGTCAACCTCGTCGGGCTCATCATCCGCTTTGAGATCGGTTTCGACGTTCGGTTTCTCCTTGACGTAGGTTGCGCGGACCGCATCGGCGGCGGCTTTGGCGGTCTCGAAAGTGTCCGCCACAGCGAGCGCTATATATTGGCCGTAGTAGCGAATGATATCATCCGCGAACGGCGGTCGACGCTCGTCGACGATGCCTTCGAATCCCGGTCCCTGCACCGAGCGGAAGATCTTTCCGATGTTCTCGCGATGAAAAATCGCACGCACGCCGGGCATTTTCTCGGCGGCGGCCGTGTCGAGCTTGACCACACGGCCGTTGGCGATTGTCGCTTCGATCGGAACGGCATACAACATCCCGGGAAAGTGAAAATCGGACGCGTACATCGCCACGCCACTGACCTTCACCGGCCCGTCGATGCGAGGCTGGGCTTTGCCGATGACGGACATCCGTGTGCTTTCGGGCATAATAAAACGTCTGGTTCCTCGTTAGGCAGTCTGGGTCGCGAGTTTCAGCGCGTGGACGAGGCAGCGTTTGGCCAGCTCGACCTTGAAGCCATTTTCACTCTGAGGCTTCGCCTCACGCAGCGCCGCATCCGCCGCCTTTCGGAAGACAGCTTCCGTCGCCGATTGGCCTGTTAATTCCTGTTCGGCCTCAGTCGACCTCCAAGGCTTCGTGCCCACGCCACCGAGCGCGATGCGAGCGCGCGTCAGCTTCCCGTTGGCCACCGTGACGACCACCGCGGCCGACGCGAGCGCAAACTCGTACGAGGCCCGGTCGCGCAGTTTTAGATAAAGGGATCGGCTTCCCGGCGCGGACGGCGGAAGCGTGACGTGGGTAATCAGGTCGCCTGGTTCTAATACTGTCTCGCGCTGCGGTGTGTTCCCGGGCAAAACGTGGAAGTCCGCAATCGGAATACTCTGCTCGCCCTTAGTTCCGCGCAAATGAATGGTCGCTTCAAGGACGGCCATCGCCACGTTCATGTCCGACGGATTTGTCGCAATGCAGTGTTCGCTCGTACCGAGGATGGCCAAACTGCGGTTTGCTCCAGTAATCGCCGCGCAACCCGTCCCGGGTTCACGCTTGTTGCACGGCATATCGGTAGCGCGGAAATACATGCACCGGGTCCGTTGTAGTAGATTGCCGGCGGTGGTCGCCATGTTTCGAAGCTGCGCCGACGCACCGCTCAAAATCGCTTCGGAAAGGACGGCGTAGTTCTTACGAACGAGCGGGTGGTAAGCGAGATCCGAGTTACGAACTACAGCGCCAATCGTTAGGCCGCCGTCAGGAAGCGCTTCGATCTTGTCGAGCGGCAGTCGGTTGATGTCCACCAGCGTCTGCTGGCTGCTCGACGTTCAACTTCATTAGATCGATGAGCGTTGTGCCGCCGCCGATGAAGCGAATCTCCGCGCCTTGTTGCGCTGTGGTCGCTTTGGCCGCTGTGGCAATAGCTTGAGCGCTATCGCTGGCCCGCGTGAGTTGGAAAGTTTTCATCCCGGATTCTGCGGGTTAGCGTTTTGCCGCACGCTCTGAATAGCAGCGACAATGTTGGGGTAGGCTCCGCAGCGACAAATATTGCCGCTCATGAATTCCTTCACGTCCGCGTCCTCCGACCCGCACGGTTCCTTCAAGAGCGCCACCGCCGACATAATCTGGCCGGATGTGCAATAGCCGCATTGATAGGCGTCGCATGTAACGAACGCAGCCTGCACCGGGTGCAGATTTTCCGGCTGACCGATGCCTTCAACCGTTGTGATCTCGTCGCCCTCGTGCATCGCAGCGAAGCAGAGACAGGAATTCACACGCCGACCATTGATGTGCACTGTGCACGCACCGCACTGGCCGTGATCACATCCCTTTTTGGAGCCGGTTAGATGCAGGTTTTCCCGCAAGCAATCAAGAAGAGTCGTGCGCGGATCGAGTTTAAGCGCGTGATCCTTGCCGTTAATTCTCAGGTGAACGTCTACCGCATTTTCCACACCGGCTCCTGCCGTCTCTTCGGCTGCATTTGCCGACGAAATGCTAATTAGTCGAGGTCCCAAAGTCATCGCCGCACTCGTGACGGCGAATTGCTTGAGGAATTTCCGCCGGGTTTCAGAGTAGGCGAAGGACTGCTCCATTCCATCACCGTGCGGTTGGTCACGATTAGGTGAGCGCTTGGGCTCCGATTCGCTGTCCATTTTCTTATACTCTTCGCCCCGCAAACAATCCGCGAGAAAAAAGATGGTGATAAAATTGAGTTGTCCACCCCCCTTGTTCATGCCGGAGCGGTAGAGGATCGATCCGGATTGCCGAAGCCGGGCCCGGCTCGGTCGCCCGCATCTTTTCGACAGATTGCGTTACCTACGCGCCTGTCGTCGCGGCTTCCCCTGCCCTCCTTTTTCCTACTGCCTCCGGCCAACGATCGCCGTTCTCATCCCGCAAAGAGCCCAGCAACAGGGTAAAGGTCGCCTTTCTGCACATTGGTGGAGGCTTTTATCAGAGCTCCGCTCAGATTATTGTAGACGGGAACCGCTACGACTCTCGGGAAATGGCTCAGGGGCGGCCCAGTGCCCTAAGAGCCTGTTGAAAAACCCACGTATGTCACGTTGTTGTCAATTTTCGGAAAGTCGCAAGGAGCGCAGGCTTGATGGGGTATGGGGTCCCCATCTCCCCACAATGCCCCAGCGCTACCACCATCGGGCTTACGCCGCTTAGAACGGCTCGTAGAATCAATCGTTTGAAAGGAATCGTAGCAGACATCCCTCCAGCCTACACTGATCAGCGACCCCCGACTTCTTGACGCTCTCGTTGGAATCCGCGCCGGCCTACCGCGCTTCTGAGCGGTCCACGGAACTCTCATGCCACCGTTTCCGAAACGCGCTTGGGGTTTCGCCGCGTATCGCCAAAAACCAGCGATTGAAGTTGGAGAGAGTTTGGTATCCGCTGTCTAATGCAACGTCGATGATCTTTCTGTCTGTTTCCATTAAGAGGCGGCTCGCATGACCGGTGCGTACGCGGTGGATGAATTCGAAGACGCCCATACCCATGTTGCGATGGAAGAAACGACAGAATGCCCATTGGGTCATACTTGCCGAACGAGCGATCTCGATTAGACGAAGGCGCAAATGAAAGCGGGTGAAGATATACTCGCACGCTTTCCGAATTCGGACTTCCGTGAGGGTATCCAAATCGGGAGCGAACCCGTCAGAACTCAGCGTCTGAAATCTACCCTTTAGCCGCTCAAAAGCCAGAGCTTCCAGGGTGTCGATCAAGCACGCGAGTCTTGCGGCTCCCATCAAATGCGGAATGGACTCAAATCGCTTCTGGAGACGCTGAGCGGTGCGCAGGGGAAACCAGAGCCCGCGGCCACAGCGTGCCAGAAGTAAACGGATGTTCTTTAGTTCTGGCCACGTCGGAGGTCGAAAAGCTCCGGTTTGAATTGCGCAACGACAGCGTGAGCTTGCGGTTTTGGCGGATCACCGATGATCCGCCAAAAGTGGGGAAGATTCGATCCAATCAGGACGAAATCCCATTTCCCAAAAGGCTCCGCACTATCGCCTACGAATCGAAGCCTGAGCCGTTCAGGATCAGGTGAATTCCAGTTCCGGATGGTAATGCCACACAGCGCTAAACACCGGTTCGACTAAGTCGCGAACAAAGAAGCTGTGATTCTCCGGAGGCCGAATGGGTTCAAAGACGGCTTTCATGGCGGACGAGACCAAGCTCGAGCAATTCGGGCCGTCCTATCGCCCCGTTGTCCGGGGCCTGCCGGTAGCGCAGACGCGGAAGCCGGTTATTGGGATTATCCTGTCATCGCGTTTCAAGTGGATTGCTTTCCCCTCAGAGGCTCTCGAGGTGGGCCCGAAGGATACGTTCGATCTCGATGACGGTGTCCGGGTGCTGAAACGCCTCGCGATCAGGAAAAGCGAATCATCAAACACAACTCCCGTCATAAATCCAAGAATGGTCCGGTGAGCCTCAGAGCGCGGCTAGGACCTCGTTGAACGTCGCGCTGGGACGCATCGCGGCGGAGGCCAGCTTGTCGTCCGGCTGGTAGTAGCCGCCGATGTCCACGGGCTTGCCTTGGACGGCGATGAGCTCGTCCGCAATTTTTTTCTCGTTCGCGGTGAGCTGTTCCGCGATCGGAGTAAAAAGCGCTTTCAATTTGGCGTCGTTATCCTGCGCCGCGAGAGCCTGGGCCCAGTAGAGGGCGAGGTAGAAGTGACTGCCTCGGTTGTCGATGCCTCCGACTTTGCGGGAGGGCGACTTGTTGTTTTCGAGGAACTTGCCGGTGGCTTCGTCGAGGGTGTCGGCGAGAACCTTGGCCTTCGGGTTGTGGAAGGTCTCGCTGAGATGCTCCAGCGAGACGGCCAGGGCGAGGAATTCGCCGAGGGAGTCCCAGCGAAGGTAGTTTTCCGCGACGAACTGCTGGACATGTTTCGGTGCAGAGCCGCCAGCACCGGTTTCGAAGAGGCCGCCGCCGTTCATGAGCGGAACGACGGAGAGCATCTTGGCGCTGGTGCCGAGTTCGAGGATGGGGAAGAGATCCGTCAAATAGTCGCGCAGGACGTTGCCGGTGACTGAGATGGTATCCTTGCCTTCCTTGATCCGCTCGAGGCTGAAGCGGCAAGCTTCGGCGGGCGGCAGGATGCGGATATCGAGGCCCGAGGTGTCGTGATCCTTCAGGTAGGTTTTCACTTTGGCGATGATCTGGGCGTCGTGGGCGCGCTTATCATCGAGCCAGAAGACAGCGGGCGTGTTCGTGGCACGGGCGCGGTTGACTGCGAGCTTCACCCAGTCGCGGATCGGGGCGTCCTTGGTCTGGCAGGCGCGCCAGATGTCGCCCTCCTCGACGCGATGTTCGAGGAGGACTTTGCCGGAGTCGTCCACGACGCGGACGATGCCGTTGCCGGGAATTTCGAAGGTCTTGTTGTGGGAGCCATACTCCTCGGCGGCCTGGGCCATGAGGCCGACATTCGATACGCTCCCCATGGTGCGGGGATCGAGGGCGCCGTGTTTTTTGCAGAACTCAATAGTGGTCCGGTAAACGCCGGCGTAGCTGCTGTCTGGGATGACGGCGAGGGTGTCCTGCGGTTTGCCCTGGGCGTTCCACATCTGGCCGGAGGTGCGGATCATAGCGGGCATGGAGGCATCGACGATGACGTCGCTGGGGACATGGAGGTTCGTGATGCCCTTGTCGGAGTTGACCATGGCGACGGCGGGGCCATTGGTGTAAACGGCCTGGATGCCGGCCTCGATTTCGGCTTTCTTGCCGGCCGGGAGGCTTTGGATTTTTGCGACGAGGTCGCCGAGACCGTTGTTGAAGTCAACGCCGAGTTCCTTGATGACGGCAGCGTGCTTGCCAATCAGGTCCTTGAAGAAAACCTTCACGACATGGCCGAACATGATTGGGTCGGAGACCTTCATCATCGTGGCCTTGAGGTGGACCGAGAAGAGGACACCCTGCTCTTTCGCGGCTGCAACCTGCTTTTCGAGGAAGGCTACGAGGGCTTTCTTGTTCATGACAGTGCCGTCAATGATTTCACCGGCCTTGAGGGGAGTCTTCTCCTTGAGGACCTTGACGGCGCCACCGGCCGTCACGAACTCGATTCCGACGTTGGTAGCTTCGCGGACGGTGATGGATTTCTCGTTGGAGAAGAAGTCGTTCTTGCCCATGGTGCCGACATTCGTTTTCGAGTCGGTGGACCACTTGCCCATGGAGTGGGGATGTTTACGCGCGTATTCCTTGACGGCCTTGGGCGCACGGCGGTCGGAGTTGCCCTCGCGAAGGACGGGGTTGACGGCGCTGCCCTTGATCTTGTCGTAGCGGGCCTTGGCTTCCTTTTCAGCGTCGGTCTTCGCTTCTGCGGGATAGTCGGGGATCCTGTAACCCTGGGCCTGCAGTTCGGCTATGGCCGCTTTCAACTGGGGGACAGAAGCGCTGATGTTGGGGAGCTTGATGATATTCGCTTCCGGCTTCGTAGCCAGCTTTCCCAATTCGGTGAGGGCGTCGCCGATCTTCTGCTCCTCGGTGAGATACTCCGGGAAATTGGCAATGATACGTCCGGCGAGGGAGATGTCCCGGGTTTCGACCGCGATGCCAGCATGCCGAGTGAACGCCTGGATGATTGGCAGGAGGGAATAGGTCGCGAGAGCGGGCGCTTCGTCGGTCTTAGTGTAGATGATGGCGGGAAGCTGAGACATGTTCGTGGTTTGGAATTTCAGCCGGCCATTAAAGGTTATTGGCTGCTCATGGTCAAAAGCAATTGCCTTGGAAATCCCTTCATAGCCCCGCGAATCTGACATGAGTAGCGGTTACTTGGGTCGCAAGAAGAGAAGGTATCGTGTCTCGTTTTGCTTTGAGATTGAGCCTGAGTCTAGCCTGGGAGGAGGAAGGAGGCCGGAATCCGTGATACGGCGTTCGGGAATGACAAGCGCATCAAGTTCACCGTTGTTCCAGGCGCGCATCGCGGGATTTGGGCGCAGAGTTCGCGCCGCGCCGCAATAGATGACCATGGGCTCGTCCCTCCCTTCGACAACGCCGACCTCGGAAATGCCGGCCTCTTTCGCGACGGCCTGGACTTCGCGTCCGAACTGCACCAAGGCATCATCGTCATTACGGTAGCCCATCCAAACGATGGTGAGAAAATAACCGCTGACCGCCAGGACGGCGACGACGACAGCCGCACCGCACCAAGCTCGCACTCGTTTGCCGCATTGGCAGGCCGAGACCATGGAAACAAGGAGCAGGCAGAGCGGGGGTATCACCGGGAAAATTCGGTCCACGCGCTTCGAGGGAACGAAGGTCATGCACAGCAGTCCTCCAAGCGCCCAGCAGGCAAGCCAGAGAGTGGCCGGATCGGATTTGATTTTGCGGCGCACATTCTCCGAGATGATTGGCAGAGCGAGAGCGAGCAAACTCCACGGGGCGAACTTGTGCAGCAGGTGAGGGAAATAGAACCAGATCGGCTGCTGCTTTTCGTGCGCTTTCAAGCTCTGATCGAAGCGGCTCATGAATTCCTTGATCACGACATCGTTGTAGAACTCCGGATTCGTCGAGCAACCGTGGACCAGCCAAGCAAGAAACACCGCAAGCGGGAGGAGCCAAGTCCACCATCCGCTCCAAACAAGGGAGCGGCGGTCCTTGGGCCCGATAAGCCAGAAAGCCGCCATACCGGGCAGGATGAATGCGTAGAGAATCGGTCCCTTTGTAAGGAGCGCAGCCAGCATCGCGAGAAAAAACACCGATTTCTCTGACCGAGTCCACGGTTGCGCACTGTCAATCTTCCTGCAAATGAGCCACCCGCATACCGTGATCCAGAGCGTCAACATCATGTCCGTGCGGACGAGCGTTGCGATTCGCGGAGTGAGCAAATTCAATCCGAAGGCGGAAATGACGAGCAGCGATCCGCAATCTGGGAGCACGCGACGCGCTTCGCGAGCGAGAAGCCAGAGCATGGCAAGAGTGCAAAGGTATCCAGGCAGCCTCCATGCAAGATCCCAGGAACCGATGACCCAATAAAATGGCAGACTTAGCCACCCGGCAAGGGGCGGCTTTGTGGCGGTCTTTCCGTGCGGAGTGTGTTGATACCACCAGTCTCCGCCGTTGGCGATTTCATAGGGAACATAAGCCTGCTTGGCTTGGTCGTAGTTGTCGAGATGCCATGGAAGATTGCCGATGGCACAAAGCGCAATCACGAGAACGAACAGCACGCGCTCCGCGGTCTTGCTCGTTACGAGGCCCGCGAGAAGGTCAGCAACGATTTTCAGAGGGAGAAGTTTCCTCAGCGGAGAGCGAGCGCGTTTTGCATGCACCGTCCTGCTGGACAGCCAGTCGTTCGATAAACCTCCGGATAAGGCTCCTGGGATGGGCGAGCATTCGAGTGATCATCACCCCCGGTACTTCGTTTTCAATGTCTTGAGCTTAATCCATGCCCTGCGCGCAAAGGCATCTCCGTCTTTTTTCACCCATTTCAACGTCAGCCACGCCACGAAAAGCGAAATACAGATTGCAACGACCACGTCGGAAAAGTGGTGTGCTCCGACCATGATGCTTGACCAGGCGATGAGAGAGGCAAGTGCAATCGCGCCGATACCCAGCCAGGGTCGCGCGAAAAGAAGCACCCCGGCAAAGCCGAATGCGGTCGCGGTGTGACCTGAGGGAAACGAGTTGAAGGGCGGGTCACCGATGGTCAGACGTCCTTCTCTCCACGGCCCGTAGAAGCCCTGCGGGATTGCTGGACTTTCTCGCGGCCGGGTGCGACCCGTGGTCGCGCGTGACGTATTGGCAAGGAGCCCTGCGAGCGTTGAGGCGATCATAGCGGCCGCAACGATGCGCATCCATTCCCTGCTCTTCAGCTTCCAGGCAATCGCGACACCGATTGTGCCGGCCAGCATGAGCCACGGCCAGTCGCCGAATTTTCGGACGCCAGTCTTAAAGCGAAAATCGTCTGTCTTCTTCCACCCCTTTCCCTGAGTCTGGATCACAGCCTGCCGCACCGGTTGATCAAGCTGGAACGAGGCCCAAATCGCGAAAGCTGCCACGAACGTCATGAACCAGATCGAGAGTCTTCGCATAAGGATTCTCAGGTCCGGGTGTGCGCGAAGAACGTCTTTTGCGGCGTGAAAGAGTCGCGACAAGTTCCAACTCCTCTAAGGCTGCGAGCTCGAGGCTAGCATTGGTTTCACTTTATCTGAAGCCAGGGCGCGTCGCCCTCCTTCATCTTGAGCGAATTCATCACGACGAAGAGAACGGCGTCGAGCATGTCAGAGTCTGTCCAGTAAATATCGGTGACGTCAGTTGGCGGCTGCCAGGTGGAGGCAGGCAGAGACGGCAAAAACTTCAAATCCTTGATATCCGCGACAGCTACGAAATCAGGCTGGGTAATCTCCATGCGTCGCGGAAAGTATCCGGATGCGACCCACATTCGGGCGCGGAATCCTTCGGCTTTGGCGGCCCTCGCAAGCTCCGGCATGAGGCCGGCAGTAATTACGCGGCAATCCTCGCCATTAAAGGTTTCGACCTCGGCGACATCCGCACGGGCTACTGTGAACAGTGCTGGAAGAAATATCGCCTGCTGCGGAGTGATCGGAAGATAAAGCGGCGTCTTCTTCTTGGTTGGTGGCGGCTTGCCCTTGAACCGCTTGAGCAAGAACTCGACCTTTGCTCCCGGGTACGCCCAGACCTTGTCGCCGTTTCGGCACACGGTAATCTCCTCGCCAAGAACGGGCGCCTGCAGTTTCACTTTGTCCGGAAACTGGACGGCGGCCCGAAGTGAAGCGCCAGCCATCTGTTTGGGCAGTCGGCCGGAAACTTCCGCCATCTCGATGGTCATGGTGCACGCCTTGTTTGGGCTCTTAGTATCTGCAAGTAGAACGCTCCAGAACGGAGAGAAGACCTTGCCGATCACGTCATAGGGATTGTCGCGAGGTGGTCCCTGTTGGGCGTGCACCAGCGGTGCGGGAATCGAGAGGATCAGCGCGAGGGTTGAGACAAAGCGAGAAATCATGCGCGCCCTACATACGCGGGAAGCAGGCCGCCGTCAAAACCGGTCTGCCGGATTCGCGTCAGTCACGGGTTGACCACCCTCAAAATCTCCAAGGCATCCAATTCTCCTCGGCTCGCATCGTTGGAATGCGAAGTCCCTTTTCGATTCCAACCTCCGATCGGATCGCTGCGGTCGGTTGACGATCCCGGTTGTGGCACGTAATTGCTAGTGTGCATCCCGTGAAGTTCGCCGTTTTCTCCGACGTCCATGGCAATTTGGAGGCACTGGAAGCCGTCCTCGCCGACATCACGGCGGAGAGAGTGCAGGAGTTGATCTGCTTAGGCGACATTGTGGGTTACGGCCCGAATCCTGCCGAGTGCCTCGAGATAATTCGCTGCTTGAGTTGCTCGGTGGTCATGGGCAATCACGATGAGGCGTGCGTCGAGCCTGAGATGGAAAAGGCGCTCAATGAGTATGCGCGAGCCGGGATTGCTTTTGCACGGAATCAACTAAGCAATGCGCAAAAAAGATGGCTCCGAAATCGACCATTGCAATTGGATTTTGACGACTTTACCGCTGTCCATTCTTCCCTGGACGATGATGAGCCGTGGCAGTACGTCCTTGGCCCGGCGGATGCCCAACGACATTTCATGTTTCAGAAGAAACCGCTTTGCTTTTGCGGTCATTCGCACCGACCGGCGGTTTGGACACTGAAGGGAAGAAGTGTCCGCTGTCTCGCGCCAGCAAGTAACTTTAGGCTCCCGCTTGGCACGCGCACTTTGGTCAATGTAGGTTCCGTCGGCCAGCCTCGCAATCTGCGACCGGAAGCCTGCTACGTCATTTACAACCGTGTGGCGCTTTCAATTGGATTTCGATTCGTTCCCTACAACGTGAAGGAGACGCAAGGGAAGATCTTAGCGGCCGGTCTTCCGCGCTTTCTCGCGCAGCGATTGGCGCTCGGACGGTAAGGCGATTAGTGGCTGGCAGCTTGTCGGATTTGCGATAAGGTGCACGGTCGGAAATACTGATGATGGCTTCTCCTTTCGCGCTTCCCCTTGCCGAGGGCCTTGTTTACTCCTTTCTCGAATCCACGATCGAGGGAAAGATCGTGCTGCTGGTTCTCTTTTTCGGTTCGATTTTCAGTTGGTCGGTGATGGTGACAAAGATCCGATACCTGAATTTCGCCAGACGGCAGTCCGAGCGGTTCTCGGCGTTGTTCCGTCGAGATCGCGCGCCTCTGAGAATTTACGAACAGAGGATTCACTTCGAGGGATCCCCGCTTTACGAAATCTACAAGGCGGGATGCGTCGAGTTGTGCTTTCAACTTCTCGGGTCTTTGGAGGTGGACGAAACTTTTCGCTCGCGGCTGGAGAGCGCGGACAAGATCACGCCGGCGCAAATGCGGGCGGTGACGGCAGCGATGGAGCGCGCGGTGGGCGAGGCGGGGCTCAAACTTGAATCGCAGATGATCATTCTTTCCACGGCGGTAAGCGGCGCGCCGTTTCTCGGCCTGCTTGGCACCGTTTGGGGAGTGATGGACGCCTTTGGCGGAATCGCTCGCACCGGCAGCGCAAACCTCGCTGCGATGGCTCCTGGCGTGGCAGGGGCCTTGATCACGACGGTATTCGGGCTCCTCGTGGCCATTCCGGCGATGTTCGGATATAATTTCCTCGTCACCAGCGTCCGCTCGATGATCGTGCAGGCGGAGAACTTTGCCGGAGAGCTTTCTTCTGAGATCGAGCATCGGTTCGTAGAGCACGGCGCCCGCGATCCACGCCGCCACCTCGTCTAGAGCAGCCTGTCGATGTGATATGAAAGTTACGTTTTCTAATGAGGTTGCGCGATCTGAAGAGAGCGGCCCTTTCGACAGGCTGCTAAGTTCCGCCGTCGGCGGAGAAAGGCATTGCAATTCTGATCTGCCTTCCGGCACAGAGTGCCGGTTGAGTAGTCTGCCAGAGAGGTCGCTCCGCCACTTCGCACGATTTTCGAGTATTCAACGGACTTTCTCTTTAAGTCCGCCAAACTACTAGTCATGCGCCGCTTCAGCACTCGCAATCCCCTCCACACGCTCGCTGAGTTGAATGTGACTCCGCTGCTTGATCTGTGCTTCGTGCTGCTCATCATTTTCATGATCACGACGCCTCTCATGGAGAACAGCGTCGACCTCGTCGTTCCAAGCAGCGCAACCGCGAAGACACAGATCAATCCCGCGGAAACTCAGATCATTCAGATCGATCGCAACGATATCCTGAAGCTCAACGGACAGGTCACAACCAGGGCGAATCTTGAAACGCAACTCGCTGCGCTCAAGGCGCAGGATCCACAAATTTCCGTGGTGGTGCGGCCAGATCGGGATTTGGCCATTCAGAAATTCGTCGACGTGATGGACATTCTGAAGCGTGTTGGAATCGGCCGCGTGGGTGTCATGACGCGTCGCGAGGGGGGACAGCAAGGGGGCGACGAATGATTCCTCTGACAGGTCTTCCGCGTCCTGCCGGCGATCTCGTTGTCTTGATTCATGGGTGACCCTCACTTCCGGCGGAATCTGATTTTCGTCGCCGCCTTTCACATCCTGCTCGTTGCGGCACTGCTGTACTTCGCGCGCAGGGAGATCAGACGGCCGGCGGCGATATCGTCTGGATGGATCCGGGTTCGTTTTCGCAGATTGCAGCGGCGGATGATCTGCAGGAGCATGACGATACGGCAGATCCCACTCCCCTGAATAACTCCGGAGCCGACTCCTCCACCGACACCGGAGCCAACTCCTCTACCCACACCGGAGCCGACTCCTCCACCGACTCCGGAGCCAACTCCTCCACCGACTCCGGAGCCAACGCCGCAGGAAGATACGATCCCAACTCCTCCGCGCCGCACTTTCCACTCCGACGCCAAGCGCCACTCCAACTCCAAAGCCAAGCGTCACTCCGAAGCCTGCGGCCACACCGAAACCAACCCCGAAGCCCACGCCTAAGCCGACGCCCAAGACTTCACCCAAGCCAACCGCCTCGCCGAAGGTAAGCCCTAAAGCAGGCGCCTCGCCCAAAGCAGCAAGCCCTGCAGCAAGCGCCTCGCCCAAGGCAGCAAGCCCCGCAGCAAGCGCCTCGCCCAAAGCAGCAGGCTCTCCATCGACCAAGGCTTCGGCTTCGCCGGATGTGAAATCTCCGAAGGCCGCGCGGGCTGACTCTGGAAAGACAGGCGGGGGATCCGTCGGTCGGTCGGGCGGCGGGGGTGATTCTTCGCAGTTTGGCTGGTATCACGAGCTCATCCATGATCGCTTTTACAGTCAGTGGGACCAGCCAACTTCCATTTTTGACTCCTCAAAATCGTTCGTTTGCACCCTGCAAATTCGCATTGAACCCGATGGCAAGATCTCCGACGTCAAGGTCGTGAGATCGAGCGGGAATGTTGTGATGGACGACTCGGTGATGTCGGCAGCACACCGCGTGCTGCAAGATTGATCCTCTGCCCACCGGTCTGGGCGGCGGCGGCGCCTATACGGTGAATATCAATTTCGAGCTTCAATAAGGCGCGGGATACTCTAGGAGACATGTGTTTTTTTAATTTTCCCCTTTCAGAGATTTCGCGCGGTGCGCATAAGTTCGCTTTCAGCAGACAAGGTGGAAAGAAGCAACGCAACCCAGCAGGATCAGTTTAAGGCATCCAAGGAAGTCTCCGTGATGGCGTGGATCGAAAACCAATTCGGAGATGTTCTCCTTCTCAAGCAGACGCGCGGCAACAAGCTCTGGACGCTTCCAGGCGGCAAGGTGCGCCAGCGCGAGTCGTTGAAGGAAGCCCTCAGAAGGGAAGTCAAGGAGGAAACAGGCCTTCAAGTTCAGTTCATTGCTCTCGCCGGCCTTTTCGACCGCCCGCAAAAGGCGGTGATCACATTTCTCTATATCGCCCGCATAAAAGGGCATAACGACATCGTCCAACCTAAACGGCCTGAGATCGATACCGCCAAGTTCAGTCTTTCGCTGCCTAGCGATGCGACGCCCTCGTTGCGGTTTTTCTGGAAACGGATGCATGAGGGAGCCGTAGGCGCGCTGCCGATCGGCTGAAGCTTTTCGGGCGACTCGGAACACCGCCTCGTCTCATTGGCATGGCTGAAAACACAAGCGTCCTCGAAATCGTCAAGGAGTCGGACGGCTCGCATTTGAGGTTTTCCGGACGCCTTGATGCGCAGGGCGTGTCTGGTGCCTGGGAGCGCGCACTGCGTACCGCAGAGCGAGGCAAATCGCGTTGTGGTCGATGCGTCCGGCGTGGAATATTGCGACGGGGCGGGACTGGCTTTGCTGTGGGAGTTGCAACGGCGGGGCGGCGCCGAGATCTCCGGGCTCAAGCCGGAGATTGCGGAGTTGTTGGAACCCTTTGTCAAAGCCCAACCGAAAGAGGACGAAAACAGACGCGCAAAGGACTCGATGATCGAAGCGCTTGGCAGGATCGGCGCCGACCTGGCCCGTGACATCTATGACCAGATTTCCTTTCTCGGGCAGATCGCCGTGATCACTTTGAAGGTGACGCGGCGGCCGCGTGAGCTGCGATGGGTGGATGTATGGAACACCTATGAGCGAGCGGGGGTTCAGGCGCTGGTGGTGGTCGGCTTGATTTCGTTTCTGACCGGACTGATCTTGGCATTCCAAGCAGCGCCGCCGCTGCGTCAATTTGGGGTTGATATCTTTGTGGTGAACCTCGTGTCGCTCGCCATGGTGCGCGAGTTGGGACCGATCATGACCGCGATCATCCTCGCGGGGAGGAGCGGATCCGCTTTCGCGGCGGAAATCGGCACGATGAAGGTGAACGAAGAAGTCAATGCGCTGACGACGATGGGCCTCGATCCGGTGCGTTTTCTTGTCGCCCCACGCGTGTTGGCCGGTGTGCTCGTGACCCCGGTGCTGACGATCTATGCGGATCTGCTCGGGGTCGGCGGCGGTATTTTCGTGATGTTTGGGAGGGGATATCCTTTCGTGACACTTTGGCGGCAACTTATTGGATCCGTGGGCATCCATGATGTGATGGCTGGGATTATCAAGGCGTTCGTTTTTGGCGGACTTGTGGCGGGGATAGGCTGTCTGCGAGGACTTCAGACCAAGTCCGGTGCGAGCGCTGTGGGCGTCTCTACCACGCGCTCGGTGGTGACGAGCATTTTTTTCATTGTGGTCGTGGATGCAATTTTCGCGGTTATTTACTATGCGATCGGTTTCTGATGGAGGATGACGCGATCATTCAGGTGCGAGGGTTGACGGCTGCCTACGGAGATGCGGTGATTCTTGAGGACATCTCCTTCGAGGTGAAGCGGGGTGAGGTGTTCGTTATCCTCGGCGGATCGGGCTGCGGGAAGAGCACATTGCTGAAGCATTTGATCGGTCTGTATCCTTTGGCGTCAGGCGAGGTCTTAATTGGCGGCGAAAACTTGGCAACCGCCGAGGGCTCGGACAGGCAGCGGATCTTGCGGCGCTTCGGGGTGACGTATCAGAGCGGAGCGCTTTTCGGGTCAATGACGTTAAGCGAGAACGTGACGCTGCCCATCGAGGAATTCACGGAGCTCCCTGTCGCGGCGCAGAAAGTGATTTCCTGGATGAAGCTCAGGCTGGTGGGATTGGAGGGATTTGGAGACCACCTCCCGGCCGAAATTAGCGGCGGAATGCAGAAACGCGCAGCCATTGCGCGCGCCATGGCGCTCGACCCGGCCGTGCTTTTTCTCGATGAACCTTCGGCTGGACTCGATCCGGTGACATCCGCAGAACTCGACGCTCTCATACTCAGTCTTCGGGAAGGCCTTGGAATGACCTTTGTCATTGTCACCCATGAGTTGCCAAGTATCTATGCAGTGGCGGATCGCGTCATCATGCTTGACAAACGAACAAAGGGAATCATTGCAGAAGGACGACCCGCAGGATTTGCGCGATCACTCGGAGGATCCATTCGTCCGCAAATTCTTTCGCCGGGAGGCTGAATGAGCGCAGGGGCAAGTTACTTCCGCATTGGGCTCTTCATCGTCGTCGCGCTGGCGATCCTCGCCGCAGGTCTCATCGCTTTGGGTGCAGGTCAGGCGTTCCGTCCACGCGTTTATTTTGAGACGTATGTGGATTCATCCGTTCAAGGGGTGGACGTAGGATCCCCGGTGAAGTTTCGGGGCGTGCCCATCGGGCGGGTAAGCGCGATTAAGTTCACCTTCAACGAATACGGTGATCCGAGCCAGGTGGATCGTTACAACTATGTGATCATTATTATGGAGGTCGACCAGGAGATGTTTCCCGGTATGTTCAAGGAGGACCTTACGCCGCTGATTGAAAGGAATGTCGAACAGGGGCTGCGAGCGCGCATCGAGCCGCTAGGGATCACGGGGATGAATTACATGGAAATCAATTACGTGAGAGATCCGGACCAGTTTCCATCCCTCGCAGTGGATTGGAAACCGCACTACTACTACATTCCCTCTGCGCCGGGCCAGCTCACCAACATCCTCGATTCCATCAACAACATCATGCGCGAGGTCGGCCAGCTCAACCTCGGTGGAATGAGCAAGAGCGGCACGGAACTGCTCGAAAATCTTAAGAAGGCCGTCGATGGTTCGGAGATCGGGAAAGTTAGCAAGGACCTGCAGGCCTTGCTGGCCGAAATCCAATCCGCGCTGAATTCTGCAAAAATTGGCCCGTTGAGTGACGATGCCCGGCGACTCATCGTAGGTCTGGAGAAATCCAACGCCGAACTGCGAACGATCCTCAAGAACCTTGAGCCCGCAACGAAGAATCAGCGGCGCACAAGTCAAGCTGCTCATGAACAATCTTGCGACGACTAGCGAGAATTTCGCCCAGTTCAGTGCCGAGGTGAAGCGAAGGCCCTCGCTATTCCTGTGGGGCACTCCGCCCCAGCCGAAAGCGACCCCAACCCCGCGGAAGAAGCGATAGCGATCTCCAGAAGGAGCAGTAATCCTGCGTCAGTTTGCCTGCGCTCACACCATGCGCGGTCGGCAAGCCCGCAGCGAGAATGAGTCCGGCCGCTTTGTCCAGCGTCTCCTGCCATTCCTTTTCGGGACTCGAGTCGGAAACGATCCCCGCCCCGACGTGGAACGAGGCTCTGCCGTGTTCAAAAACCGCCGTTCGGATCGCGATGGAAAATTGGCTTTCGCCGTTGTAGCCGAAGTAGCCGATGGCACCGGTGTAGATGCCGCGCGGATGCGGCTCAAGTTCGGAAATGATTTCGAGTGCGCGCTTTTTTGGAGCACCTGAGATTGAGCCGCCGGGGAAGCAAGCACGGAGCGCCGCGGGATGGGTGACATCCTCGCGGAGCGTGCCGACGACGGTTGAGACAAGGTGATGTACCTGTTCGTAGCTTTCCAGCTTGAGCAGCTCCGGAACTGTGACACTCCCGTACTCGCAAACGCGCCCGAGGTCATTGCGTTCGAGATCGGTAATCATGACCAGCTCGGCGATTTCCTTGACGGAGGTGATGAGGTCGTAGGCATTGCGTTGATCGCGTTGCGCGTCCGCTCTTCTGGGACGGGTGCCCTTGATAGGGCGTGTCACGATGCGCCGGCCACTGAGTCGAAGAAAGCACTCGGGCGAGGCGGAAGCCACCTGCGTCCCGCCGAGATCGAGAAATGCGGCGTAGGGAGCAGGAGAGCGATATCTCAGCGATTCGTAGAATGGCCACGCATCCGCGAAAAACTCCGCCTCAAAGGAATGGGCCAAACACACCTGATAGATGTCCCCCGCGGCAATGTATTGCTGCGCCACACGCACCATGTTTTCAAATTGCGCCCTTTTGAGCCGTGCTCGGAACGAGATTTGGGGAAATTCCGGTCCGTCGACGAGGCCGGAGAGTTCGCTAGCATTGTGCCAAAGGGCCGGGGCATGGAGAAAAACGGCGGGTTTCTCGTAAAAGCCGAACCTGAACCGACCGTCGAACCCGATCCATCCGATGGCCGCACCGTCAGGGACGCCAAGGTCTGCGCTGGGCTTCTGCCGTGAAGGCCAGCGCGTTCTCGATCCTGCCCCACTCCGAAGCGCCACCCTCTATGATAAAATCCGGTTCGCAAGCTAGCAGCGAGATAGAGTTTGCGGCCGCCAGGCTGGACTCGAGAAACACGAAGCCCGCACTCGATCTCATCGCGCGTGCCGCCTCTTCGAGCTCCGCGGACATCTCGAAGAGTGAATCGCTGGCTGGTCTTGGCTTCATCATCGGAAAAATCCGCGAAACTCCCCGCCTCCGTCCATGTTCTTCTGCTTGAGCAATCGGCCAAGGGCTGCTTACCTTCATCGTCTCATGTGGTTCACGCTTCGATTGTTCATCGCTGTTCTGATTTCTGTGGGAGCCTTGCTTGCACAGGAACAAACATCTCCCACGCCCGCTCCGCATAGCCTCGCCGTCGCCAAGCCCTACGCCTGCGGCGGCCGCCTCCCCTGAGCTTTCTCCTTCGCCCGTCGTGAGTCCTCCTGCGGGCAGTATCGATGTTATACCCATGGAAGGCGGAGCGCCCCTGGAGACCAAGGATATCGCTCCCGCAATGCCCGACGAGTCCTTTACTCAGCCTGACGCGATCATTCCCGACGAGAGACCCGTTGGGCCTCCTGCCGTGCCGCCCACCTTTGAGAGTGCGCAGGAAAAAGCGCGGCAATTGAGCATCCGCTACCGAGAAGTCCGCGTGCGGGCGGAGAAGGATCCGAAGGTCGTCAGCCTCTTCGAACAGGCCGAGCAGGCCAGGACGCTTGAAGATCAACGCGCCGCCATGCGCGAATATTACCGGCTTCTCTTCAAGAAAATCATCGCCATTGACAAGTCTCTCACCGACAAATGCAAGGTGATGCAAACTGCCTATATCCGACGGCTTGCCCAGGAAGAGCTTGAGCCCACGATTCCGCTGAATCCGCCACCGACCCCAGAGCCGTTGAACTAAGGACACTCAGCGCCGAACTCTCACATTTAACGCTCAAGCTTCAGAATCTCCGCAGTGCGCGCCTCTTTTCGCGTTTGAGCCTTCCAAAGTCCCATGCTTCGCAGCTCCCTCGAGTTGAAAATTGTCACCGGCACGGCCCATCCGCGCTTGGTGGCGGATATCTGTTCCTATCTCGACGTGCCGCCTTGCGATACCACAGTGAGTTCGTTTCCGGACGGTGAGACTTTTGTAAAGATCAACGAAAACATCCGCGGCCGCGACGTCTTCATCGTTCAGCCAACCTGTCCGCCGACCAACCAGAATTTGATGGAGTTGTTGATTCTGGTGGATGCCGCCCGGCGATCTAGTTCAGCCCGCATCACAGCGGTGATCCCATTTTTCGGCTATGCCCGCCAAGACCGCAAGGACCAGCCGCGTGTTCCCATCACGGCCAAGCTCGTGGCGAATCTTTTGGCGGCCGCAGGGGTCCAGCGGGTCCTGACGATGGATCTGCATGCCCAGCAGCTGCAGGGATTTTTCGATATTCCCGTCGATCATCTTTACGCTCTTCCGGTGCTGATACACTATTTGCACGATCTTGGGCTGGGCGACCTTGTAGTCGTTTCGCCCGATGTCGGCGGTGTCAAGATGGCCTCCGCCTATGCCGAAGCTCTCAAGGCGGGCCTTGCCATCGTTGTCAAACGCCGTTTAAGCGCCACCGAGATCGAGGCCGTTACAGTGATCGGCGAGGTGGATGGCAAGAATGTCATTCTGGTTGATGACTTGACCGAAACGGCGGGCACGCTAGTAGGCGCGGCGCGCATTCTTCGGGACCAGGGGGCGCGCGATATTTACGCTGGCGTCTCACACGCGGTCTTGACAGATTTAGCGGTTGAGCGATTGAGAAGCTCAGAAATTAAGGAGCTTATCACAACCGACAGCGTTCCTGTGCGGACCGATGTCGATTCGCGCGTCAAGGTGCTCTCGGTGGCCGAGTTGCTCGGTGAGGGCATTCGGCGCATCCACGATGATGAGTCGGTGAGTTCGCTTTTTGATATCAAGAACCCGAAGAAGTAAAACCATGGCCAATCAAGTCAAACTCTCTGTCCGTCCCCGCGTTGAAGCTGGGCGCAATGCGGTGGGCAAAGTTCGCGCCCGCGGCGCGATTCCCGCTGTCATCTACGGCGCCAAGGACGCTGCCACAAATCTCGAAGTCGATAGAAAAGACATTGAAAACCTACTCTCGCGTGCTGTCGGCGAGAATATCCTTGTTGAACTGGAGATCCGTGATGGAGCCAAGACGAGCACTCGCATCTCTCTCATTCAGGAGGTCCAGCACCATCCCGTGCGGGGTGAGATCATTCACGTTGATTTCCACGCGGTTTCCATGACCGAAGAGATCGACGCCGAAGTCGTTCTTGAGCCTGAGGGAGAACCCATCGGCGTCAAGACCTTTGGCGGTCTCCTTCAGCAAAATATGCGCTCGCTGCCAATTCGGTGTCTGCCGCAAGATCTGCCTGAGATCATTATCGTCGACGTCTCTGGGCTCAACATTGGCGAGTCCTTGCACGTTCGGGACATCCAGCTGCCAAAAGGCGTCGTTGCTGTCCCTGACGCGGACCTCACCGTCTTCCTGGTCTCTGAACCCACCGTCGCCGAGGAACCGGCTGTCGCAGCCGAGGAGCCCGTTGCTCCGGAAGTGATCAAGGAGAAGAAACCCGAAGCATCCGAAGCGGCTGTGGAGCCTAAGAAATAGTCCCGCCCTCGCGCGTGGAGCATGCAGCCGTCTTCCGTCTTATTGTCGGTCTCGGAAACCCGGGCCTGCAATATTCCGGCACGCGCCACAACGCGGGCTTTCTGGTCGTTGACGAACTGGCCCGTCGGTTCGCAGTGGAATTGCGGTTTGAGCCGAGGTGGGATTCCGACGTTGCGCTTTGCGGTGGACGCCTGCTGATGAAGCCTCGGACCTTCATGAATCTCAGTGGAGAAGCCGTCGGCAATTATGCCCGTTACCACAGGATTCACCATTCCGAGGTTCTTATCGTGCTGGACGACGCCGCGATTCCGCTCGGAGAACTTCGGCTCCGTCCGTTGGGCGGCGCGGGCGGCCACAATGGTCTCGAGTCTGTCTTGATCCATTTGGCAACCGAGTCCGTTCCGCGCCTGCGTTTCGGGATTGGCTCGGCCTCCGACTCGCTTACGGATCACGTGCTGGGAAAATTTGAGACCTCGGAACTTCCCGTCGTGGAAGCCAGCGTGAGCCGTGCCGCTGACGCCGCCGAGTATGCCAGCGCTCACGGTCTCGAAGCTGCCATGAACCTCTACAACAAAAAACCATGAAAAAACGCTATGAAGCCCTCCTTGCCCTCTCCACCCGCGGCAAGGAAGAATCCGTCAAAGAAATCATCGAACGCCTCGAAAAGACCTTCGCGGCTGAAGGCGCCGCCGTTGAGCAGGTCCAGCGCTTTGAGAAGCGCGAACTCGCCTACGACCTCAAGCATCTTAGCAGTGCCTATTTTGTGAACTTCATCTTCGAGGCCGAGCCGCAACTCATCGAAAAGTTGCGCTCAAAATTGAAGCTGGACGAGGACGTTTCTCTCCAGAATTATCTTCGACTGCCTCCGAAGAGAAAGACCGCCGAGGCAGCGGCATAACCAATCAAAAAATGGCCAGCCTCAACAAAGTGATGCTAATCGGGAACGTGACCCGTGATCCCGAGGTGAAGTATACTCCAAAGGGGAGCGCAGTCGCCGATCTCGGGCTTGCAATTAATCGCAACTACACAAATCAAAGCGGCGAAAAAGTCGAGGAAGTTACCTACGTCGATGTCGAACTTTGGGGACGCCTCGCCGAAATCGCCGGCGAATATGCCAAAAAAGGGCGCCCGATATTCATCGAAGGCCGCTTGCGCATCGATTCCTGGGAGGACAAGCAATCCGGGCAGAAGCGCAACCGGCTTAAAGTTGTCGGCGAAGGCCTGCAACTCCTCGGTTCCCGGCCCGGCGGCCAGGGTGGGGGAGGTGGCGCGGATTTCGAAGCAGAGGCTTCAAGGCCCTCCCGACCCGCGTCCACGAAGCCTTCCCCATCCGAACCGCCCGACGACGATATTCCGTTTTGAATTGACGGACTCGTTTTGACTGCTGTACCCGCAGCGACGAGCGCGCCTTTTTCGCGGGTCAACCGTCCCAGCGACCTTCTTCGGCATTGACTGAAGATAAGGTTTCTATGATCCGCTCTTCCCACCCCATCACGGCTCGTGATGTTGCGGACCACTACGACGAGTTGGATCGCTTTTACCGCGAAATCTGGGGAGAGCACGTGCATCATGGCCTTTGGGAACGCGGTGATGAGACGCCTGAGGAGGCGGTCCTTAATCTCGTTAGGTGTGTTGCGCGGCGAGGAAACATCGCCGCGGGCGCACGCGTTTGCGATGTCGGGTGCGGATATGGAGCCACCGCCCGAATGCTCGTCCGTGAATGCGGCGCCACAGTTTCTGCGATAACGGTTTCACCAGTGCAACACGGGCACGCGATTTCGAAGCACGGTGGCACGCACAATCCCGAATATCTCCTGTGCGACTGGTTGAACAACGATCTTGCATCTGGCGCATTCGACGCCGTCGTTTCGATTGAAAGCTCTGAACATATGCAAGACAAGGAGGTCTTTTTCGCGCAGGCGCATCGCGTCTTAAGGCTAGGAGGTCGCATGGTCGTCTGCGCATGGCTTTCTGCAGAACACCCGACCGCCCGGCAGCGGCGTCATGTCCTTGAACCTATTTGTTATGAGGGCAGGCTCCCCGGCATGGGAGCAGAGTCCGACTATCGCAAATGGCTTTCACAGGCAGGGTTCGTTCTTGAGAGCTTTGAGGATGTGAGCGCACAAGTACGAAAGACATGGACGATTTGTGTCCGGCGCCTCTTTTTCAATCTTATCCGCCAGCCTGGCTATCTGCGTTTCCTCTTCAATAGCCGAGCGCATAATCGAGTTTTCGCGATCACCGTTTCCCGCATCTTGCTCGCTTACACCTTCGGGATCATGCGTTACGGAATCTTCACAGCGCGGAAGGAATAGGAGAGTGGACGGTTATGGCCTTCTTCAAGAACCGGCGATCCGAGGCGTTGAACGAGCAAAAGCCGTTCAAGTCGGGCGGCATCCACGTGCACGTCGAGCATCAAGAGCCAGTTCCTGGAGAGAGCGGCTTGAGCCTGTCGATATCCATCGCGACAAGGCACACATCATCATTGAACTCTTGGGTGGCTGAGAACTGCTGTACTTCGGCTATGAGGCTGCGGCAGAGTTCCACCGCGGGAAGCTCGGTGCGATCGCCGACCGCTCTCGAGAGTCGCTGATAATCGTAGAGCTGGCCTGCGGATCCCTCGACTTCGAACAAACCATCAGTGAAGAGCAGCACGACGTCGCGTGACGACAGCTTGCAACGGAGAGTCTCATACTTCGCTGCCAGCGAACAGACCGAGAGCCGGACCTGGCCGCGCCTCCGTGAGCGGCGAGGCGGTCGCGGTGGAACCATTCACCGCGCGCGTGAGATGCAGCGGCTGCGGGTGACCCGCGTTGGCATAACGTAACTGGCCTTTGGAAAGATCGGCCACCACGTAAAATGCCGAGGCAAAGAGGGTGATATCGCTATTCCGAAAGGCCCCTAGGATCGCGCGATTTATCGCAACCAGAAGTTCCCCGGGCTTCGTCCAAAGCGGACGCAGTTCGCTGACTACGGAGCGCACGATCGCAGCAACCAGCGCGGCGCGTACGCCGTGCCCCATGACATCGCAGATGAATAAGCCAGCCTTATCATCCGAAATGTCGAGGACGTCGAAAAAATCCCCGCTGACGATCATCGAGGGCCTGAAAAAGGGATAGAAACGCACAGCGCTATTCTCCTCAGTGGCGTGGTGAGGAAAATTCGGGAAGCGCTGCGGCATCAGGGCACTCTGAAGTTCACGCGCCATTTCCAGGTCCTGTTCGAGCGATGCATTTTTCGCGCGAAGCTCTTCGGCAAGCCTGGCGAGCTTCTCGGCGGCGCGTTTCTTCTCCGTGATGTTGCGGGAAATGCCGAATGTTCCGATGATGTTGCCCTGTGCGTCGCGCAATGGCATCTTTGTCGTCGAAGCCCATGTGTCATCGCGATCCGGCCACGTCTCTCTCTCTTCGTAGTCCACTACAGTGGGTTTGCCGGTGCGAATGATTTCGCGTTCATCCGCCAGGGCGGCCTCGGCGTGTTCTGCGGAAAATAAGTCTCTGTCGCTTTTTCCAATAATGTCGGCCGGGTTCTTAAAGCCCTGCCACTCGGCGCAAGCTCGGCTGACCGCGATGAAGCGGCTATCAAGGTCTTTAAAATAGATGCGGTCAGGCACGTTTTCCATCAACGTCGTCAGAAGACTGCGCTCTTTGGCCAAAGCGAGTTCGGTCTGGCGGCGCTCGGTGATGTCCCAGGCTACGCCCACGATCCGAAGGAGCTCCGCATTTTCGTCGCAGTGTACCTCTAGAACGGATCCTGACCAAATGCTCGCTTTGGTCCGACACCCAAACCACCTGGAATTCCGTATCCAGTGCGGCACGTGCCGCAATCGCGCGCGCGAATTCGCCGCGAATCCTCTCGCGGTCCTCTTCATGGATCAAACCCAGAAAGTCCTCGTAACTTCCCTTGAATCGTCCTGGAGCCAACCCGAATAGGGTATGCATCCGTTCATCCCACCAAATCACGCCAGCGGGCACATCCCAATCCCAAGTTCCCATCTCTGCGGAGCTCAGCGCGAGATTTAGTCGGTCCTGCTCGCTGTTACGACGCGTGTTAGTCATAGAGAAAAGAAGGGATATTGGTATTCCGTTTTCCAACGGCTTTTTTCGTCCGTCTTGAACCGAACTTCATCCCTGTATCTAGGCGAGCCTCGGCCTAACGAAAATTCTTTTTGGACACCGATCATCGCGAGACTGAAAACGAAGGACGAGAATGACTGTCCGGGCCCGAGCAAAGTTTTCATCGTCAGCCTGTTATCTTCCAACTGAATCACCCGGATTCCCACTCCCGGAAGGGTCGCCAAATAGCGGCGCATTCTTATCCGTCGAGGGTGAAACCTACCTTGATCGTCACCTGCCAATGTCCAATTTTACCCTCCTCGATCTGTCCACGCGTCTCAAGGACTTCGAACCAGCGAAGGTTGCGCAGGCTGCTTGAAGCCTTGGAAATGGCGTTCTGAACTGCGTCTTCAATGCTGTCGGGGGACGAGCCCACGAGTTCGATCTTCTTGTAGATATGATTGCTCATGCGGAAAGGATACTCATTCCTCTTTGCCAGGACCAATCACAAAGTTGTCGCGGTTCCAAAGCCACCATGGTGTTCGAGTAGAATAAACACGAGCAATGGCCGGAATGGTGCAATAACGTCATATAACGTATTTATAGTGTGATATTTATATCGGAAGGACTCGTCAACCCAGAAAAAAAAGATAAAATTTTTCTTGCACAATGCGGAATCTCAACTACGGTTTCTGGCGGGATAAGGGAACTTTCTAATGAGGGTCGATAGGGGTATCGGCAGGGGAAGAAGCAGCTGTCGCCGCGGTGTCCGAGAGGTACCGCGGCGACAATGTTTTTAGGCTCGGCGAATCAAGCGGGTAAGAGCGCGATATCAGAAATGTCATGCCCCAGGAAGTCAGCCACGGTCGCCACCACCAAGCAATGGTCCTCGCGCTGCGGCAAACCCGAGACGGTTATCGTGCCGACGCATCCGGTCCCCGGCAGCAGAATGGGAAAGCTCCCGCCGTGAGCCGCATAATCGCGCGGGTCCAAGGCGTCCAAGTTGATTTTTTGCTGTTTGGCCATTAGACCGATCGCATAAGAGCTCCGGAAGAATCGGTTGACGATGTTGCGCTTGCGCCGGACCCACTCGGGGTTATCAGGCGTCGTGCCCTGGAGCGCCATGTAAAACAGAGGCAGCGTCTGCAAATGAATGTCGATGACAACCGCGGCCTGCCGCGCTTCTGCGATGTCTTTGAGGCGCTTCCCCAAAGCCCAGGCTGTTGTCGCGTTAAAGCGATCGAATTGCAAACGGTCCTCCTGCAGGGCGATACGGCGTAAGTCTTCCTCAATATCCATGGCTTCCTAAAGTGAATACCTCAATAGCTTCCAGCACCACGAAAATGCGATAAGCAGTGAGCGGTGAAGATCGATCATGCGCGGTCCTATGATCGAGCGCGTTGGGCTTCATGAGACAGGATGATTTGCTCTTAGCCGTAAGAGCGTGCCCAATGAAATAGTCTGAACCGAGGTAAGGATGAGAGATAGAGAAACGGGCCGAGATTCGCCGGATTTCGCGGATTGCGATATTCGGCGGATTTCGCGAATTGATTAAGGACGCCAAAAACGCCAGGTCCGGCAAAATACGGCCAACGCATGCCACTGAACGACGTGCCAAACGCATTCGCGGTTTGCTCCCACGCAAATGGCAGCCACCGCCGAGCACAGCGTGAGCAGTGCGTAGAACGGGAATAGACTCTGAAGCAGATCGCTCGCTTGTTTGCATTCTTAGTACCCAATGGCCACGCCATCGAGCCGCGGATCGGAAGCACCGCAGAGGGTGTCGAATTCCGGGTCGATGGCGATAGCTTGAGCGCTTCCTTTGAAACTGCGCGCAAAGTCGTGGGGCTCGAGCCAGTCGCTGGGAATTTCCTCTCCGGGAAGGATATCATGCCCAAGGAAGCAAGGCGGGTGATAACGTCCGCGGTAAGCGTCTGTTCGACAGAGATGCGACTGCCCCCAAGCGCGCGGACGCGCGGAGCGTCGATCGCTTCCTGCAAATTCATCCCGCGGTCGATGAGATTGATCAGGATCTGCACCTGTCCCTGAGGCTGCATGTTCGCACCCATGCATCCGAAGGTGATGCGCAGAGCATTGCGCTAAAAAAGCATGGCGGGGATGATGCTGTGGCGGGGCCTCCTGCCGGGACAGGCTTCATTCGGATGCCCGGCTTCCAGGGAAAACTCGGTCGCCCGGTTGTGCAAGACGACTCCCGTGTTTTCCACCACGATGCCCGATCCGAAAATATCAGAGATGCTGGTAATAAACGAGACCGCATTGCGGTCCTTATCCACTACTGTGAAATAGGTCGTGTCCCCGGAAAGCCGCCGGCAGTGGGAGTCGGAAGTGCCTTGTCCATTTGAATGAGACATTGCCGAGAACCATACGTGGGTTTTTTCAACAGTCTCCTAGAAGAGAGGATGTAAGTCGATGGTTGCCCGTGGAAGCGCCCATCGCGGGGAGCATGCGAAGCCAACCAACGGCAGCTTTGCCACTTCGCGGAACGGCAAGGCAATCGGCATCAACACGGATTCGACAAAGGGGCCTTGATCTTGGAGCATCCGGTCATGCTAACGCGCGTTTTTTCTGCGGCAATCCAGGGAGTCGAGGCGATTCAGGTCGAGATTGAAGTTAATGCCGGCTCGGGCGACCCGGTGATCGTGCTGGTGGGTTTGCCCGACGCTGCAGTGCGGGAGAGTAAGGACCGCGTGACGACGGCAATTGCCAACAGTGGCCTTCGCTGGCCGCGGTCGCGGACAACCGTCAACCTCGCACCGGCGGACTTGAGAAAGGAGGGTCCGAGCTTCGATCTTCCGATTGCGGTGGGAATGATCGCGGTCGCCCAGGGCGCCGAGATGCCCCGGCTGGGGCGGTGTTTGATGGCTGGAGAGCTCGCGCTTAACGGAGAGGTTCGCCCGATCAAGGGAGCGCTGCCAATCGCTCTTGAGGCGCGCAGGCAGCGAAAGAAAGCGGTGATCCTTCCAAAGTTGAATACACGGGAAGCGGCGGTGGTCGAGGGGATCGAGGTTTTCGGTGTGTCGAACTTGCGCGAGACCTTTGAGTTCCTTGCGCAGCAGCGCGAGTTGGAGGCGGTGAAGGAAGACTTCGTTTTTACTGCCAAAGGGGCGGAGGATTTGGATTTCTCCGAAGTCAAAGGCCAGCATCTCGTTAAGCGCGCCATTGAAGTCGCCGTCGCCGGCAATCATGCGCTGCTGCTCATCGGACCGCCCGGAAGCGGAAAGTCCATGCTTTCGAAGCGCATCGCAACAATCATGCCCCCAATGACCATCGAGGAGGCGATCGAGACTACCAAGATACACAGCATCTGCGGACTGCTCGATGACGGCAACGCCTTCTGCACGCACAGGCCCTTCCGGGCTCCGCATCATACCATTTCCGACGCGGGCTTGATCGGGGGATCGACGAATCCGAGCCCCGGCGAAGTAAGCCTCGCGCACAATGGCGTGCTCTTTCTTGACGAACTTCCCGAATTTAGGCGCTCAACTCTCGAAGTCTTGCGGCAGCCGCTAGAGGACCGTAAGGTAACGGTTAGCCGCGCGGCTGGCACCGTGACTTTTCCTGCCAACGTAATGTTGGTCGCCGCAATGAACCCATGCGCGTGCGGGTATTTTGGCGATCCCAAGCGGGAATGCCGCTGTTCGCCGAAACAGGTTGAGAACTATCGCAACCGGATCTCCGGGCCGCTCCTCGATCGGATCGACATCCACGTCGAGGCGCCCGCGGTCGAATACAAGGAACTCAGCAGCGAGGAACGCGCCGAATCCTCGGAGGCCATCCGCGAACGGGTGTTGCGAGCCAGAAAACATCAGCAGGAACGCTTTGCCGGAAAGCCAAAATGCCGCGCCAATGCCCAGATGTCGCACAGTCAACTCAAGTCTCATTGCAAACTCGACTCCGGGGGTCGGGAACTCCTTCGTCGGGCTATGGAAGAGCTTCATCTCAGCGCGAGGGCTTACGATCGAATTCTCAAGGTCGCACGCACGATTGCCGATCTCGCCGGGAGCGAAGGCATTCGGCCTTCAAATGTCTTGGAAGCAATCCAATACCGGACGCTGGACAGAAATTTGTGGCATTGAGCTCATGCTGAAGATTTCCATGTGTTTGAAGGATTCAAGTCCCATTTTTTGCGGTAGCGGGGTGGCATTTCGCGGCGAGGCCGCCTTTGCAAAATGACAATATGTCATGACTGACACCTTTTCCCTTTTCTACAAAGCTGCAACACCCTTTCACTTTGGGCGCGTGACATTTGCTTTGAGTCAGCTCCCCGGATTACGCTGCAACGTTTTGATCGGGCCGCGGTGACGGCTTTGCGGCGGACGCCGCGTGCGCTTTTCGTAGCGGATGGCCGAACCAAGCTTGAGGTTCTTGTGCGGACGGATACATGCGATCCAGCGTCTTGACAACATCCGCCATGTTCCCCGAGGCGTGCACCCAACCATTATTGACATCGGGAAAATCGATCGCGCAATTCGCGCACTTCTTTTCGCACGAGAAGCGGATCGGACAGCCCCATGACTCCACATTGCGAAGCATTTCGGTTCCTAGTGACCAGACGCCCGTCATCCAATCACAATAAAGGCACCATATGAGGTCGTGTCCTACGAGTCCGCTGAATTTGTGGCGCGAAACACTGACCCAATCAGCTGCGTTGTAGGGGGGCAAGTTGACCAGCCACACCAGCGGGGGATAGATGGTCATTTGGGCGATTCGAACAAACCAGAAGACCGGCGTGGCGAAGCCCGTGATATAGACCGCTGTGAGATTGCGAATAGGGCCGAACTTCTTGTTGCATACCTTAACGATTCGCGGTCCCTTCGCAGCATCTCGATGGACTGCCTCGTGAATAGTCTGCCAGATTAGCACCGTTGACAACTGCGCAACGATGGCGACGAATAGGCCGCTCCAACCTGCAACAAACGGGCCGACGATCAATGGGAGGATCGTGAAATAGCAGACGATCACATCGAGAAGCGGCGCCCGGCAGCAGGCATCCGAGAGGCGCTCTCCCGCTTGTCCCATTCGCGGAAGGAGGTGAAGCAACCCAGCTCCTATCAGCAGTGCAAAAGTGATTGAGAAAAAAAAAAGCAAATCGGCGAGCATGGTATGGTGGTTTAATGTTGAAAACGTGATCTTTCTTCGAAAACGCGGACTGGACTCTTGTTTGTTAGTTGAGGTTAATGGTTTGGCTGCTGCATTGAAAGCCCTTTGGTGATTGTACCGGGTTGTTTCCGGCGGCTTGAACAACTCCTGGGAGTTGTTTACAGCCAGGGCGGCTAGAAGCGACCTGCTCGGTAAGGCAGGTCTCGCCGCCCAGGCTGCCACCGCCCGAACAACCTTCGCCCTGCGAGCAGAGCCAGTGATGTTCAAACTGTGCGCGCGAGCGATAGCCCAGGGCGCTGCGTCTGAAGATCATAAGTTTAGCGGCGGCTTTTGTTGGCGGAATCGAGTCGGCGAAGGGTTAGGTTTTCAGCGTAGCGACGAAGCTTTCAGCTAGGGCGTTGTCAGATTGCCCTTGCGGCTCATGCTTGGAGTGACGCCCCAGGCCCTCAGGCGATGCTGGAAGGCATCGGCGCCAGATGTCGCACAGTCAACTCAAGTCTCATTGCAAACTCGACTCCTGGGGTCGGAAGCTCCTTCGTCGGGCCATGGCGCGAGGGCTTACGATCGAATTCTCAAGGTTGCACGCACAATTGCCGATAACGTCCTGAAGGTTCAGCAAAAAGAGAGGTCATGGTAAGCAGTTGGGAGCGAGAAACAACCAACTGAAATATCGAACCATGACCCAAAAGGAAGTGAGAAGGCGCTGGTGGCCGCGCTGACGCAGATTTACATCCAAGGAGTATCGACCCGGAAGGTCAAAGCGATCAGCGAAGAGCTCTGCGGGCACAGTTTTAGCGCCGGTGCCATTAGTGAGATCAACAAGAAGCTCGACGTAGAGCTCGGACACTTTGCCCGGCGGGAGCTCGATAGCGAATATGCCTACCTGATCCTGGATGCGCGGTATGAGAAAGTTAGGGACAACGGAGTGATCCGCTCGCGAGCGGTGCTTGTGGGGATCGGGATCGACTGGGAAGGCCGGCGCCAGGTGCTCGGAGTGGAAATGGCCAACCGGGAGAGTTCGACGAGTTGGAAAGACTTTCTGCTCGACTTAAAACACGTGGACTACGGGGAGTAATTTTCGCCGTCAGTGACGATCATCCTGGGCTCAAACGGGCGATCATGGAAGTGCTCCCGGAGGCTTTCTGGCAGCGCTGCTACGTGCATTTTCCACGCAACGCGCTCGATCATCTGCCTCGCAAAATCGCCGATGACTGTCTGGTAGAATTACGATGGCTTACGATCGACGCAACGCCGAGGCAGCCCGCAGAGACCCGGCGGCCTAGCTGCTTCGCTGGCAGGAAAAATACCCGAGACTCTGCGCATGGGTCGAAGAGAACATCGAGGAGACTCTTACCTTTTACCGACTGCCGCGAGAGCATCATAAACATCTCAAAAGCACCAATATGCTCGAGCGGCTTAATCAGGAGCTCAAGCGTCGAACCCATGTCATCCGAATCTTTCCTAACGAGGAAAGCGCTCTGCGGCTCATTCGGGCGCTGGCGGTCGAAATCCACGAAGACTGGATCGAAGCCCACCGTTACCTGAACATGGAAATGCTTCGCGAACAAAGAAAACAACTCCAACTCATGGAGGCCGCCTAAAGTGAACGCGACGCATTGTTCACAAACCGGTTGCTCTTGGCGCCAGCGCCGGAGCTCTCTCCCTTCGGGGCTCCGGCTGCCGCAACCTCGCCCTACCGGGCGTTTATGAACAAGCCTTACCCTTTTTCCAGCTCCTACCTGATCTCCTTTTTGCTGAACTTGACGCACACATCTCCGAAAAAGGATTGTTACTTTGAACCGCTATTTATTCTGGCCAGGGGGTTGTCCCTGGTTGCCCTGTCCCTGGTTGCCTTGACCCTGGCCAAAAGCGTTGCCCTGATTGCCCTGATTGCCGCGATTTCCGTTATTCCCTTGATTTACGCCAGCAGTAGCTTGCTGCTGAGCCGCTGCCTGCTGAGCCGCAGCCTGTTGAGCCGCAGCCTGTTGAGCCGCAGCCTGTTGAGCCGCAGCCTGTTGAGCCGCAGCCTGTTGAGCCGCAGCCTGCTGGGCTGCAAGTTGCTGCGAGGCAATGTTATTGGCGGTCGTGATGGAACGTGCGGCTTGCCCAGCCTGTGTCGTCATGGTTTGAGCTGGCAGACTTCCAGGCTGAGTCAGAAGGTTATTCAGACCGGGCGAGAATCTGCCTAGAAGCGATGCATCCTGCTGATTGCGGGCATTTTTCTCAATGGCTGCTTGGTTGGGAAACGGTCCCAGCCCGCCCGCCTGCCCCAGCATCGAAGTGGCGAGAAGCGTCGTGAGGTTGATCGTTGTGGCGGCAGGGATTTTAGTGGCCCCGGCCGCGACATCGACCATCTGCCCGGGCTTAAGCCCCCTGCCTTCCTTGGGATTCGCCGTGATATAGACGAGAACCTTCCCGCTGAGACAGATTACCTTGACGCGTTTGTTGATATTCGAAATCAGGAAGTCCGTGCCCGTCACCGCAGCAGTGATGGCGCCCGCCTCAACTTTGCCTCCTCCGGCGCCTTTCGGCGCGTGAAACAGCATGCTGCCGCCGTCGAGGATGATTTGCCTCTTGCCTGCGAGGAAGCGGAAGAGCGCATTGGCGCCAACACGGGTAATCGTGAGGTCGGGGAACTCCAGCTCGGCGCGTGAAACCCCACCTGTCTTAAGCGCAAGATCCTTCGTGATGACATCGCCCGGGACGGCCTTGGTATTCCGCGGCAAGACCGAAACAGCGTTGATTGTTTTGGTGACTTCGGCGCGCTCGAAGAGCTGCTCCGCACGTACGACGAGAGGGTTCGCGATACAAAGCAAAAAGGCGGGCGCCGCGCGGCGAAATGAACAGAAACTCCGCGCGAACGCCCGCCCGCCTACAAAGGCAGCTGCCAAAGCAGCTTTGGCTTTTTCGAGATTATTCCGAACTACCTCCATCTTGAGCGTGCTTCGGGACCGCCCACCGCGCGCGCAAAATTCGTCGTACGATATCTTGTCGGCCATCGCGGCTCCGTAAATAACAAGGGCGTCGCCGCCCTGGCGAGCTCTTTGCGGGCGCGCCTAATCCTTCGCCGACTTTACGCGGTGGGCTCCCGTAACCACGGCACCCGGGAACATGTCCATCACCGTGCGGCGCGCTTCGGCGGATGATTCCGCCTGCACAGTGATGTCGCGGCCGCTGCCGCGGATGGAATAGTGGACCCGGTAACTGTCGGCCAAGGCGGCGCCGGCCATCATTAGCAAGGCCACGAGGATGAGCCGTTTTCAGCGTAGCGACGAAGCTTTCAGCTAGGCGTTGTCAGATTGCCCTTGCGGCTCATGCTTGGAGTGACGCCCTAGGCCCTCAGGCGATGCTGGAAGCCATCGGCGCCAGATGTCGCACAGTCAACTCAAGTCTCATTGCAAACTCGACCCAGGGGGTCGGGAACTCCTTCGTCGGGCTATGGAAGAGCTTCATCTCAGCGCGAGGGCTTACGATCGAATTCTCAAGGTCGCACGCACAATTGCCGATCTCGCAGAGACTCGGGATATTCGGCCTCCGTATGTCCTGGAAGCAATCCAATACCGGACCCTGGACAGGAATTTGTGGCATTAGATCAACCTCATGTATCGGGCGAGAAACACTCTCGGTGAAGCACGTTAATGTGGAGGTTTTGCACGCGTATGCATGGACCGACCCTTCCCTGCCAGCCGCTCGGCGGTTAACCCGTTAAAGTAGCCTCCTTCAGGGACCAGACCCTACATACCATGTATGTGGAGCTCGTCCCGCAACATTCAAAACCAATCAGCCAATTGCCAAAGAGTTAACTCTTCAACAGTCTAGCGACCAAGAATCGCTACATTTGGATGTTTACCTGAAAGAAGATCTCCCCGGTATTTTAAGGATGATTGAGGGTTAAACACAGTATTATCACAAATCATTAAACTATCAGGGTGCAGGACTCTCTTGATTTCTTCCTTAACGGACTCTATGTAGTCAGCATTACTAATAATCAAATTGTCTGTACCAAACGAGAAAACACCTACGGCCAAATCAGGTACTCTCTTTAAGAAACTGAGCGCATCTTCAGCCACTACATTGAAGGGTATCTGCCGAGAATTAGACGCTTTGAGTGTTTTTGAATACTTCTTCCATCTTTTTGCCTCTTCTGCTTCATCTGTAGTGTCTCCTTTAATGATTGAATTAAGAAGTTCAACATAGTGATACGGTTCTACTCCAACATAGCCTTGACTATCTAAAAGATTAGCAATTTTATATCCAACATTACAGCTACCCGCGCCAAGGTCAATGACTGGAATAGAAGCAAATCCGTGTCTAATGTTGACGAAGCGTTGATAGTTAGTTGAATAAAAGTTCCTTGAATCATATAAGTATCTAAAGGCATCAGTGGAAAACGGAGTATCCCATGGACGTCCTAAGTGCGTCTCGTCGAAGTTAGTCTGAAATGCGGCAGGATCCTCGCTTTGTGCGAATGATTCAGTCGAGATCAAACCATCAGCATTGATGCCTGGAATGATATCTTTGACTTTAGTTAATTGTGCCAATAGACTTTGACCGTGAGGATACATTAACTGCCACGATGCTATTAAGTCTTCGAGACTGAGGATTCTTTTTACTCCTGGGCCGGTCTGTTCATCGGGTCGGGCTAGAAGGGCATTTGGTTCATTGATAGAACAAGTATGCCGACAAAACATTCCGAATGTTCACACGTTGAGCGATATGACGCAATGGGATGCTTTCAGAACTGATCAGTCGGCATTTCCTTCCCGCTGAATTCGAACCAGTGCGAACAGAGATGTTCCGCTATCGGTCTCGCTGGGTGGACATGGCAGACGCCTGCCTGGTCATCAGGAGCGGCTGCCCGTGGTCACGGGGGATGCCAAGGATTTCGCAGTCTATTTCCGCGGCGGCTCAACCCGCCAATTGCTGGCACCGAAGAAACTGACCCGCGAATGATGGATGGACGGATAGGATTCGGCTCAGAGACGTGGAAATCCTGCTTTCTTGGACGAAATTACATCCCCGGACTTCGCGGAAAGTTTTACCACGCCGATATAGTGGCTGGATCGGCCGTAAGCCCAGACGTCCCATATGGGGTCGGCTGCCGGTCCTCTTTGGGTGAGTTGATAGCTGGCGCTCACCATTTTCTGTCCTGCAGGTCCGAGGGAGTCTCTTGCGATTTGAAAAGCCTCGCCTGAGTCTACCCGGACCCTTGCAATGTTGATGAAGTTACCTTGATTGAATATCTGCCGTGCGTCCAAATAGCGCTTCGCTTCGGAAAGCTGCCCTCTGGCGATTGTGATGCTGTAAAGCGGGTTTTTTACGATGAGGCCAGATTCCTCGGGATTTCTCGCCAGCACGTACCACCTCGTTGGATTCGGCCTTCCATTGTCCGCAGAGAGCCTCACAACCTCTCTGGCGAAGTGTGGCGGAAGCGCTCCTAAAGCGGCTTTCGCTCCATTTGGGGAGTCTTCGGCGAGCGCCGTGGAAAGTGACAATGCGACGGCGACCAAGGATACAGGTAGAGTGAGAGTCTTCATCGGGTTCGCCGATAGCATGTTGAAACACAAAAGGGAAGTATGTCGCTCGAGTGCGAATGTCGAAAGAAACGTTCAGCTGCGGACAAGTTTGGCGACATAGGGGAGGCCCAATCCATGTCGCATATGCGACAGAGTTTCGTTCGCTCAAACATCCGCATGGCGAGAGACTTTCGACGGTCTCCTATGCCGGCACAGGTGACGCGTCTTCGCGCCGAGTCGTCCAGCTCAGCCAAATCGTTGACCAGCCGCCTGCGGTCAAGGCAAGCCCGACCCACAGCCCGAGAGAAGCATCGCTGCTCTCCGGCCAGCGCAGCATGATGAGGGTCGCACAGGCGAGCATGGCGAGGCCCGCCGCGAGCGGCCCAAGCCCGCGTCTCAATGGACGGCTGCTTGCGCCGAGACCCACGGAACTCGCGAGCCAATGGATCGTTGCGGTGACTGGGCGCCGGCTTTGTGCTGCCCAAAATATTCCTTTGTGGAGAGGCGAGTAGGTATGGCAATAAGTTCACGATGCCATCTCAGGCCGAAATTGTAGAAGTTCTCTCGGGGATTTTTCCGGCGGACGCGATCCTCACAAGCCGCGAGGACCTCGTGCCCTATTCCTTCGACGCGACCGCCACGCTTCAACAAATGCCCGCTGCAGTTGTTTTTGCGCGGACGGTTGAGGAGGTCTCACGATTGTTGGAGGCTGCCAACGCAAAAGGTCTTGCGATCGTGCCCAGGGGCTCGGGGACGGGATTGAGCGGAGGCAGCGTTCCCGTCGAAGGGAGCATTGTCGTCTGCCTTACGCAAATGAACCGCATTCTGGAAGTGGATTCGAAGAATCTTACGCTTCTTGCGGAGGCCGGCGCCACAACTCTTTCGATCGCAGAAGCCGCGGAGCAAGCCGGTTTGTTTTATCCGCCCGATCCAGGCTCCATGAAAATTTCGACCATTGGGGGGAATGTGGCAGAAAACTCGGGAGGGTTGCGCGGTCTGAAGTATGGCGTCACACGCGACTATGTGATGGGTCTTGAAGTCGTCCTGCCTTCGGGAGAGGTCATGTTCACAGGAAACAAATGCGTCAAAGATGTTGCCGGCTATTCGCTCCGTGATCTTTTCATCGGCTCGGAAGGAACACTGGGCATCGTAACAAAGGTTCTGCTCAGCTTGATTCCGAAACCGGCGTCAGGAAGGACTCTTCTTGCGGTTTTTGACCGCATGGAGGACGCAGCGAACACGGTGTCCGCGATCATTGCTGCAAAGATTATTCCCTGTACGCTGGAGTTTCTCGATCGGGTAACCATCAACTGCGTGGAGGATTATGCGGCCATCGGCCTGCCGCGCGATGCATCAGCGATCCTGCTGATGGAAACGGACGGGCATCCTGCGGCTGTCGAAGAGGAGGCGCATCGCATGGCAGAAATTGCGCGCGCGCTGCACGCACGCGACGTGAGGGTCGCCCAGACAGTCGAAGAGGCTCTGCGATTGGCGACCGCTCGACGCGCGGCATTTTCCTCGCTGGCACGCATCGCTCCCACGACAATCCTCGAGGATGCCACGGTGCCGCGTAGTGAATTGGCGCGGATGGTGGAACACATCCAGCACGTAGCGGAAAAGTACAACCTGAAGATCGGTACATTCGGGCACATGGGTGACGGCAATCTACATCCAACCTTTTTGACAAACGAAAAGGATGCAGCCGAAATGCACCGAGTCGAACTCGCCATGAAGGAGATTTTTGACCGCGCGCTTGCCCTTGGCGGAACGATCACTGGCGAGCACGGAGTCGGACTCGCAAAGAAGCCGTTTCTCAAAGATGCTCTCGGCGAGTTGAACCTCGAGGTGATGAAACGCATCAAAAAATCTTTCGACCCCAATGGCATATTGAACCCAGGGAAGATTTTTTGATGAACGCTCAACTCTCAACGCTGAACGCTCAACGCTCAAGTGCGAGCCGCGCTTACGATTTGGAGGAACGGTTGCTGGAATATGCGGTTCGCATCATCCGTGTCGCGGAGTCGATGAGGCGCTCCGCCGCCGGCTTGCATATTGCCGACCAGTTGCTGCGCTCGGGGACCTCGCCTTATGGCAATCATGGAGAGGCTGAAGGCGCCGAGTCGCGGGACGATTTCATTCACAAACTCCGTGTCTGCTTCAAGGAACTGCGCGAATCACGGCGCTGGTTGGAACTTATTCAGCGCGCAGAATTGATTGAGAAACCGGAACTGCTCGCTGGACTCATCAGTGAGGCGGACGAGCTCGTTAGGATTTTTGCCAAAAGTATTCAAACCGCTGCAAGCATCGAAAAGAGGAGGATCAAACTTGAGCGTTGAGCGTTCAGCGTTGAGCGTTGAGCGTTCTGCAAAAACGCATAGTCCAATTCGTGAATTGGACTATGCGCTTTTGCAGCAGTGCATTCACTGCGGAATGTGCCTTCCGACGTGCCCGACTTACGATGCGACGAAAGTCGAACGTAACAGCCCTCGCGGCCGCATAGCGCTCATGCGCGCTATCGCTGACCGGCGGCTCGAACCGACCACAATCTTCGGCGAGGAAATGTATTTTTGCCTCGGCTGCCTGGCTTGCGAGACCGCGTGTCCGGCCGGTGTCAAGTATTCGCAGCTTTTTGAAGCCGCGCGTGAGGAGGCTGAAGAAGCCGGGGTGTTGCGGAACCCGAGACGTGACTTGATCCGTTCGCTAATCCTGAAGGGACTGTTCACTCGCCCCCGGTTGCTAAGATTCACCGGACGCCTGCTATGGCTCTATCGCGCAAGCGGCGCACAGGATTTGCTTCGGCTTCTCCAGTTGAACAAGATGCTACCCTATCGTTTTCGAGAGTTGGAAAGGATGACGCCTGCGGCAAAGTCGAAATTCTCCGGGCAGCTCATTAAACCCGTGGAGCGTCCGACCGGCAGGCTTGCGCACCGCGTCGGCATGCTCACGGGCTGTGTGCAGGATATCGTGTTTTCCGACATCAATCGTGATACTGTCGATGTTCTTCTCGCCAACGGCTGCGAAGTTCATACGCCTCGCGTTCAGTATTGTTGCGGTTCCCTGCACGCGCACAACGGGGAGGTTGAAGTGGCGAAAGATCTCGCCCGCAGGCAGATTGACGCCCTTGATGGGGATGTGCTCGACGCGATCATTACAAATGCCGCCGGCTGTGGCTCGCATCTCAAGAGCTACGGCATCCTGTTGGCTGACGATTCCCAGTATTCCGCGCGGGCATCCGCGTGGTCCGCGAAAGTCCGCGACATTCATGAGTGGCTTTGTCAAATTGGCTTCCGAAGGCCTAGGGCGAGATCAGATTTCAAGAAACGTTCCGTCACCTATCACGAGGCTTGTCATTTGTGCCACGGGCAAAAGATCACAAGACAACCGAGAGAGGTTCTTAGCGCTATTCCCGGTCTCGATCTGATCGAATTGACCGAATCGACATGGTGCTGCGGTAGCGCGGGCATCTACAACATCACCCAGCCGGAAATGGCGGCAAAGCTGCAGGAACGAAAGCTTCGTCACGTCGCGGAAACCGGTGCCTCAATCGTTGCCACAGCAAACCCCGGCTGCATCTTGCAGCTCGAAAGCGGAGTCCGTAGGTTTTCGACACCAGTCACGGTGCGGCATCCGATCAGCCTCTTAGCTGAGGCGTATCGATCGGAAAGCTAAGCCGTGATGTTTACAGAGATCCTGGTCGCGCTGACTTTTCTTTTGACGGTGACGTTTCACGCGGCGGGCATCTACTTTGGCATTCAGGCGGTGTTAATCTCGCGCACGCCTCAGGCAGCGATCGGGTGGGGGTTGGCGCTGGTGATTTGCCCCTACATTGCGATCCCGTTATTCCTGGTCTTCGGCGAATCCCAATTCTCGGGTTACACGCTCGCAGGACGAGAGGGACATGCGGAACTTGACGCGGGGCTCAGGCAGGCCCAGCGAGCTTTGGGGCCTTTCCGGTCCTCTTTTCTCGATAAGTATTCCGACGCGGAGGGATTGGGAATCAGTCTCCGGGGGATACCGCCAACCCGTGGAAACGCCTGTCGGCTTCTGATCGACGGAAAGGAAACTTTTCGGACCATTTTCGAGGCGATTCAGGGTGCACGGAGCTATGTGATTGCACAGTTTTACATCATCCACGACGACGGATTGGGAAATGAGCTGAGAGAGCGGCTTCTTGCCGCCTCCCGTCGCGGGGTGCGGTGCTGGTTGCTTTACGACACCGTGGGATCCAAAGGGCTTACCGACGCCTATCTGAGCGAGCTGCGGGACGCAGGCGTGTCCGTTCAGGCTTTTGTCACAAATCGTCAGTTTGGACGGCATTTTCAGATTAACTTTCGTAACCATCGAAAACTGGTAGTCGTCGATGGGAGGATCGCCTTCTTCGGAGGGCTAAATGCCGGTGACGAGTATCTTGGACTGGGTGCTCTTGGGTCCTGGCGGGACACTCAAATACAGCTGGAAGGTCCAGCCATAATGGGTCTTCAAATGTCGTTTTTGGAAGACTGGCACTACGCGTGCAAGGAGGTGCCGGACATTCCTTTCGAACCGCGCGTGGCGGGCGATCAAACCGTCCTCGCATTTGCCTCAGGCCCTGCAGAAACCTGGAATGTTACCGCAGCCATTTACAATGAGATTATTCACGACGTTCGCAAGAGACTATGGATCGCGAGTCCCTATTTCGTGCCGGATCCTATGCTCCGGACGGCCATCGGGCATGCGGCGTTGCGCGGTGTCGATGTGCGCATCATCCTGCCTCAAAGGCCAGATCACCTGTTGCCGTGGCTGTCCTCTTATACCTTTTATCCTCTGATGCGTGAAGCGGGTGTGAAGGTCTGGCGCTATCAGAGAGGGTTCATGCACCAGAAGGTTCTTCTGGCAGATGACGACCTCGCCATTGTGGGATCCGTGAATTTGGATTTTCGCTCTTTCATGCTGAATTTCGAACTTTCAGCCGTCATTCAGGATCTGGCATTTGCCAAGAATGTGGAGAGAATGCTCGAGAAAGATTTTGCGCGCAGCGAAGCGGAGAACCTCCACAAATTCGAAAAAGGAAAATTCTTGTTCCGCCTCAAATGCCGCCTGGCGGCGCTGATGAGTCCCGAGCAGTAAGTTCGAGCTAGGATGCCTTTCGCTTACGCTATTGACCTCGTGTGCGAAGTTTGTCGAGCAGGACTGCCAGGATGATCACGGCGCCCTTGACGACCAACTGCCAGTAGAAGGATACGTTCATCAATGTTAGCCCGTTGTTGAGTACGGCAACGATAAGTGCGCCGATCAATGTTCCAAAGACCGTTCCGATACCGCCGGAGAAGCTGGTTCCGCCAAGAATAACTGCGGCGATAGCGTCCAATTCGTAGCCCTCTCCCAAGCGGCCTTGAGCGCTGTAGAGACGGCTGGCCGTCATCACGCCACCCAGGCCAGATAGGAATCCGCTGACGCCATAAACAAAGATCAAAACGGTCGCGACTGGAATTCCGGTGAGACGAGCGGCCAGCGCGTTTCCTCCCACCGCATAGATGTACACACCGAGGACGGTTCGATGGAGTATGAAAGCGCTGATCAAAATGACAGCCAGGGCTATCACAACCAGCCATGGGACCGGGCCCAAATTACTATTACCGATCCAAGCAAACGACAAATCATTATTGATGAGCGTCGTCCCTCCGGCAAACAAGTATGCGGCTCCGCGAAGGGCCGTGTAAGTGCCTAGCGTGACAATAAAGGGAGGCAGCCCGAAATAATGAACAATACACCCTGTCATCACGCCCACGATGGCTCCGCTCAAAAGCGCGAACGGTATGGCGGCCCAGCTCAACGACGGGTTGAGGGAAAACAAGAGCGATAGGACGGCGGTCATCCCCAGAACAGAGCCGACGGCGAGATCGATGCCTCCGGTCAGGATCACAAACGTCATTCCCGCGGCGAGGACGATGTTGATCGAAGCCTGCCGCACGACATTGATCAGGTTATTGGTCGTGAGAAAACTCTCGGTGAGAAAGGCGAATAAAATGCAAATGACGATGAGGACCGGCAGCATTCCAGCAACTTGAATGAGGCTGCGCATGAGCTCTTTCCGCGCTACATTGCCTACGGTGTTCTGAGAAGAGGGATTTGCCATGATTGGTAAGTTTTACTAAGCTTAGACTCCAGTTGCAAACTTCATGATATTCTGCTGGGTGACTTCGATTCCAGTCTCGCCGCCAACCTCACCCGTGACTACTCCTTCACGCATCACGACGACGCGCTCGCAGACGCCGATGATCTCGGGCAATTCGCTTGAGATGAAAAGCACGGCCAAACCCTTGCTGCCGAGTTGTTGAATCACTGAGTAGATCTCCGCTTTCGCTCCGATATCCACTCCTCGTGTCGGCTCGTCGAGTATGAGCACCTTCGGATTGATCTCCAGCCATCTGGCCAGAAGCAGTTTCTGCTGGTTACCCCCAGAAAGCCCGCCGGCGCGAACCCATAACGAAGCCGCGCGCAGTCGGAGCGCTCTTGCCTGCGCCTTAGAGCGTTCATTGACGTCTTTGAAGTCAATAACGCCTGCCTTCGCGCTTCTCTGAAAGATGTTCATCGCGATGTTATCGCGACAGGACATCTGCAGAAAAACGCCCGCGAGTTTTCGATCCTCGGGGACGTATCCAATCCCTTGCTCAACCGCATCGATCGGATGTTTGATATCGACGAGTTTGCCGTTGATGTAGACCTCGCCGCTTACCTTCTCATCCGCGCCGAAAATCAACCGAGCTAGCTCGGTCCGTCCGGCTCCGACCAGTCCGGACAAACCCAGGACCTCACCAGCCCGGACTTCAAAGCTTGCGTTCTTGACGAGCTCCTTGTCGGACATGTTTCGCACTCGGAGGACGACGTCACCGACCGCGTGGGTTTTCTCTGGATAAAGGTCTTCCAGCTTTCTCCCGACCATCATCTCGATGATGCGTTCCGAGGAAAATTCCGGACGCGTCAACTCGCCAACGTACTCGCCATCCCTGAATACGGAAAGGCGATCCGCCATCGCATAGATCTCGGCCATTCGATGGCTGATGTAGATGATCGCCAGGCCTTCTGACCGAAGTTGTTTTACGACCTCAAAAAGACGGTCAGTTTCGCGGTCGGATAAGGCCGTTGTTGGCTCGTCCATGACCAGAATCCGGCTCTTATAGAAGAGCGCCCGCGCAATCTCCACTTGCTGTTGTTCCGCAATCGAAAGATGCGCGGCACGCTGAGCGGCCTTGAACCTCGCCCCCAGCCGGTCAAGCACTTGCTGCGTCTCACGCACCATTCCAGCGGTGTCCGTAAGGAAACCGAGCCGCAGTTTCTCAGATCCGAGGAAAACGTTTCCTGCAACCGTTAGATTCGGGGCGATAGTTAGCTCTTGGTAGATGATCCCGATGCCCGCCGCCCGGGCTTGATGCGGCGTATGGAAATGCACGGGCTTTCCATCCAGGGAGATTTCGCCTCCATCCGGGCGCTGTGCTCCCGCCAGGATCTTCATCAACGTGCTCTTGCCCGCACCGTTTTCTCCAACCAAAGCGTGGACCTCCCCTGGCCATACCGTGAGATCCACGCCCTTGAGCGCGCGCACGCCAGGGAAACTCTTGGTTACCCCGCGTACCGTGAGGATCGGCTGATCAGTGCGATTACTTGGTCCAGCCTTGGTACTCGTTGACATTGTCGCGAGTGATCAACTGGGTAGGGATTAAGATTGTGTCGCTCTCGGGTTTTTTTCCGCCCATGACTGCGGCGCCAACTTCTACCGCCTTTTGCGCCATCGCGTAAGGATCCTGGGCCGGGGTGGCTTCGAACAAGCTTCCCTTGCTCTTCAGCGCCGCGACTGCATCGGGAGAGCCGTCCACGCCAACGATAAAGAACTCATTACGGTTCGCCTGCTTGGCCGCAAGATCGCAGCCGATGCCTGTGGGGTCGTTGATAGCAAACACCGCGTCGAGCTTCGGATTGGCGGTCAGCAGATCAGTCATTACCCGCAGGCCACCGTCCCGGCTGCCTCCGGCGTTCTGATCCTGAGACAAGATCTTGATGTCGGGATTCTTACTGAAAACATCCATCGCGCCGGCGACTCGATCCTGAACCGCGGTAACAGGGGGTCCGTTCACAATGACGATTTGTCCCTTGCCTTTCAGTTTGTCCACGATGTATTGAGCCGCCTGTTGACCGGCTTGGCGATTGTTAGACGTCACTGTGGCGTCGACTCCGCCCTCCGCCCCGACGTCGACTGCGATTACCACCGCTCCAGCCCCTTTGGCCCGCTTCACGGCGGGCGCGATGCCTTTGCTGTCTGCCGCATTCAGGAGAATTAGGTTAACGCCGGATGAAATCAAATTGTCCACCTGATTGGTTTGGTTGTTTACGTCGTAATTGCTCGACAGCGCGGTGAACTTGACCTTCGGGTTTATCTCCTTCGCCTTCGTCTCAGCGCCGCGAGCAATCTGAACGAAGAACGGGTTTCCAAGGTCGCCGACCGTTACGGCTGTGGATTTTAGCTCTTTCTCAGCGGCGTGAAGCGGCACAACGAGGGCCGCTCCCAAAAGGAGGCAAAAGGAGTTTCTGAGCGTATGGGGGATTTTCATTGAACGATTTTGTGGTTCTTGTTGTTCTGGTTTTAGATTGGTCATCCGAGGGGAAGTAGCATTTGGGAAAATCCCACTTCGTTGAACGCTGGTGAGCATCCCGGGTAGGCAGGATGAACGTGGGAGCGGTTCGGGTCAACGCAAAACTGGACGGCACCCCTTGAAAAGCGCGGCAAGCCAGCGCGAAGGTTTCGCTAAGGAATCGCCGTGCAAACCCCTGCTTGCATTGCTCGGAATCCGGGAGGCCGCTTGGATGGATGCTCATGAAGTGAACTTTTCTTCATGCGGCGTCCAGGTCGTCTTGCGCCCCCTTTTTGTAGGAGAGTCCGCGGAGTTTGCCTTCTATGAACGCGTCGATGGCGCCGTCCATGACTCCTTGAATATCGCTGGTCTGCACGCCAGTTCGGAGGTCCTTGACCATCTGATAGGGTTGGAAGACATAGGATCGTATTTGGTTACCCCAGGCGATGTCGCCTTTTTCGCCGTATTGGCGCTCGACGTCGGCGCGCTTTCTATCCGCCTCGATTTGGTAGAGCTTGGCCTTCAACATCTTCATGGCCAGATCGCGGTTGCGGCCCTGGCTGCGCTCGGCCTGGCAGGCGACGACAATGCCGGTGGGAATATGGGTAATGCGCACGGCAGTCTCGACTTTGTTCACGTTTTGACCGCCTTTTCCACCGGACCGGTAGGTGTCGAGCTTGAGATCGGCTTCGTTGATTTCAATCGGGGCGTCTTCAATTTCGGGAACCACATCCACACTGGCAAACGACGTGTGACGCCGTTTGTTGGAATCGAACGGAGAGATTCGGACGAGACGGTGGACGCCGATCTCATTCTTCAGATAGCCGTAGGCGTGATCTCCTGAGACGCGTAATGTGGCCGACTTGATGCCCGCCTCGTCGCCGACTTGAATGTCTACCGTTTCGGATTGGAGTCCGCTACGCTCGATCCACCGCGAGTACATGCGCAAGAGCATGTCCGCCCAGTCGCAGGATTCTGTGCCCCCGGCGCCCGCGTGGATTGTCACGAATGCCGGGTTCTTGTCGAACTCGCTGGAGAGCAATTGCTGAAACTCGAATCTTTCGAGATCGCGCAGGAGAGAATCATATTCGGAACGGACTTCGGCGATGGCGCCAGCTTGGTGCCCAGGGGGCTCCTCGGCGGCAAGCTCTTTGAGGACGTCGAGGTCCGCAGCGCGGGATTCCAGCGTCAGAAAAGGCTGGATTTTGCCACGCAATTCGGAAACCTGTTCGACGTCGCTTTGGGCGGTTTCTTTGTTGTTCCAAAACTCCGGCGATGCCATTCGAGCCTCAACTTCGGCGAGGCGCCGGGTGAGAGTGGGAAAGTCAAAGAAACCTCCGCAACTCGGCGAGGCGCGCGGAGATGGCGGAGGTGTCGATCGTTTCGAGTTGTTCAATCATCGCTATTTTTGCGCAGGCTTGGAGGCCTTCGTGGGATCGAGTCGAAAGATGGTTTCGCCTTCCTTCATCATGTCAAGCTTGTCGCGGGCGATGGTTTCAATGTATTGCTTGTCGTTTTCCAGGAGGTAGACTTCTTGCTCGCGCTGTTTGCGCAGCGATTGTTGGGCGACCAGCTCTTCCTTTTCCTGCAGGAGATTGCGGGCCATTTGATCTCTGCGGGCGACTTCGGGATAGAACCAAAGCACGATGCCCGCAATCCCTCCCGCAATGACCAGGATCAACAACACGCGATTGAGCGCATTCCAGAAGGAGGGATCGCTTGTCCGTCGCGCTTCTCCGAATGACCTCATTCGACAACATTAGCACAGAGACCGCCAACGGCACGGATTTATTCTTCCGGTCCGATTACGCGAGCGCAAATTTAGCGCGGATCCTTTGCAAATTTCGCGGCCTTTCCTGAAACCTTAGCGCATCTTGCCCCCGTAAACAGCGTCGGCGCCAAGCTCTTCCTCGATGCGGATGAGCTGGTTGTATTTAGCGACACGATCGGTTCGGCATAAAGAGCCCGTCTTGATCTGGCCGGCATTCGTTGCGACAGCGATATCCGAGATCGTGGTATCCTCGGTTTCGCCGGAGCGATGGCTGATGACCGCAGTGTACTTGTTTTCCTTAGCGAGTTCGATAGCGTCAAGTGTCTCCGTGAGCGAGCCGATCTGGTTGACTTTGACCAGAATTGAGTTGGCAACGCCCTTTTCGATGCCTTTGCGGAGGAAGGAGACGTTGGTGACAAAGAGGTCGTCACCAACGAGCTGCACCTTATCGCCCAGTGCGTCGGTCAGAAGTTTCCAGCCCTCCCAATCATGCTCGGAACAGCCGTCCTCGATGGAAATGATGGGGTATTTGGCGCAAAGCTTCTTGTAAAATTCCACGAGTTCCTCTGCCGAACGCCTGGATTGATCGGACTTCTTGAAGAAGTAAGTTTTCTTCTCCTTCTCATAGAATTCGCTGGCGGCGCAATCAAGGGCAATGAAGATCTGCTTGCCAAACTTGTATCCTGCCGCTTTGACGGCATTGGCGATCGAGTCGAGGGCATCATCGGCGGAGAAGAGGGCCGGGGCGAATCCGCCTTCATCGCCGATGGCAGTCGAAAGGCCGCGCTTTTTCAGCTCGCCCTTGAGCGCATGGAAGATCTCAACACCGGCCCGGAGCGCCTCCGAGAAGGTGGAGAAATCCTTTGGCATGATCATGAATTCCTGGAAATCGATTGGCGCGTCGCTATGCGCGCCACCGTTGATGATGTTCATCATCGCACAGGGGAGGACCTTGGCGTTGGGCCCACCGAGAGCTTGTAGAGGGGCACACCTGCTCCGCTGCGGCCTTGGCGGGGCAAGCGAAACGGCCAGGATCGCGTTAGCGCCCACCTTTTTCTTGTTCTCGGTTCCATCGAGCCCGATCATCGCCTTGTCGATGGCCACTTGGTCGAGCGCGTCCATCCCAACAAGCTCGGGAGCGAGGATTTTCTGGACATTGGCGACCGCCTTGGTCACGCCCTTTCCGAGATAGACTGCCTTGACGCTGTCGCGAAGCTCCCAAGCCTCGAATGCTCCGGTGGAGGCTCCACTGGGGACGGCGGCGCGCGCCCAGAGGCGCCACCGGCGAGTTCAACGTCGGCTTCACGGTTGGATTGCCGCGGGAGTCAATAATTTGGCGGGCTTTAATGGCTGTGATGAGGGTATCGGACATGGCAGTGGGGTTTTTTGGTGGTGGATTCCAGAAACTCTTTCGCGCGGTCGGTTGCAAGCAGATTTCTCGCTTTGAGGGTATTAGGCGGGCGCGGGTTCCGAAAGCGGATGAACCTTTTCGCGGAGACTGTCCAAATTTGTAAAGGGCTCGATCCGCGTGATGGTTACGCTGCGGCTTCCAGTTTCGGTGGGCAGTTCGGCGCTCTCGCCGAGCGATTTTCCGAGGAGGGCCTGTCCGATAACGGCCTTGTAGGAAATGATCCCCAGTTCGGGCGCACTGTCCCAAGCGCCAAGGATGCTGTAAGTCTCCTCGACGCCCATCGAATCTCGCAGGGTCACGATGGTGCCGATGGAGACCTGGGTCGTGTCGGATTTTTCAAAATTCGTGCCACGAGCGCGAGAAAGGTCGCTTTCGGCCTCCGCGCGGCGGCGCATGAGGACGCGCTGCTGTTCCTTGGCGGATTTGAACTCAAAATTTTCGCGGAGGTCGCCGTATGACCGAGCCGTGGCGATGTCCTTGGTGTTTTGAGGGATCTGTCGATTGACGAGGTCCTCGAATTCTTCCTTGCGCTTTTCGAGGCTGGCCCACGAGACCGTGAGGGTCTCTTCTCTTTTCGGCGCCGCCGCCGCGGATCATGCTCTGCATTTCGGGGTAAAGTTTGACGATGCGGGCAAAAAGCGAGCGCTTGTTAAGGTCGTCGAAGACCGGTGTGAGCGAAAGGCGGCGCATGGCATCTCGCACCCTGTCGGGCTCCGCGGATGCAAGGAGATCGCCGACGAGGCTGCGATCCTCGAGGAGAAGATCATGCAGACGGGCGCCGCGTTTTTCTGCCAACTGATCCCGCTCCAGCGCGCTCAGCACGGCGCCAAATAGGTCGGCGCCAAAAAGTTCTGGAAACGAACCTCCCCGTTCCTTGCAAAGCCAAAAGAGAATTTCCGAGGATGCCGAACGTTCGCTGATCCATCGAGCGAGAGCTGCGCGAAGATCCTCGCTTCGCCCCTCCTTTTCCACAAGGCGAACGATTTCGATCACGAGCCGCGCGGGCACGCTTTGTGCGAGGCGAAAAATCGCTTCCAACCAACGATCGCCGAACGCCTCAGGAAATTGCTCGATGGAGCGTCGCTGTTTGGCAGCGGGCAGGGCGGCGAAGAGCTCGGGCAAACGCGACTGCTCGCTGAGCAAAATATCTGCGACTCCTGGAGCGTCCTTGCCCGGCTTGAGCGCCTGGTGTCGAGCAAGGATCTCGTCTCGGGCGAGGAGCAGTTCGACGGCTTGAGCGGACTGCAGCTTGCGACCCTTGTGGGCGGCATCCTCAATCTGCACCGCGAGCGACTGAAGCTCCTCAACCTCATGGGCGAGATCGTCGAGCGCTTTCGTGATTTGATCAAGAGCGGCCACCTGATCCTTGAGGTGGCGCGCCCCGCGAAATTTTTCGATCAGTCCTTTGCCGGGCGTGGATGGTGTGGCGAGCAGAACCACGGGCTCGCTCTTTCTGGCGGGGAGCTGGAAATGGCCGTCGGCCTTGAGGCTTTTCTTCGCGACGTCCCACCATTTTTTGAAGGTCGCGGCATCGAAGATCTGGGGAGCGAGCGCCGCCGCGATTTGTTCGACGCTTGCCTTACCACCGAGATTGCGAAGAATATCGCGAAGTAGTGAGGCAGGATCCTCCAGGGCCTGCGTCTTGACGGCGTCAGGCTCGGCGATTTTCCGGGCAAGAATGTGTTCCGCTGGAATTGGCTGGAGAGTTTCAGCCGCATACTGGGCCTGCATGAGATGGCCCTTCTTGGATTGAAAATCGATCACGATCTGACCGGTGAGCAGACTCCACTCAGCCACGCGCCCGAACCCCCAGCTCTTGTGCAGGCAACAGGCACCCGGCTCAAGCAGGGAAAGGGCCTCGGCGGCTTGGGTCGTGAGTTTTCCAGCATCGACTGCTTGTTGGAGTTCTTCGTTCATGAGATTGTTTTCGGCTGAATTGACCCGCGCTGCAAGGCCAAGAGTATTTGCGCAGCTGTACGGGGCGTGATTAATTGCGGCCTCCATGCGCGACGTTGTTGGCACAACGGACTCCACCGAGCGTCTCTCAGAGGCTCTTCGGCGCCTGTTGAATGAAGCGGCCGGGCGTCCGCTTATGATCCGCGAAATGGTGCAGATCCTGCATGGCCGCGGGTTGCAATTCGTGGTGATCTTGCTGTGCCTCCCATTCCTGACGCCGGTTACCTTGCCGGGAATTTCCATCCCGTTTGGGCTGGCCATCGCCCTCTGTGGCATTCGCATCGCTTTCGGGCACAAGCCGTGGCTGCCTGCCTTCATTTTGAACAGGCGCATTTCCTATCCTGTGCTGAAAAAGATGGTGCTATTGGGCTGCAAGATTTACGAGAAAGTAGAAAAGGTGATCCGCCCCCGGCTCGCCTTCTTTCTCGTAGGCCCGGGGATGGGAATGGTCATTGGCTTGGCCATCGCCGTTTCGGGAATCTTTCTGAGCCTGCCGATCCCGCCGCCTTTTCCTTTGACGAACACGATCCCTGGCTTCGCGATTATTTTCCTGTCCCTCGGGTTGATGGAGAGAGACGGCGGATTGATATTGTGCGGCTATGTGCTGACTGTCATTTCGGCGATTTACGTCATGCTGATCGGCCTGCTTGGGAAGGCGGGAGTTGATCAGCTTTTGCGGATGTTTGAAGACGGTTGAGCGCTTCCAGCGTCCAGCCGGCAAGAAATGCAGAGAGCTCGGCCTTGTCGGTAAGATGCGGCAATTCTTCGCTCCCGCGCGCCAGAAAACCAAATCCCTTGCCGTAGGCGCTGCCGTTGACGACGCAAGCATTGGTATTCGAATTGCTGATCTGTTCCCGGGCGCGCGCGATGGCGTCCGAGCGTGATCCGTCGAGTTCGTACTTCCATCCCACGATGACCGAATCCGGGAAGAGGGCTCTCAAGCGCGGGAGGATCTTTTCCGCCGGGCGCAGGATAAGGTGAAGTTCGGCGACGCTACTACGAATTTTTCGCGCTCCCTCGGTTCCCTCGATCCTGTGCACCATGAAATCACAGAGCGCGGCTGCGTGGAAGACGGCCACGGGCTGGATCGGAAGGGTTTCCAAGATGGTCATCAACGAGGCGTTCGTGGAGAAGGCGACGACCCTTGCATTTTTGGGCGCGGGATATCCGCCCATTTCCCCTCGCAGACAGAGGACTTCGAAGCCGGACGCCGACAGGGTTTCGGAAAGGATCGTCCCAATCTCTCCTGTCGACTGGTTGGTAATGCGCCGGACGCTATCGATAGGCTCATGAGCCGGTCCGCATGTCACAAGTGCGAGGGGCATGCCAGCATTCTCGACCTTCAGGATTCGCTGCTCAACTCTCAAGTGACAGATCGTCGCGGACATGATATTGAGGGGCTTCATGAAAATCCTTGTTGCCTCCAGCGAGATGACACCCTTTGCCCGGACCGGGGGACTGGCCGATGCCGTGTCGGAACTCACGGCCGAGCTCACCCGGTTGGGCCATGAAGTCAGTGTCGCGATCCCGTATTACCGCACAATTCGAGAAGGGAAAATTGCCAAGACGAAAAAAAACCGCATTCGCTTTAACGTTCAGGTTGGTAACGCGGGAATACCCAGCGAAGTTTTTGAAACGAAGACACCGGAAGGTGTTCAGGTGTTTCTTGTCGCCCGGGACGAATATTTCGATCGGTCGGGGTTCTATGGAGTGGATGGCCGCGATTACCAGGACAATGCGGCACGATTCATTTACTTCACAAAATGCGTTGTCGAGCTGGCTGGCAGGATGGATCCTGCTCCGCAGATCTTGCTCGCTAACGGCTGGCAAACGGCGCTTCTCCCAGTGTTCGTGTCCGAGCGGCGACTTCCGTTCCGCACTGTGCTGACGCCGCATACGCTTGCGTATCAAGGGAATTTCTGGAGTTACGACTTCGGTCTTACGAATCTGCCCGGGGATTATTTCTCCGCGCACGGCGTCGAATACTACGGAAGCATGAACTGCCTCAAGGGCGGCTTCTTATTTGCGGATGCGGTGGTTCTGCCCGGAGAGCGTTACGTTTGCGAGGCACAAACACCGGAGCACGGATACGGGTTGGAGAATGTCCTTCGCGAGCACCAGCATAAGCTTCACGGCATCCCTTTCAGCGCCGAGCTCAAGGACTGGAAGCCTGCTGCGAGCGAGAATTTCGAAAAAAACCGCGCAGCCCTTCTGGAGGCGGTCGGGATGGCGCCCGAGCCACCGCGGGCCATCTTTGTGACCTTTTCGGAGAGTAGCGAGGGTAAAGGTCTGGATTTGATGTTTGCGGCCTTGGACCGTCTTCTCGCCGACAACGTGCGTCTTGTCCTGGTGGGACCGGTCCAAGCGGAGAACATTACGGCGCTGGAAATTGCAGAGCGCAAGCATCGAGGGCGTTTCGCCCACGTGCTGGAGGCTGACGAGGCCTTTGCGCGCAAGGCATTGGCTGGTGCTGATGTGTTCTTGGTTCCGGGTCCAGTCGAGCCAGAAGCGATCTGGTTGCGGCGGGCGATGCTCTCAGGGGCCATTCCGCTGGCCGCTCAATGTCCGGGTCTCTTTCAATTCGTGCGTGACTGGGAGCAAACCCGAGGCGAAGGCAATGGATTTGTCTTCTGCGCGCGCACGACGGATGGGTTGCTGGATGGATGCCGGAAGGTGCTGAGAGTGATTGACGATGCGACGCGCCGAGAGACGCTGCGCAAGCGATGCCTGAGCAAGGACTTTTCGCTGGAAACCGCGGTGCGCGCTCATGTCGAGCTCTTCGAGCGTCTGCTGGGCGTGAGGAAGACCTCCCTTGCAGCGTGAAAATTGTGAAGGCGGATTCAACGGCTGCATCGGGACCGGGAGTCCATTCTTTACGGCGACTTGCTCGCTAACCTTGTCTTCGGTTTAGAGTCAGGCATTCTTTAGTAGGCCCCCACTTTATCGTCCATTGTGGCGGACCTCTGCGTTATTCTGCCGGTTCGTGTTCGAACGCCGGCTGAACCGCGAAGGGATGAGTTTTTGTTCCCTTGGTCGTATTCTGTTTGTGAAATCTCATGCTGCCTGAAATTATCACCCCCATTCCTGGTCCGCGATCGCGTGCCTGCGCTGAGAAGCTCTCGCGCTTCGAAGCCAGAGAGGTGACTTGGTTGGCTGAGGATTTTCCCGTGTTTTGGGAGCGTGCTGACGCAGTGAACGTCTGGGATGTCGATGGCAATCGTTTCCTGGACTTCACATCGGCCTTTGCCGTGAGCGGTCTCGGCCATGGGGCCAAGCCGATTCGCGCAGCGCTGAAAGCCCAGGCGGAAAAGCTCCTTCATGCCATGGGTGACGTGCATCCCGCGGCGGTGAAGGCGGAGCTTTGCGAACTCCTGAGCCGGATCACGTTCGAGCGATGGAAGATCGGCAGAGGAAAAGCGATCCTTTGCAACTCGGGATCTGAGGCTGTCGAAGCAGCGTTGAAAACTGCGCTTCTACACAGCGGTAAGCCGGGCGTCATCTCGTTTACGGGAGGCTATCACGGTCTTGGTTTCGGTGCGCTGGAAACGATCGGGATCCCGACTTTTCGCGAGCCTTTTCAAAGCCAGCTTGGGCGATTTGGCGTAAGGTTGCCTTATCCGAACTGCTTTCGGTGTCCGTTTGGACGCAGGGAAGGATTTCGCCTGGAAGGCAATCCTTTTCCCAATTGTTCGACGAGCTGTCTTGAGGAATTGCAAAAGCAGATCGTCACGACTCTCAGGCAGCGAGAAATCGGGTGCATTCTTGTCGAACCGATCCAGGGACGGGGTGGCGAGATTGTGCCGCCACGGGATTTTCTTAGCATGCTGAGGCGGATTTGCGACAGCGAGAAATTGCTCCTGATACTTGATGAAATCTACACAGGCTTCAATCGCACGGGAAAACTTTTCGCCTGCGAGCATTTTGGCATTACGCCTGATCTCATCTGCCTGGGAAAGGCGTTGACCGGAGGATTTCCGCTGTCGGCCTGCGTGGGCCGCGGCGACGTCATGGATGCATGGCCGCCATCGCATGGCGAGGCGCTGCATACTAGCACGACACTCGGCAATCCACTCGGCTGTGCAATGGCATTGGCTTCCATCAAAGAACATCTCAAGAACGAAACGCGGCATTTGGCCCGAGACGCGGGTCGGAAACTTAAGCATTCCCTGCTCGCTTTGAAGGCGCCTTGCATCGGGAACGTGCGCGGTGTCGGCGCGCTGCTGGGAGTTGAACTTATAAAGCAGGAGGGTGCGCCGTACGGGTCGCTGGCCGCTGCCGTTATGCGCTGGGGATTGCAGGACGGGCTCATTCTGCTTGGGGGCGGACAGAACGGCAATGTGCTCTCCTTCGCGCCGCCTTTCGCAATTTCTGACGCGGAAATCGAGTTCCTCGCGGCGAAGCTCAAAAACTATCTTGCCTTTTTGCCCGGCTCCATTTCGTAGTCCAGGGAAAGTCGCTCCGCGATGTTCGGCTTAATGACCTCCTCGACGAACTTTACGTGGTTGGGATCCTCCAAGTAGAGCGGGAGCTTATCAGTCGAGTCCAACTCGACCGAGAGAAAGAAAGGCCACTCTACCTTCGCATCAAGGCGCTTGCCGCATCGCATGCTAAGGACCTCAGGAATTCTTAGGAGCTGGATGCGGGTTTCCCTCATCATCCACTCGATCTTATCCTCATCCACCTCTGGCTTGAGTTTGAAGAGAACCAGGTGATAGATCATGAATCTATTAATTCAGGAGCCGTTAGTTAGCTCCAGTTCAAGGCACCCTTCTTGATCGCATAAAGGTATCCGAACAGGAGAATGATGATGAAGCTGGTCATGCTCCAGAGGATCACCGTCCCGAATTCGGCAACGAATTCCTTAAAAACAACCGCCCATGGATACATGAAGACGATTTCTATATCGAAAAGAATAAATAGCATCGCCACCAAGTAAAATTTCACGCTGAAACGGGGCTGGGGTCCGGGCTCAGGTAACACGCCGCACTCATAGGCTGCATCTTTTGCCGCTGTTCGCTTACCCGCCCGTCCAAGGAGAAGGTTGGCCAGAAGCGTGACCGTGGCGAAGCCCACCGCGACGATCACATGGAGCAGAACCGGAACGTAATCCTCAAGCATCTCTTTCAACATGTATCTGGAGTTGCCTGAATTCGGCAATCTCGAAAATCACTGGGGAATTGGGTAATCAGAGATCGATCCCGGCCTGTACCTCCTCACGAACGTGGTCAGCGTCGGGTCGAAGCCTTGAATATGCGCGGTTTTCTCAAACAAGCGATCATCTTCAAGCATGGCAAAGAGCTTTGGGCTGCTGGCGGCAGCGGTCCACGCATTGGCGAAGTTTACGTACAGGGTCCTGCCCTCGTTGTCGGCCTCCTGCAAAAACTGTGACAAGCTCATTGACGCTGGAGATGACGATAATGTTCGGGTCGTAGGACCATGGAACTCCCGTGACGGAAAGCGTTGTGACGGTTTTCTGGCGGGGATCGTAGGGATCAAGGCTTGGACGGGTTAGCAGCACGGCCTCCCTCATTGGCTGAAGGGAATGTGTCACAAGCCAGCGACGCTGCGGCTGGGTAACTATAAAGTAACGTGATAACGGCAAGCCCCACCAGGAGATGTGCGCCAAAGCGGTGTACGCGGCGAGCCAAGCCGGTTATCCAGTCCAAGCCAAGCGAAGCGAATCCGACGATCCCGGAGAGCGTGAAAAGCAGAGTACCATTCGTAAAGGTAATGGTTCTTGCTGCGTGATACGATGTAGACGAGGGGCCCCGGCAGAAGCAGCACGGCCAGGGCAATCCATCCGGCCGGACGGGATAGTCCCAGGCGCAGGACCCCGAGAACGAGACAAGCAAGCGCCGCCGACCGGAGAAAGAGGAACACATGAGGATGAGCCTCGGCGGCCCACTGGAGTTCTTGATAGCCTGCGGATGGAGTGTCCGAATTGTTCCATGGAATGCCGGCGAGGAGATGGGCGCCCATGTTTCTGTGCCAGCGAAGGCCGATCTCACCCAGAGCCCGCTCCGTTTTGAGGTAATTGGCCAATTGTGGAGCGCATGGCAGCATCAATTGCAGATAGACCATTCCGGCGACGGTACTTGCCACAAGCAAGCGCAGCAGGTGTTGCGAGCGCGCATCCCATGTCGCATGCCTCAGGAGCAAGGCGGCAACGCCGCAAAAATTGGCGATCACGACCATGTAAAGGCATCCGGGATAGGCGTAGAGCAACGCGAATTCGGATGCGGCAAACCCCATCCACCAGCGCCAGCGTCCCGAGTCGATCGCCTGAAGCAGACAGTAGACCATCAGGGGTCCGAAGAGGAGGGTGAAAATATAGCCCCGAAGTTCGACGGCGTAACGCACATGCCAGGGATGTGCCGCGAGGAGAAAGGCAGCGATCACACCCGCTCTTGCAAAGCCTAGACGCTTGAGCAGAAGAGCCAGAGCGCCAACAGACAGGACCCCAGCTACGAGGCACGGAAAGCGAACTGCCGTCTCGCTGAATTGCAGAGCCGACCGGTCGGGCGACCGCTTGCCAACAGTCCAGGCAAGCTTTTGAAAGAACAGTTTGCAGTTGATGGTTGGCGGGTTTCCAATAGTTCCAGAGCGCAATCTCCCAGGTCGTCTCGCGCAGCTTGAGTTCGTCGCTCTTGTCGCGTCGGTACTGACCCAGAACTGCGCGGTGCAGGCTGGAATCCTCATCGTCCCACAAGCTTAGCGAAATACGCTGGGCCCCCCAGAAAGGCGGTCAGCGCCATGGCCGCAATCACCAATGGCCAGAACCACCCGGGGGTTCTTGCTCAGGCAGCCACGCAACGGCGGGCTGCCGAGCAGGTCTTAGCCACCATCGTGCGCACAGGCCCAGCAGGATGAGAAGCGCGAGGTTGATCGCTGCGGCCCACCATTCGTAGATCACCACGAAATCGTGAATTCGTAAGCGCCTTGCCCGGCTTCAATTCGACGTTCCACGGCTTTACGGCGACAAGGAGGAAAATGCCGATTCCAGCAGCGCCGAGGCCGCACAGCAAACTCATCCAGACCGTCGGAGAAAATTTCGGCGCCTTCAAGAGGTTATGACTTACAGAGTAAACTCGACTCTGCTGCCATTTTTAGCTGTGAACACCAGGCTGAATAAGAAATCGAAGCAGCGGGAACCATGGCCGCGAATCAAGCAAGTCGTTAATCATGGCAAAACTGTGTATCTCTGCGATGCCAGAATAAAGGGGCGAGGGGAACGAAGATTTTTGAAACTGAGAGAGAGGCGGAAGGTTGGCAGCAGCAGCAAAGGTCAAGCGCCAGAATGAGGGAGGAAAGGCTTTCGACGACCGAGAGATTGCGGCTTACGGCTGGAACGTTGCCGATGCGATCCGTTTTACCCTCGAGCATCTCCGCAAACAGATTGTGAGCGTGCCTCTCGAATCAGCCGTAAACGAGCTGATTGAAGCAAAGGAGGGAGTGGGTCGGAGCGAGCGTTACTGCAAAGACCTGCGACTACGCCTTGGGAGGGTCTGTGCGGCCTTCGATTGCAAGACCGTCGCACAGATCAGCACGGCGGATTTGGAGCGTTCCCTCTGCGATCTCGACGTGCAGCAGAGACCCGGATACTCTTGGCGGACAGCGCATCCTGGCGTTTTCCACGCCATAGGGCTTTCTGCTGGCCTTCGCGTCGCTGAGATTTCAAGGTCGCTCGACTGGCGGGACGTCGATCTTGTTGGAGGGTTTATCCGTGTGGGCGCGAGGATTTCAAAAACTCGTTCCCGCAGATTGGTGCCAATTCTCGAAAACTTGCGAACATGGTTGCAACCGATTGCCGAACCCTCGGGACCCGTCCTGCTCAATCCGGATACTCGCTGCCGTCATGAGGGTGCGCCGCCGGCGTGCGGGAATCACGGAATGGCCGGACAACGCCATGCGCCACTCATTCGTTTCATACCGGCTGGCAGCAACCCAGAATGCGCCGCAGACAGCTCTTGAGTCGGGACATGACCAGGCCGTTTTATTCAAGCATTATCGTGAACTCGTTCGACCGAAACACGCAGAGAGATTTTTCTCTATCAGACCCGCCGCTCGAGAGGTGGCGGAAAAGATCGTTTCGATTTCGGCTGCCTGACTTCATTCTCGGCTCGCGGCCCGCCGTCGCCGCGCTTCTTGGCCGACGCGCAGCTCGACTGACTGGCCGTGGGGTGTGTGCCGGTAGGCTTCGGCCCATTCCTCTTTGCGCACTTGGATTGCCTCCTCCTCCGCGAGCCCCTTCGTCGCCACGAGTTTCTCGAGGGCGGAGAGCCAGTGCTCGTAGTAGCGAGTGCCATCGTCCGGCGCGCGCCCTGCTTTGGCGTCTGCCGCGTCCGCGGCCTTGATCTCCTCTGCGAGCGCCGCGGCCCACTCGACCCACGTAAACCAGCCCGACTCCGACAGCTTAATCGCCACAGCAAAGGCTTGTGCCTGCCATGGCTCGGCGAACACGGGCTCGCCCGCGTCCCGGGGCTGCCGGGGCAAAGGCCGGGTCTCGCAGGGAGGGTCTGACGGCGGGAGCACTCTGCTTAGCGTCACGGGCGGTCAAGATAGCTCTCCCACAAGTCAAGGTAGACCGCGTCCCGGGGCGAGGCCTCATCGCCCCACAGCTCCTGCGCCTCGAAACGCACGGAATAGAGATGTTGGGGATGTTCGCCTTGGAAGTGGGCGTTGGTGTCGGGGAACACCTGCACCCCGTGGTCGTGCCGCACGATGCCCACGTGATTGCGCGCGTAACGGGGTAGGCGTGTGTGCCCGGCCGGATGGAGGTTGCGCGTACGCACCCGGTCACCCAGCTGGAAGCGCGCGGCGACATGCACGTCGCGGGTAAAGGGACGGGGGCCAAAGATAGCCTCGTGCACACCCTCCACCGTCAGGGGCGGCGTTACCTTTGACGTGCCTGGCGCGGGCCGGCCGCTCTCCAGTTCCTCCCGTGTGACCAGCCCGACCTTGACGATCTGCCCGGCGAGCGCGGTGAACCACTTCTCGTAGTAGCTCATGCGCAAATACTCGGCGGGAGAAATCAGCTCCCGCTGGTGCCGCCCGTAGTCGATGTTCCACTTCCCCCAGGATCCGAGGGCCTTAGCGATGGCGTGAGTGCGGGCCTCCCAACAGTGATGGAACACAGGCTCGTTCGCCTCAGGCTCGACGGGGCCAAAGCCGTGCATCCCGCCCATATCGTGAGCGCCGTTCATCGCTTGGCTCCCGGCCCAGGCGCGGTCACCAGCGCCGTGCCGATCATGCTGTCCCGCGTGACGAGAGCGGCGAGTTGCTCCTCGGTCATGCCGCCCGTCCCCACCGGACGCTCGGGCAGGACGAGGTAGCGCACCTCCGCTGTCGAGTCCCAAACGCGCACCTCCACGTCCTCCGGCAGCGTCACGCCGACTTCTTGCAGCACGGTCCGGGGCTCGCGCACTGCGCGCGAACGGTAGGGAGCGGACTTGTACCAGACGGGCGGCAAACCCAGTATCGGAATCGGATAGCAGGAGCAGAGCGTGCAGACGACCAGGTTGTGAACGCGTGGCGTGTTCTCCACGGCGACCATATGCTCGCCCGCCCTACCCATGTACCCCAGCTCGGCGATCGCGGCAGTCGCGTCGTGGAGCAGGCGCGCCTTATACGCCGGATCGCTCCACGCCTTCGCGACCACGCGGGTCCCATTGCGCGGCCCGATCTTGTGCTCATAGGTATCCACGATCGCGTCGAGGGCTGCCAGATCCACGAGACCCTTCTCCACGAGCAAGGATTCGAGCGCCTTGACCCGTAAGGTCAGGTCCGATGGTGCATCCTGGCGATGATCGTGCTCGTGAGCCATAGGGCCTCGTGGGGGTAGGGTGCCGTTGCTCATGGGTCGTTGGATAACACATTGGATTCCGCCCGCGGATCCTTTATACATCAGGATTTCCAGCCTTTACAGAGATTGGCTTGGCTGGGACTCGACCCAGAACCAACGCCTTAAAAGAGGGACGTTGTCGTTAGGACTGCTCAAGCGGAATACGGCTAGTGTTTTGTGCAAGCCACGCATCGAAAGTTTGCAGCGACGGGTTCAACGCACGGGCGAGGTCCACGTTGCGAGCGCCGCAGAAGATGTCATTGAAGTCGCGCTTGAACTGAAACATGTTGCCGAGATCATCAGCTCCAGGGAAACCGAGGCTGCGGTAGACGTCGGGTGACACACCGTTGTAGCGAACCTCCTGACCCAATGCCCGCGTAAAGGCAGCAGCCATCTCGGCGCCCGTGAGATGCTCGCCGGCGATGCCGATCGTTTCGCCGATCCACTCACGCCTCTGAAAGATGCCGTAGGCGCACTTGCCGTCATCAACATCAGCGGCGACGACATCGGCACCAAGATTGGCGAGGTTCTTCGCCTTATCCGCTGTGGGGCTTCTCGTCAACGCGCGTGCAGTGAAATCACCGCCAGTATCGCTCAGGATCGCGCGGACCAAGGCGCCGCCCTGGGCGCCGGTGGCACCCACAACTGCGATGATCTTTTCTTTTGCCATAGCGAATTCTCGGCCGTTGGATCCATCTGGCATCAATCGCGTGCAGGAGACAAGCGAAACATGATGGACATCCAATGAAGGAGGGCGGATTCAGCACACGGGGCAACGGGGAAGCCGTTATCAATCCCCGACCCGCAGGAGGGTCTTCAACTGGCGAAAGTCGCCGTTGAGGCCCATACTCTCGGAGGCCCCGAAACGTCGAAATGTCTGGCTTCCTCTATCCGCTCGTAGCTGTTCGTTCGCACTCATGCACGGGGCCTTTCTGGCACTTTCGGCCGCCATTTTGCTGCCAAATTGCTGCCAAAATTTCAGCCATTTTGGTGCTTTTTGGCTCACCTGCTGACATCAGCTTGCGTTTCCGCCGAATGTCTGTAGATCTTTTATTTGTGCGGATTAGCGGCTTTTACAGAGAGCAAGTTGAGAGAGGCTCGATCCTTTATCCGGGCGCCTTCAAAATGCGTAGGAAATCTTCTCAAATTGGGTCTCCTGTAGCAGGAAGAAAACTCGTGAGACGAGCAGGGCGCAAATTGCGAGATGCCCGGCTAGGAAGAGCGAGTTGGCGGATCCTGAGCCTGCCACAAGCCGCAGTTGCTCGCCCCCTTGGGCCAGCATCCAAAGCAGCGGCAAATAAAGGGTCATGATGAAGCGATGACCGGGACCCGTCGGCAGGTACCATCCGGTGACCACGAGGTAAATGACGAATGTTGCCAGCCCAAGCAAGACAGGCAATGTGATGGGTCCGACCTTTTGCAGGCGGCCTTGCGAGATCGCCAAGGCGCCTACTGCGAGAGCGAGCCCGCCAAGGCCGATGAGGTAGAGCCCGCGATGCGGGAGGATGATGCGTTTCGGCTTGCCTTTCCTCTCAACCGAAAGTCGCCACTTTCCTTCGGGATGGAAAAGCTGGCCCAACCTCACCGTGGCTCCTTTTTGCAAGCGTAGCATGGCGTCACTGATGCCGTGACGATGGAAGTAGCCTATCATCGTCGGTTGCTCCTCGATAGGAAGCTCAGCCAGGCGAACCTTCCTGCAGTCGGCGTACTTCCTCACGCAAGTTTCCCAGTCGTCCGCCCAGAACCAGAAACTTGGCAGGCTATAGAATGGGCTCCCCCATGCCCTTTGTGCGTGGAGAAGCCGGGGAGAGATGAGGGTGAAGTATGCGACGGCGCACAGGGCGAGCCCGACACCGAATCGGCGAGCGCTCCAGCCAGGCGCGCGGAGATGCCATGGGAGATTCTGCTTGAATACGAGGTTTAAAAACAAACGACCAGCGCTGAAGACGACGAACAATCCCAGGAAAGGAGTCGTTGAGGATTTCGCGAGCCACGCCAGTGCGATAAGGACTCCAAGTATCAGGTAAAGGCGCACCGGATTCTCGTTCAAGAGGCGCATTCCGCACGCGCAGACAAGGAGAAAGAGGACGAGAAAAATCGCCTCCGCGCCGAAAAATGTGGATATTGGCAGCAGCGCAGCGAGTGAGGCAAGCGCTGTCGCATTGAAGGCAGCAAGCGGACCCAGCCGGCGCGAAAAAAACATCCCAATGGCCACCGTCCCGCAAATTGCGAAAACGACATTCAGTTTCTTGCCCTTTTCGAAAAATGCTGGGCCGTTTGCATCGAGAAGCACGGCGGCGATCCATGGAAAGAGAGGATTGCGCGTTCCGTCCGAGTACCAAGGATACCAGGAGCCCTCCATCTTCCGCGACATGGCTACGTAAGCGCCTTGATCGAATGGATCGACCTCGTGGTTGGTCTGTTCAGTAATCCGAAAGCCAATGATGCCCAAGGATACGCAAAGTAGAGCGACTGCCGCTGCATAACAGAGGACGGATGCCGGTCTCCACGGGCCCAGCAGAAATTGCGACACGCGGTCAATTGGGACGGTCAATTTGGGCACGGTGCTGTCTGCGGTAAGCCAATGCCACCGCGTAGACAAGGGTTGTGAGGAAAAAGAGCAAAAACCCAGCCAGAGCGAAGAGGAGTAGCGGGCCATAGCTTCCGCGGTAGCGTGCATTGTCCAAAGCATGAACCATTGCGACGGTCAGCGCGTTGCCGGCGGGAGCCAAGAAGAACATGAGGGCGACGAATCCGGGAAGCCGGAGCCGCGCAAGCGGCCCGAACAGCAGGCAGGTGGCGAAAGAAGTAAAGAACGCGATCTCGATCCAAAAGGCGGACACCTTCACCGCCCCTAGGAAACTCCGGAACGGGCGGAAAACCTCAAGTGACCCGGACTGTCCAGCCTGCCGTACGACGCTCTGACGATAGGTCTCGTACAAGTCCTTAACCGGTTTGCTGATTGCTTCATCGAGGGATTCGGGCAGCGTTGTGAGTGCATAGTCATAAAGCTTTCCCATTTTAATGCGCGCGCGAAAGAACGTCCCGTCATCCGGGAAAAAGAAATAGCCGAGTTGGGTGACAACCTTTCTGGCATAGCCGAATGGCCGGTTCCAGACTGCAGACAAGAAACTCCTGCGGCAGAAGGCCGCGATCTCCTTGCGCGACATTGCGCAGGTTCCTTCCAGGAAGGGAAACACGGACGAGCGATACATCAGGTAGTCCGGGTCAAATCCCAGCCTCGGATAATAACTCGCCAGCGCTCTGGCAGCTTGCATTTCCTTTTCGAAAACCGGAAGAAACCCCTCGAGAAAGCGCCGTCGATCTTCCGGTGTTCCGGACTTTGCGAGTTCGTGCGCCATATTTTCATGGATCACATCGGCGTGTATGGTGAAGAGAGTCATTGGCAGGACAACGCGCGTTTCCGCCGTGGGAATGAAGAAAATCTTTTCCGGCAGCAGCACCGTGACGAGGATCAGAAAAAAACCTAGAATTGGCGTGAGAATCCGGACGATCAATGGGAAGCCTTTTCCGAACAGGCCAACAAAGACGGGCAACGTTGTTGCCGGAACGGCCAGAAGCCAGTTGGGCTTGAGCACAAACAGAGCGTAAGCGAGCGGAATCGCGAGGGCTCCAAAGACAGCGGAAGTCACGGCCTTCGGCTCTTGCCAGCGAAATTTGCAATAGTTCGTGATGCAATAGAGTTGGGAAAAGGCAAGGAAGGCCATTATCCCCTCAGGCCGAATCGAGAGTTCGAGCGCAAGCACGATGGGACTAAAGAGATAGATGGCGACAACGAAGAGACCCGTGATGATGGAGGCGATTTCGAAAACAACATGCTTAGGGAAAAGGGCCGTCCAGGTCCTCCATGTCAGCCACATCAGCACGCCGGCTAGGAGACCGAGGACTTGCTGAATGACGATGTAGCCGGAAAAAGAGCCCGTAATACGCAGGCACGCGGCAAGGAAACCTCCATAAAGCCATTCTCTTTCGAACTGCTCGCGGAAGCCGGCGCCTCCCAGCCAGCTCAGAGCCGGATTGAGCCATCCCCAGCTGTCCCATTCGGAAATTGCCACTGGAGCGATCTGAATTCTCGCCATCGCTGCGGCAGCAACGAGACCGGCCAGCACGGCCCAGCCCAGCAACCCAGGAGCTTTGAAGAGCCATCCCTTCGAGACGCAGAAAGCGGAGGATCGAGCAGCGGTCAAGAAAGGCCCGCTAGTTTGGCATCAAGGAGAGACCCTTGAGTGTGTTTTCATCGAATCGCCCCGTCTGGCGAAAATCGGCGCTCGCTTGCCACGCTTTGAGAGACGCCACGAGAGACGGACTGGGCGATCCGTCGACCGCGCCTTTGTAGTATCCGAGCAATCGCAGGTTCTTCTGGGCTTGCCGAATAACGGCGATTTGCATCTCGGGCCCGACCGAAATGAAAGGTCCGCCCTTGAATAAATCTGCGAGGGCGACGTACGCCGGCGCGGGGGCTTTCGTGGGAACGCGCGCTCGCGGAGACGAGATTCCGAGGCGGCGGAGCGTTTGAGAATTCATCTCACCGGTTACCTTCAATTTTTCGGCGATCTGATAGCGCCGGATGGCCGCCGCCGTCTGGCTGCCCATCTGGCCATCGACCACGCCATAGTAAAATCCGAGCTGCTTGAGTTTTTTCTGGGCACTCAGGATCACATCGTCGGCGCGGATGTTGGCAACCGAGGCAACGGCAAGGCAGAGCAAAATGCGAATGAGCATCTTCATGGTGGCGTTTCTAACCAGGGCTCCATTGCTGTGCAAGTCGCCGAGATACGGCTCCCGATCGAGAAAATTGGCAGTCATCGCTTTCGACGAAGAATGACCATCCCGGGAGTTACAATCAACAGCGACGCGAAAAGGCACCACGCCACGCCGATGGCGCAGATTGTGCCGAGACCCGAGAGCGCTGCGTTTTGCGCCAGAATAAGCGAGCCAAAGCCGGTAGCTGTTGTTAGCCCGCTCAATGCGATCGGTTTTAGCACGTCGGAAATATTTCCCAGCGCGTTTCCCTGTTCCCTTCCCGCCAGAATGATATGCGTACCGTAGTCCACGCCGACGCCGAGCATCAGCGGAAAGGCGAGCACGTTCAGCAGATTGATTGGGACCTGAATAAGCTTGAGTGTCGCGATCGTTCCCGCAGCGGCCGCAATCAGGGAGACTGTATGAAGCAGCCAGAGACGCGCATCGCGGTATACGACACCGAGAACAAGAAAAATAACGAGGGACACTGCCCCTCCGAACACGACCAGTTCTCTGGAGGCCCAGGCAGTTAGGCTGGCAAGCCCCTGACTCCAGCCTGTGACGAGCGCCCCAGGCACAGCCGCTGTGACGAGTTCGGTGATTCGTTCTCGTTGGGCTCCCGTAATTTGCCGTGGAGTCCTTGCGTAGGCGATGGCTGCGCCGGATTCCGGCGAAATCATCCGGTCAAACAGGAACCACCAAGGGGAGGCGGGCGAAAGAAATTTCGACCATGTGTAGGCTGATTGTGTCTCCTGCCGAAGACCGTCAATAACGCCAAATGTCTCGCTGAAAGCCGAGGCATTCAGGCCATTGGCCTCCAGCGCATGCGCCATAGCCGTGCGGGAGGCGGTAAGATCTCGATGGATTGCGGCTTCCCTATTTTCCTGCATGCGTGCCGGATCAAGAACCAGCGCGGACGGGGAGGAGCTTGTCTCAATCAGTTCCTCCTCCTTCAACCGATTGAGTACCTTATCAAGCGCCGCAAGTTGGCGTGAATCTGGCCGCGGCAAGACGATCATCACCGGCTCGAAAGTAGCCGGGAATTTCTTCATCATCAGCGTCAACGTCTTCGCTGCCGGGATGTTGCGGGGTTCCAAGGAAGCGGGCGAGATGTCAAATTGGAGACTTCGCCATGGCAAAATGCTGAGAATCGCCGCCGCGAAGAATACCGCCGACGTGGCGCCGAGGATGCGACCTGGAGACTGGAGACATTGGCGGACAAAAGCGCGCACCGGACCGGTTGCGGCCGCGGCGGAAGGTGCACTCCCAACAAAAAGAAAGAGAAAAATCGGCATCAGCACAGCGCACAACAATACGCCTAACGCTACGAGGACACCCAGTTGAGCGAATCCGCTCGAACCGCTGAAGCAGAGCGCAAGAAAGCCGATCCCCGTCGTGAAGGCAACCCACAGAATTCCTGGTGCACAGTGGGCGATGGAATTCGCGATCGCGGTCTCGCGGCTCATACCGGCGTTCCGCGATTGGAAAAACCGCTGACAAAGAAGCAGGCTGAAATCGTCGCCGAGGCCAAAAAGGATCGAGCAAAAACTGATGGCAATAATATTCAATTTCTCAAAGTAGAGCGCGCCGAAAGCCATGGTCGTTACGACGGTGAGCGCGAGCAGCAGTGCGATACCGATCAACGGAAGCAGGCGGCGGAAGCCGACCCAAAACAGAGCGGTCACACAGAAGAGTGAGACAAGCGAGGTGGTAGCGATATCGCGCTGCATGCTCTGCTCGATTTCCTCAACATATGCGGACCGGCCCGTGACTCCAATCTCTGGCGCCCCCGGGCCAAATTCATCCTTTACCTCTCTGACGAAGCGCCGCACCTTTTGCATTGTCGCGCGGCAAGCCTCGGCAGAAAGGTCAACCTGATTGGTGATGACTGGAACGATCATGCCCGTCCCGTCCGTCGAGGTGAGATTAAAGGTCTCGGAAATGGCGACAGTTTCCCAAACCGGCCTGGCCGCACGGGCCGCGAGACCGAGAGGGTCGTTTTCAAGTTCGAACCGCCTCATTGGAGAGCCGGCGGCGGTCTGTATGGCGAGGCGACCGATCCGTGCGCTAATAGCCTCAGGCGACAAGTCCTCCAGCGCAGCCGCAAATTGCTCAGGTGGCAGATTCAGCAAGAGAGGCACGAGAATTTCGTGGATTGTCTTGCGGCCGCTGGTGGTTTCCAACGGCGGGGCATCGAGCACGCGGTGCACCCAAGGCTGGCTGCGAAGACGGGTGAGGAAGGTTTCCCGATAGGAATCGCCGTTGGCAGGCGGTTCTTTCCAGCTCAGAAGAAATGCGAGCTCGCGCGTCTGGGTGAATTCACTGTTGAAGATTTTGAGCCCCTCGACAGATGAGTCGCTCGCGGGGAGCAAATTGAGGATGTCGGAATCGAAAGCGCTTCTTGAAGAGATGATCCACGCGGAAGCAGCGGCCAGAAGTAATCCGGCCGATCCGATCGCCAGGGGCTTCCGGACGATCCAACGGGCGAGAACAGAGGAGATGCGACGCATGGAAATGATCGACCGCCTGCCGTGCGCTTTCAGTCCAGTCGTTCGCTTCTTACACGTTGAAGCGGAATTCCATTACGTCGCCGTCTTGCACCACATAGTCCTTGCCTTCGACGCGAAGTTTGCCGGCCTCGCGCGCCTTGGCTTCGGAGCCCAGCGCCACGAGCTCCTCAAACGCGATGGTCTGAGCAGCGATGAATCCGCGCTCGAAATCACTATGGATCACTCCGGCAGCCGCAGGTGCCTTGTCGCCGGCGCGGATTGTCCACGCTCGCGTCTCCTTGGGGCCAGTTGTAAGGTAGGTTCGAAGACCGAGAAGGTGATAAACCGCGCGGATGAGCTGGCTCACTCCGCTGTCCGCAACACCGAGACCAGAAAGGAATTCGCGGGCCTCATCAGGAGGCAGCTCGGTCAGTTCGCTTTCAATTTGGGCGCTGATGACAACGGCCTCGACGCGAAGATGGGCGGATCCAATTACTCCAGCATTTTGGGCCGCTGTGAATTCGCGGACTGCGCGGATGTGAGGATTGTCTGCTTGAGCCAGCTCGTTTTCAGCGACGTTGCAGGCCAAAATGGTGGGCTTAGAAGTGAGAAGGAAAAAACCATTGAGGGCAGTTCTTTCCTCGTCGGAGAGCTTCGCCGTCAGGGCCTGCCTGCCAGAATCAAGGTGGGGCTGGATCTTTTCGCAGAGCGCCAATTCAGCCTTGGCAAGCCTATCGCCGGAGCGGGCGCTCTTTTGCAGGCGCTCTGCGCGCCTCTTAACAGTGGCCAGGTCCGCCAAGATAAGCTCTGTGTTGATCACTTCAATGTCTCGTACGGGGTCAATCGAACCCGCCACATGGTGAATATCCGTGCTCTCAAAGCAGCGGACAACCTGAACGATGGCATCAACTTCGCGGATGTGGCTAAGGAATTGGTTGCCGAGCCCCTCTCCCTCGCTTGCCCCCTTCACGAGACCTGCGATGTCAACGAATTCAATGGCGGCCGGAATGACTTTTTGAGATTTCGAAAGCGCAGCAAGCTTTCCCAGGCGCTCGTCGGGGACGTTAACGATGCCAAGATTGGGCTCAATCGTACAGAAGGGAAAGTTTGCCACGTGAGCTTTGCGGGTACGGGTCACCGCATTGAAGAGCGTGGACTTGCCGACATTGGGCAACCCGGCGATACCTGCTTTGAGCATAAGGCGGGGTAAGCTAACTGATCGCGAAGAAGAGGCAAGCGACGGATGTGGCGCGGCTATCGGGAGATGTGTGATACTCGCGCGATGAAACTCGAAGAAGTCGTGAAGTATCAGAATGATTTGCTCCGCCTCACAGAGTTTGATGACTACCCGAATGCGCTCAATGGCCTGCAATTGGAAAACTCGGGAACGGTAAGCAAGGTGGCTGCGGCGGTGGATGCGTGCGAGGCCGTCCTTCAAATGGCCGTCGAAGAGGGCGCGGATTTGTTGATCGTGCATCACGGGTTGTTTTGGGGTGGCTTGCAGACCGTGACCGGAGCGCACTATCGCAAGTTGAAGCTGGCGATTGAGAATGACCTCGCGGTTTACAGCGTTCATTTGCCCCTGGATGCGCATCCCCAATCCGGAAACAACGTTTTGCTGTGCAACGCGCTCGATCTTCCAGAGCCAAGACAACCTTTCCTGAAGATCGGATTACAAGTTGAAGCGAAGCTCGATCGCGAGATCCTTTGCCGCCGAATCGAACAAGCCGTGGGCGGAAATGTCCGTCTTGCCCCTGGCGGACCACTAGTCACCCGCAGAATCGGAGTGGTAACCGGCGGAGCCGGCGGAGAAATCTTGAAGGCGGCTGCAGAGGGTGTCGACACCTTCATCACAGGCGAAGGACCGCACTGGTCATTTACAGCCGCGGAGGAACTCAACATGAATATGTTTTATGCCGGACATTATGCCACGGAAGTCTTCGGAGTGCAGGAACTCGCCAAATCACTTCAGGCAGAATTCGGGCTTCCTTGGACGTTTCTTCATCACCCTACCGGCTTATAAAGCATGAAGTTTTACAAGTCGTTTAACCTAAACCAGCAATCTCGGTTACCGCAGGAATCGCGAGATATCTTCAGGAAGGGACGGAGGCGATTCCTCTCGGAATCGCCTCCGTGTTCGATGGCTGTAAGCCGGATTTTGTTCTCCCATCGCCGAAGCGACTTGGAGCGGCGGTCATTTATCTTGCTTCGGCAGGTTGATGCCGGAGCAGCCTTTTGGGCTGCGACTATTACCCGGAGGTTTGATCTCTCTTAATTCGCGAGACCGAGCAGGCCACCCCTTCCTCCTGTTTTGTCTTGCACCGCATGGGGTTTGTCGTGCCCCCTTGCTTTCGCTCGGGGCGGTGGGCTCTTACCCCGCCTTTTCACCCTTGCTTCATCGCCCTTCACGGCTCTTGCGTTCTCCGCCAAAGCCACTGGGGAATGAAGCGGTTTATTTTCTGTGACACTTTCCGTCACAAGGAACTTTCGTTCAGTGCGCCCCCGCTTTCGCGGGGCGTGCCGCCTTATGGTGTCCGGACTTTCCTCTTCGGCGTTCCTTGCGGAGCCGAAGCGACCGTCCGCCATCGGTTAAAAGCATACCTGGAAACCGTGGTCTTTCAAGAGACTATCCGGAGGCAATGGGAGCAGGAGTCGGTTTGGGCGATCACAAAAAGAGATCATGACATGTCGGAACTGCGCTCGCGTGATGAAGAACAAAGCTTCCTACCGTGCAAGAAGGAATTGACTCACGGCGCGCGGACAGTGAGCGTGCGGGTTCAACATCCTGTCGATTTGGAGAGCCCGGAAATTCATCGACCCCGAAATCTCGACTGGCAGCGCGCTTCCGCGCTGCTTTATGGCGATTGGGGCACAAGCAAAGCGTATGTCATCGGTCTGGCGTTTGTTGCGGCGGGATATTCCTCCCTGCCGATCATCCTCGCCGTCTGTGTTTTGACAGCTCTTGTCGGTATCAACTACATGGTCGTTTGCCGTGCGTTTCCGGAGGGAGGAGGCGTGTATTCTGCGGCGAAAGCCCAAGGACGTCTGCTGGCGGTAGTCGGCGCGTTGCTGTTGGTGGCGGATCTCACAGTCACAGCAGCACTGAGCGGATGGGCTGCGTTGAGCTACCTGGGCGTTCCCCGGCACTATGTGATGATCAGCACCATCATCTGCATTTTGCTCGTGGGCGCGCTGAATTATTTTGGCCCGCGCCATAGCGGGAGCGTTGCCGTGGCTCTGGCGCTGCCAACGCTGCTCGTCGTCATATTGATCATCGTGTTGTCCGTACCCCATCTGACCTTTACGCATCTTGAACCGCCGCACGAAGATTTTGGTCATGTATGGGTATCCTTCGTAGGAGTCATCCTTGCTCTAAGCGGTGTGGAGGCGATCGCCAATCTGACAGGAACCTTGAAACCGGATTCCGGCTCGGTATTTGGCCGTCCCAAAGTTGGCAGGGCGGCGTTCAAGGCGATACTGCCGGTTGCGGTTGAAGTGAGTCTCGGGACAGCGCTCCTTGGATGGGCGATGCTTTCGTTGCCCAAAGAATTCGCTCCCGAGATGATCCAACGCAAGGAGGACATGCTGCGCTTCCTTGCGGAACAGTATGCCACCATGAATTTCGGCATCGCTCTCGGCCACATCCTCGGCATCGTCGTGGGAGTGGTCTTCGCGTTGCTGCTCTTGAGCGCCGTAAACACGGCAATTGCGGCGCTGATCGGTTTGCTTTTCATGATGTCGCGCGAAGGCGATATGCCGCGTTCATTCGCGAAGTTGAACTCGCACGGTGTTCCAGTGATCCCGCTGTCAATTTCCGTCGGCCTGCCGATCGTCGTGCTGATACTCACCGACAATTTCGAGGCCCTGGCGGGTCTCTACGCCATTGGCGTGGTTGGCGCGATTTGCGTAAATCTCGGTTCCTGCTCATTCAACCCCAAGATTGAGATGCACTGGCTCGAGCGCGCAATGATGGTTGCGACGTTCTTGATTCTCATTGCAGTGGAATTGACGCTGGCCAAGACCAAGCATGAGGCTCTCTTTTTCGTTACCTGCGTGCTTGTGGTGGGCCTGTTCCTCTGGGCCTACTCACAGCGACTGAGCGGCACGCGGACGCTGACGGTAACCAAGGAATTCGCCGACATCGTCAAGCCGGAGGTCGTGGAGCAAATGTCTCAGATGTCCAGCGGGACGCAGAAGATTCTCGTGTGCGTGCGGGGGCTGACACCGGTTCTTCGGTTTGCCTTCGACGAGGCCAAGATGCGTGACGCCGCCCTCTACGTTTTGTACATCCGCGAAATCGCGGTGCTGTACACCGGCGGAGCCGTTCCCGGTGTGAATTGGAGGGAGGATCCTGAAGCGAGCGCCATTTTGGGTACGGCCCTCCAGATCGGAAAACATCGCGGTGTGCCCACGATCCCGCTCTTCGTGAGCGCGCCCGATGCTGCGTCGATCATCGTGGATATGGCCGCGACGCTCGGGGCGGATTTCCTCATGGTTGGTGCTACGCATCGAGGCGCAATGAGCAAGTTGCTCCGTGGAAGCGTCGTCTCGGAAGTGGCAGCGAGCCTTCCTGACAACATCCAGCTCGTCATCTACGGCTGATCCCCGCTGGCTTTGCCGGTCGGGATTCCTCACCGCGTGAGGGCTCATCAAAGGACAGTGACGGAAGCTTGCGCAGAAAGACTTCAGCCAGGATTTGGCCGTATTCTCGACCTCCGCCTTTCGGCCGGATTCTCTCTCAATGCAGGTCATTTCCACGTCGGCGATTCCGCAAGGCGTAATGTGTCGGAATGACTCTAGCGAGCAAGGCATGACATTGAGAGCAAGCCCGTGCATTGCCACCCAACGCCGTACTCCGACGCCGATCGAGGCGATTTTTTTGGAGCCGACCCAGACACCGGTGAGTCCCTCCCGACGGCGGCTTTCCACTCCAAGCTCGCAGCACGTGAGAATTACGACGTCTTCCAGAAACCGCATGTAACGATGAAGGTCCCGTCCGCGCCGTTCAAGATCGAGGATCGGATAGGAGACGAGTTGACCGGGGCCGTGCCACGTGGCTTGTCCCCCGCGATTGATCTCGAAAACGGGATGAGGAAGAGCTTGCGGGCTGCGGAGGCTGGATTGGTCGCGGGTTCGCCCAATCGTATAGACCGGCTCGTGCTCGAGAAGCAGAAGCTTTTCGCTCCCGGTGCCCGCCAGGTATTCGCCGACCAGCCTGTTCTGCAGGCTGAGCGCTTTCTCGTATTCGACGCGGCCCAGCCACTGAATTTCGATGGTTTTCATTTAGCCTTCCTTCGCAGATTTTTTCTTGATAGGGCGTGATGAATTCGGGTCAGATCGTGGAGAGATTTGTCTTTCGCGCTCGCGCGGCGTCGAGCGCCTGAAAGTGGGTAATTCCGATTGCGATGGCGTCCGCAGCATCGGCTGGTGGCGTCTGGCGCATTCCGAGCAAGACCCTGACCATGAAGGCGACCTGCCGTTTGTCAGCGGCTCCACGACCCACGACCGCCTGTTTGACGCGGCGTGGCGCATATTCATGAACTGGCAAGCCGCGCCTGACGGCTGCCAGTATCACCGCACCACGCGCCGCACCGAGGGTGATCGCAGTTTGGTAGCTTTGAACGTAAATAACCCCCTCAACCGCCATCGCTTGCGGTTCATGTTTCCGGATGATGTCGGTGAGTTCTTCGTGAAGCGCAAGCAGGCATCTGGAAGCTTGCAGTTTCGGGCCGTTTCGAATGACTCCGAAGACCGAGCAGGAAAGCTTTTGCCTCTCTCTTCTGAGCACGGCATAGCCGGCTGCGCGTAGCGCGGGATCAACGGCGACGATCGTTTCGGGGGATATTGGCGAACATTTCATTCATTCTTGCGAGAACGGTACCGGTTTCCAGATTCGAAAGCTGGCCATCCGGGGGCTGAAGCACGACCACGGCGTCGTTGGCCGGCGCCCAAACATCGGGGTTCGTGGGGCCGAAAAGCAGCAGACAAGGGATCCCAGCCGCCGCAGCGAGATGGGAAATTCCGCTGTCATGTCCGACGAAAAATGCGCATTGGGAGAGAACTGCGCCGAGCACTGGCAGAGACAGGCTTTCCAAAATCGTCTGGCGTTTCGCGGGTTCGGCCAGCTTCATACGAGAAAGCTGACGGGAGTCGCTCTCACCCCCAATGATAAGCAGGTGACCGACCCGCGTATCGTCGAGCATATTCCGCTGCACCTCCAGCCATCGCGGAAGAGGCCAGTTCTTCTTTTCACCCCCACTGCCTGGATGGATCGCCACGTACGGCCTGGGCAGGGCTGAGAGGACGGCTTGTGCCTCGGAGAGGTCCTGGGCTGAAGGAAAAATTTGGGCAGCCGGATCGTCGAGCCACACCGCGAGCTGCTCGAGCGGCCGGGCGAGCTGGCACGCCGCATGTTCGATTTCGCCGATCTTTGGCGACGCGGAAATCAAATTCCTAACACCCGCCCGCCGCAGTCCGCGCTGAAAGAGGCCGTCTGGGTCGTAAATGTAGCTGATGATCTGCTGGAAGCCGGCGAAATATTCGCACAAGGCGGAATCGAGACCGGCGTGGGGATGGAAAAAGCCAGCGAGCGGGCCGTATTCAATCGAACGCGTCGAATTGGCGTAATATCTGCCTTCGGCAATGGCGGCGATGTGACGGTAGCCGAGGATCTCGAGAGGGCACGTAGGAAAGTTCTCGCGAAGCAGCCGGATCGCGGGCAAGGTGAGAATAAAATCGCCCAGCGCCCCACCCCGGATTACGAGAATGCGGCCAGGCATTGGCGGGAATCAAAATCTACCGGGTCCCCTGAAAGTGAGATCCGAGCACACCACCACCTTCCCAACTGGCCGGCTTGTTCCATGGAAGGGTTCCTCCTGCCTCCATCTCGGCGCGCCTCTGTTCATCGCCAGACGCGCAAGCGCCAAGAAACAAGACGAGCAGGCAACATGTCGCGAGAGCGATTCGACGCATGGGCTGGCTTATTCCTTCACTGACTGGTAAATGACGTCGTCGCCCGGAGAAATCGTTGCGCCTTGCGGAACGCTGTTGGCGACAATATCGGCGATGGATGTGGACGGTTCAACCGATGTAACGCGAACCTTCCCGATGAGCTGCGTGCCACGCTTGACGAGGAGCTCAGCGTTGCTCACGACGCCGTTCTTGTCTCCTAGGCTTAGAACGACGAAGTTCCATGCAGGATTTACGGCAAGAATCCGACCTGCGAGTCCATTGCGCATCCTCTGCTGAACGCGGTCCTGCTTCTCCTTCGTGAGAGCGGAAAGCTGGGAGCGCGCCGAGTCGAGATCACCCTGCAGTTTGACGATGAGGGTTTGCTGTTCTGCGAGTTGGGCTTGCTGATCGGAAGTGGCTTCCACCGGGCTCGCCAAACCAGGGGTGCCCTTCTTTTCCAGCTCCTGGCTTTTCGCCTGGAGGTCAACACTGAGCTGGGTGACCTGGGCCTCAAGCGACGTCTTATCGGTGCTGAGCGCGGTGACCTGTCCTTTGGCTTTTTCAAGCTCGCTTTGGGTTCCGGAAAGCTTCGACGCAGTCTGTTCCTTTTCAGCGACAGTTGTCGCCAGGTTTTGCGCGGCAGTTTTAAGATCGCTCTGCGCCTTGGCCAATTGGGTCCGGGCCTGATTGGCAGCAATTTCTGAATCGACTAAACTCTTCTTCGCTTCTGCGAGCTTGCCGTGATTCAGATAACCCAAAACGGCTGACGCAGCCGTCAGGACAACGGAAAGAATGACAAGGAATTTTCCCATAACTGGAGGTCAATGCTCGAAAGCGAAAAACGGAAGGGGATCAGTAGCAGATCGCTTTAACTACCGCAAGAGGCAAAATCACACAAGTTATCATTTGGGTTTGCCAGACAGGAGAAGCGAGTTAGCTTTGCAATTGCCAGGGACTATGGACTGCAGACGGAAGAACCCCGCCAGGGCAGGAATGCAGCAACGGTATTTCGCTTTGCTTTGCTGTAGTTCTCTGGCGCTTTCTTGACTCCTTCCCGTGGAGAACTACTCTTAATTCAGATGGATTCCAACGTCTTAGACCGCGTGCGCGACAGCTTGCAGGAGTTTCTTACAAGCAAGGGCTTGCGCCGCACGGTCCAGCGCGAGGCGATTATCGATGCAGCTTTCGGAACGGAGGAACACTTCACCGCGGAGGAACTGCTTGTGATGGCGAGGCGGATTGAGAAGTCTGTTTCGCGCGCGACGGTTTACCGCACTCTGCCGTTGCTTGTGCAAAGTGGCTTGCTACATGAACTTGATTTGGGTTCGGACACGAAGATTTATGATCCCAATTTCGTCGAGCATCCGACGCACAACCATTTGATTTGCGTTGACTGCGACAAAATCATTGAGTTCGAAGACATCAACATGGAATTGCTGGAGAACTGCATTACCAGGCGCCTCGGGTTTTCCCCCGCGAGCAAGGCGGTAAAGATCGAAGGGCATTGCGACGAATTGAAACTGAAAGGAACCTGCCGTAATCAGCGGCGACCGAAGTCGTAAAACTCATGTGGAAGGGACGCTTCCGGCAGGCGCCCTCCAGCCTGCTCACAAACTACAGCGAATCGGTCTCCTTTGACTGGCGGCTTTACCGTCAGGACATTCGCGGAAGCATCGCGCATGCACGGGCTTTACGTAATGCGGGGATTCTTACCGAAGAGGAATTTGAGAGCATCGAAGCGGGCCTGCATGAGATCGAAGAGGAAATCGCCTCCGGCCGCTTTCCCTTTGATCCCGAGCTTGAAGACGTGCATATGAACATTGAGGCGGCGCTGACGCGGCGGATCGGCGATGCGGGAGCCAAGCTGCACACTGCCCGCAGCCGCAACGATCAGGTCGCTCTCGACCTTCGTCTTTACTTACGTGACGAAATCTCCGTGCTCTCCGATTTGGTCGCAGATCTTCAACGAGCCCTTGTCGGGCTGGCGGAAAGGCATGCCGACGTCGCTGATGCCCGGATATACGCACCTGCAGCGGGCACAGCCCGTGTTTGCGGCTCATCATCTGCTTGCCTACGTGGAGATGACCGCTCGGGATTGCGGCCGTCTGCAGGATTGCGCCAAGCGGCTTGATCGAATGCCGCTCGGCTCAGGCGCGATTGCGGGATCGACGATCGTGCTCGATCGCGAGGCGATGGCTCGAGAGCTCGGCTTTTCCGCCGTGACACAGAATAGCATGGATGCAGTCTCGGATCGCGACTTTGGTTGTGAGCTTCTCTCGGCACTTGCGATCCTTGGAATGCATCTCTCGCGGCTGAGCGAGGATATCGTTCTTTGGGCCTCCGCGGAATTCGGCTTTGTCGAACTCAGCGATAGGCACACCACCGGTTCGAGCCTCATGCCGCAAAAGAAGAATCCGGACATCGCGGAACTCACTCGCGGCAAGACGGGGCGGCTCTACGGGAATCTGATTTCGCTCCTCACCACGATGAAGGGATTGCCGCTCGCGTATAACCGGGATATGCAGGAGGATAAGGAAGCGATCTTCGACTCCGTGGACACAGCAAAGGCCGCACTCCAAATTTTCGCCGAGATGATCGACGGCGCGATTTTCCTGGAGGCCAGGACGGAGGCGGCGGCTTCGGACCCGAGTCTCCTTGCCACAGATCTTGCCGACCGCCTTGTGGTTGCCGGCGTTCCGTTCCGCAATGCGCACGAGATTGTGGGCAGGCTCGTCTTCGCTGCGGCGCAGCAAGGCGCTCCGCTTAACGAGCTCGATCCGCAGGACTTCCTGGACGCGGCGCCGATGTTGACCCAGGAACTCGTGCAGGACACATTTGACGTGCGCAAGGGATTGTCGGCCCGGCGGGCTTCCGGGGCGCCATCGCCAGACAATGTCTTGCAGCGCCTGGCGCATTGGAGAAAGGTTCTGGAATGAAATCCGGGGCGGAGCAAAATTGGCGGGTCCTCGGCAGTGAGACGCTTTGCGATACGCCTTATCTTCGGGTTGATCGCGAGCACGTCGCCACGCCCTCGCGTCCGGACGGCGTCACATGGATGGTTGCGCGGCGCCATACCGCCGCCGTCGTCGCTCCGCGCACAGTGGACGGCAGGTTTATCCTGATTCGGCAGGAGCGAATTGCGGTCCGAAGAGTGCTTTGGGAGTTTCCTGCTGGCCAGGTGGATGGAGATGTCAATGAAGCGACGATTTACGAAACCGCTTTGCGAGAACTCGGCGAGGAGGCAGGTGTTGTCGTGTTCAGGCGAGTTGGTTTCGCTCGGTTGTTTCTTCTCGTCAGTCGGATTTACCGACGAATGCTGTCATCTCTTCCTGGCGAGGGACGTCGTTCGGAGAGCGGAAGGCTTTGATCACGATGAACACGAAGCGATTTTGGAGATGCGCGAGTTTTCCGAGGAGGAATTGACCGGGCTGATTGGGGCTGGAGAGATTGTCGATTCGAATACTCTCGCGACGTATGCGAGAATTGAAGGCGCCGGAGACTGATCTGATGAATTGGCGGCGCTTCTTTGATTTTCGCGAAATGCGCGACGAACCGAAGCCATTTCTCGATCACATCGAAGATCTCCGGAAAATGCTCGTCAAGATGCTTGTCGTGCTGGGCGTGATGATGGGCGCGGCGTTTGCCTTTCAGAAGGCCGTGGTAGAGGTCATGGAGCGCCCTCTTCTCGCCATCGATCCCGATCGGACCAGTCTCACAAATTTCGGAGTGGCTGATCCGCTCACCATTGCCATCGAACTTTCTTTCTACGCGGGGTTGGTGATGGCGTTTCCTTTCCTTGTGCTTTTTCTGGCCGAGTTTGTCTTGCCGGCGTTGACTCAAAAGGAAAGGCGCATGCTGTATCCGGCGGCGGCCGTGTCATTCGGCCTTTTCCTGGCAGGTGTCTTGTTCGCTTACTATTGTGTGCTGCCGCCCACGCTTGATTATTTCTTCAACTATTCAAAGTCGCTCAATTGGAGGCCGCAGTGGAGCGTTCGGGAATATTTCTCATTCACCACACAATTTGTCGTGTCCTTCGGCCTTGCGTTTGAGCTGCCGTTGGCCGTGTTGTTGCTCGTGAAGCTTGAAATCCTGAGCTACGAGGTGCTCCAGAAGACTCGTGCGTTTGCGGTCTTGATCATTCTCTTCCTCGCTGCCGTCATCACGCCGACCACGGACATGGTGACGATGATCCTCATGGCCGGGCCAATGTATTTGCTCTACGAAGGATGCATCCTTATCGCCTGGTTCATGGAAAGGAAGGCGCGGCGTCATTCCCTAACGGCGAATTCGACACGCGGGTAGGCCTCAAGGTGCGCGGCTACGACCGCGGCGAAGACCGTTCCGAATTCCTCAAGCTTTCGTTCCCCCACGCCGAAGACTCCGCGCATGGCATGCTGCGTTGCGGGATACCGTCGCGCCATCTCACGGAGCGTCGCGTCGCCAAAGATCACGTAGGCCGGGACGCCACGCTCGTCGGCAAGCTGCTTGCGAAGTTCGCGCAAGCGGCCGAAGAGCACTTCATCGCATTCAATTTCTCCCGTGCGGCGCGCCGGGCGCTTGCTCTTCGGCTGGACGAGCGGCTTGGTGAGCGTGATGGTCCTGCGCAAGCGAAGGGCGTCGAGTCCTGCGGCAGAAATTTCAACAATCGGAAATTCTCCTCCGGACTGGCCGAGATATCCCAGCCGGAGCAGCTCGCGTCCGATGGCAGCCCATTCAGGGCGGCTGAGCTCTGCCCCGATTCCGTAGGTTGTTAGTTTATGATGATTCCAGCGTCGGACCTTGTCGGTTTCGGCGCCGGTGAGCACTTCGATAACGTGATTCATTCCCGTGCCGAACCGGCTCGCTTGACGGATTCGATAGACGCAGGAAAGGAACTTTTGCGCAAGGGTCGTGCCGTCGTAGGTCGCGCGAGGTTCGAGGCAGTTGTCGCACGCGCCGCAGTTGCGCACGGTGAATTCCTCGCCGAAATAGGCAAGCAATTCGCGCCTCCGGCAACTGGAACATTCCGCATAATGGATCATCTGGCGGAGCTGCGCGCGCGCAGCCTGTTGTTCCTGCGAATCAGAAATTTCCTCGATAAAGTGGATTTGTTTGGCGGCGTCGCCCGCGCTGAACAGAAGGAGGCAATCGGCTGGAAGGCCATCGCGTCCGGCGCGTCCGGTTTCCTGATAGTAGCCCTCGATGTTTTTTGGCAGGTCATGATGGATGACCCAGCGGACGTTGGGTTTGTTTATGCCCATGCCGAAGGCAATTGTTGCACAAATGATTCGCGTTTCATCCCGGAGAAAAAGCTCCTGGTTTTCGGAGCGCATGGGAGCATCGAGGCCCGCGTGGTAGGGTCGTGCGGCCAAGCCACGCGCCGCGAGGGACGCGGCGACTCGCTCGGCACCGGCGCGCGAAGCGCAATAAATAATCCCGCTCTCATCCTGCCGCTTCGCTAAGAAGTCGAGGATTTGCCGAAGCGGCTGGTCCTTCGGCGTTACTTGATAGGAGAGGTTTGGGCGATTAAAGCTAGCGACGAAGAGGGCTGGATTGCATAGGCGAAGGTGGCAAACGATGTCCGTTCTCACCCGGGTCGTGGCCGTGGCCGTCAATGCCATGACCGGTACGTTTGGGAGAAGAGCACGGAGTTCTGCGAGCTGACGGTATTCGGGGCGAAAATCGTGCCCCCACTCGGAAATGCAGTGCGCTTCGTCGATCGCGAGCGCCGCCACATTCCACGAGCGAAGATTGTCCTTCCAATCATCGAGCATCAGGCGCTCGGGCGCCGCGTAGAGCAGGCGGAATTCGCCGTGGTGCAAGCGGCGAAGACGGGCTCTGGCTTCGACGGCGTCCAGCGTGGAATTAAGAAAGGTCGCAGCGACGCCGGCGGCCTGGAGCTGATCGACTTGATCTTTCATCAGCGCGATGAGCGGCGAGACAACCACAGTGAGCCCCTGGCGAAGCAATGCGGGAAGTTGGAAGCAAAGGGACTTCCCGCCTCCCGTAGGGAGGAGCGCGAAGACGTCACGGCTCTCCAAGCTGGCCTGGATGATCTCTCGCTGCAGCGGGCGGAAGTCAGAGTAACCGAAAGTGTTTTTGAGTGTCTTGAGCAGGTCGGTCATTGCGCACGCTTAGGATAGTGCAAACCGAGCCTCCGAGGAATCAAAATGCCCCTTATCCGCTTTGGCGGGTCTCGCAAAAAACGAAAAAGCCCCGATGCCATGGAGCGTCGGGGCTTTCTTCGCGGGAGGGAAATTCCTGCCTGTTTACAGCTTCATCTTGATCATCATGGCCTCGTGCTCGTCGTCGCTGCACGGGGCATTGAGCGCGATGTCGGTCGTCTTGTCGCTTGAACTGACAAGTCCGCTTTCGAGAAGATATCCCTCGAGCTCTTCGCCGCTGATATCCGCCAGCATGACGCCATTGACGACCACGCAGGGCGAAAGTGGCTGGCCGCTGAGCTGCTCCATTTCGAAACGGTATTCCGGATTCTTGATGATGTCCTTTTCCGCGAAGGGAACGTCATACTTCGCGAGAACGGCGCGCACGCCGTTGCTCCATCCGCAGTACGTCTTCAGGTAAGCTGTGATTTCGATTTTTTCCATGATGTCAAGGTTACGCGAATTTGGGATTGGCGCTCATTTCTTTTTTCTGGAATCGCCAGGGCGGTATTCCTCCTCGGCGACCTCGAAAGCCTGGGCCAGGCCGACCATGTCTTCGCCGGGGCGCAAAGTGTCGAGGGTTTCGGCTTCGCGGCGAAGCGCGTCATGATCATAGTTCGCGGCCTTGATGGAAAGGCCGATGCGGCGCTCGGCTTTGTCCACCTTGATAACCCGCGCCTCGACTTCCTGACCGACTTTGAGGGCATCCTTGACCTTTTCCACGCGATCCTCGCTGATCTGCGAAATGTGGACGAGGCCGTCAATGTCGTCCTGAAGTTGAACAAACGCTCCGAAGTTTGTGATCTTTGTGACCGTTCCCTTCACGAGGTCGCCGATCTTGAAACGGATATCGATTTCCTTCCAAGGATCATCCTCGAGTTGCTTGGTACCGAGGCTGATGCGCTGATTGACTTTGTCGATGTCGATGACGACCGCTTCGATTTCGTCGCCTTTCTTGAGAACTTCGCTTGGATGATTGATCTTTCGAGTCCAGGAAAGATCCGAGACGTGGATCATGCCATCGATTCCTTCTTCGAGTTCCACAAATGCGCCATAGGCCGTCATGTTGCGGACCGTGCCCTTGACCTGCTTTCCGATCATGTAGCGGACCTCGATCTCGTCCCAGGGGTTTGGCTCAAGCTGGCGGACGCCTAGCGAGATCTTCTGCTCGTCCTTATTAACTCCCAGGACGACGGCCTCGATATCCTGCCCAAGCGTGAGCACGTCCGAGGGACGGGCGACGCGTTTGGTCCAGGAGAGCTCTGAAACGTGGATGAGTCCCTCGACGCCCTCTTCGATCTGAACGAACGCGCCGTAGGGCATGAGGCTGATGACCTTGCCTTTGACTTTCTGGCCGACGGGAAAGCGTTCTTCGATGCGGTCCCAAGGATTGGACTGCATCTGCTTGATACCAAGAGAAACGCGCTCCTTCTCCTTGTTGATGTCCAGCACCTGCACTTCAACCTGCTGGCCGACCTTGAGAAGTTCGCCCGGGTGGGTCAGCCGGGCCCAGGACATGTCAGTGACATGGAGAAGCCCGTCAATGCCGTCGAGGTCAATGAAGGCTCCAAAATCGGTGATATTCTTCACCGTCCCGTTGACCTTGTCGCCGATATTGACGCTGCTCAGAAATCTGTGACGCTTTTCCGCGCGCTCCTGCTCAATGATTTCCCTCCGGCTAAGAACGACATTTTTGCGATCTTCGTTGATCTTGACGATCTTAAAATCGTAGGTGTTTCCGACAAATCCCTGCAAATCCTTGGGAGGAACGATATCGATTTGGGAAGCGGGAAGAAAGGCTTCGACGCCGACATTGACCGTCAGGCCGCCTTTCACGACTGCTTTGACTTTTCCCTTGATGAGGCCTTCGTCCTTGAAGACAGAAACGATCTTTTCCCAGTTCTGTCGGGCGGCTGCCTTTTCTTTGGAAAGAACGACCATCCCCTCATCGTTTTCAAGGCGTTCCAGCAGGACCTCGATCTCATCGCCGACTTCAACGTCCGAGGGGTCCTCGAATTCGCTTGCGGGGATGACTCCCTCGCTCTTGTAACCGATGTCCACGAGAAACTCGCGCGGGCGGACTTCGAGGATGTGTCCTTTAACGATGCTGCCCTCGCGGTAGTTCTTTACCGAGCTGGCGATCAGTTCCTGCAGTTCTGCCATAAGGGCCATGTTGTTGTTATGGTTGGTGTTCAGTCGGCCCGATCCGCCTTTTACAGAAAAAGAGTGCGTCGACCGGACTAGGCATCTGGTCGCCAACGGGTTTGCTAGGATAGGAAGTAATCATCAGAAAGCAAATAAAATACGCGCCTATTTCCAGCGCTGGAGGGACTCCTCGTGCAAGTGCCGTTTGCGCAGCCATCTTGAAGCCATGCCATATTTTGGCCCGAAGAGATAGGCGGCCACAAAGAATGCCCCAAGGACCATGACAATCGCGGGACCTGATGGGATGTTCGCCCAAAAGGAGATCAGCAACCCCGCCACTGCGCCGGCCATGCCAATGACTCCGCCGCCCCAAGACATTGCGGCGTATGAATCGCAGAGAAGATAGACCGTGGCTGCAGGCAAGACGAGGAGCCCCAGCGACAAGAGCACACCGACCGCCTGGAGTGAGGAGACCATCGCGAGCACGATGAGCATGACGATTAGGGCGAGAAGCATCCCGACGTTGATTCCCTGTGTGCGCGCCACAGACGGCTCAAAAAGGGCAAGCAGCAATGGCCGCTGCAGAGCCACGAGGGAAAGCAGAGTGAGCCCGCTTATTGCATAGCTCGTCCAAAGGTCGCTATTGGCAATGCCGAGAATATTGCCGAAGAGAAAATGCTCCAAGCTCACCTTCACGCGGGCGTGTTTGATGAGTGCGATGCCGAGAGCGAAGGCCAAGAATGTAGAGGGCGGCCACGGCCGTTTCGTCCTTAACACGCGAACTGCTCGCAATGAGATGCCCGCCCAGTGCCACGAATACCGCGGCGAAAAGCCCTCCGAGCAGCAGTCCGCCTGGATTCAATCCGATGAGCATTGCCGCCAATGCAAGTCCCGGAAGCATCGAGTGGGAGAGGGCGTCGGCCACCAGGGCGAGGCGCCGGAGCACCACGTAGGCGCCGAGAAAGCCGTTCGTGAATCCGATCAGCACGCAAGCGAGTAGGGCCCTTCGCATGAACTCGTAGTGGAATGGCTCCGTGATCCAGTTCATTCCTTGTGTCCGCTGAAGATTTTCGTTGAGTAGGCTCGATCGATGTTCGGCTTGGTTAACGTTTGCGCGGTCTCGCCGAAAGCCACCAGCTCGCCGTTGAGGATTAGGACGTGGTCGAAGAGTTCGCCGGCATCGGCGAGATTGTGGTGAGAGACGATAATCAGCTTTTCCGACTCTCTGAGCCGGTGAAGGGCCTTGGCAAAAGCGGCTGAAGCGTTCTTGTCCAGACCGGTGAAGGGTTCGTCGAGCAGGTAAATCCCCGCTTCTTGAGCCCAGGCGCGGGCGAGGAATGCACGCTGCTGCTGTCCGCCGGAGAGCGCCTTGATCTGCCTGTCTGCGAAGGCGTCCAGTTCCGCCATGCGAATTGCCTCCTGGACCATCGCGCCGTCTTGAGGGCCGAACGGCTTCCACGCTCCAAGCACGGAGTAGCGACCCATCTCGGCAAGCCCGCGCACGGTGATGGGAAAATCCCAGTCCACCGCTTCTCTCTGGGGCACATAGGTAATCAGGCGTCCATCGGTAATCTCGCGCCCCTTGAATCGGATGCGGCCGGTTTCGGCTGGCAGCAGACCGGCGAGCGCTTTGAGCAGTGTTGTCTTGCCCGCTCCATTCGGCCCGAGCAGCCCGATGCAGGAGCCGCCTCTCAGTTGCACGCTTAGGTGATGCACGGCCGGAATCCTATGGTAGGAAACAGTCAAATCCTCGACAACGAGATCGTGATTCATCGCTGGGCTTCGGGAACGGTCAAGACCTCCTGAATTCTCTCCCTGCCCCAGAAAAACTCCTCAGCAAGGGGACCGTTTTCATCGGAGGCTCCCACTCGCAACGCGGCTGTCTCGGTTCCGGCCCATCTTGCCGTCACGAGGAGATCCGCCGCGGAGCCGGCGGGAAGGCGGATCGTGCCGGAAAAGGTTCCGCCTCTATGAGTGAGGGGGATCAGCTCGCGGCCGAGATAGCTCGCTCCGATCTCTTGCGCCGACGGCGCGGTTTCGATTGCAAGCGTCAATTCTCGCTCGGCACGCTGGGGTTGGAGCGCCGGTGGAGCCGGCGCCACGGGAGGTTCGTCGGTCCGCGTGAGCAGCCAGATCGGAACTCCCGCCAGCGCGAGGGCTATAGCCATCAGCGAGAAACGGATCCAGGGTGTGCCGCGCATCGCAGACTTACTCCCGACCCCTGGCGATGGTCGAGAAGCCGCTCGCCAGCGGCACCGCATCCCCGGGTTTTCCCAAAAAAGGCAGGACATGGGCCATCGCAAACCTCATGTACGAAACAAATTGGCGGCCTCCGGATGAAATGCAAGTCTATTGCATTAGAAACTAGTCTTTGCCTTCCTACCTTCACTGGGAAACCGCGCTCTCTTTGCTGCGTCGGCACACAATTCACTTTGCGCAAACTTTGTATCATTGTGCGTTTGACTTCTGAGAATTCTATTGTGGTATCTGTCAAGCCATGCTCGAAATTCTCAGCGTGGGTCCCAGAAAAAGCTCGTCCACAAGAAATTCGGAAAGCTGGCGCTCGGGAAGGGAATCGAGGTTACCGCACGTAACTCGATAAAAAACGGTGAAAGCGCCGTCGCGACTTACTTGCTTAGTTTGAAATAAAACGCAAAATCCCGAAAATTCCCAAAACTGTCCCCTATGAAAAAAATCATTGCTGTTACCTCCTGTCCTACCGGCATAGCGCACACCATCATGGCCGCGGAAGCCCTGAGGAAAGTTGCCTCTTCCCTTGGTCATCAAATCAAGGTGGAGACGCAGGGCTCCGCTGGAAAAAAGGGGGTGTTCACCGATGAAGATATCGCCGCGGCTGACGTCGTAATTCTAGCTACCGATATTCGCATTGAGCCGGCACGCTTTGCGGGGAAGCCGATCTTCGAAACGTCGACCAGCGAGGCAATTCGCAATACCAGGGATGTGATCGGATCGGCCCTGGCGCTGCTTCCTCCGGAACCGGCTGCCGAAGTTCCGGCGCCGCAAAAGGATACTGCTGTGGCGCAAGCTGCGGCCGCCGCACCGGCTGCGGCCGCCGGTGGCAAGCGCTTCGTGGGGATCACTGCCTGTCCGACGGGCATCGCCCACACATTCATGGCGGCAGCAGCGCTTGAAAAGGCCGCCAAAGCCCTCGGGCACACGATCAAGGTTGAAACGCAGGGTTCCGTCGGGGCGAAAAACCAGCTCACGGCTGAGGACATTGCGGCAGCTGACGCGGTCGTGATCGCCGCGGAGACGAATGTCGACACCTCTCGATTTGGGGGCAAGCGTCTGTATATCGACGAGCACCAAGCAGGCTTTGCACGCCGGCCAGGACGTTCTTAGGACAGCGCTGGAGCAGCCCGTGGGTGGCGATGGAGGCGGCGGTCTCGCTGGGGCGGTCGAGAAGGCAAAAGCCGATCGGGCGAAGGCGCGAACCGGCCCCTACAAGCACCTGATGACCGGCGTTTCCTACATGCTGCCGCTCGTGGTGGCGGGCGGGCTTGCCATCGCTCTCGCGTTCGCAATTGGTGGCATTCAAGAGGGGGCCTACCCGGAGGGAACGCTTGCGGCTGCGCTCATGAAGATCGGCGGCGATACCGCGTTTCGTCTGTTTATTGCGGTATTTTCGGGGTTTATCGCCTACTCCATTGCTGATCGCCCTGGTATAGCGCCGGGTCTGGTAGGCGGCTTCCTGGCGCAGACCCTCGGCGCGGGCTTCATCGGCGGTATTTTCTCCGGCTTTCTCGCCGGCTATTTGACAAAGTTCCTCGCCGACAAGATTCGCCTTCCGGGGACCCTCGAGGGACTCAAGCCCGTGTTGATTCTGCCGTTTCTGTCGACCCTCGGAATCGGTTTGCTCATGATCTACATTATCGCGCCGCCCGTGACGTGGTTGAACAACACTATGAATGCCTGGCTGTTGGGCATGCAGGGCGCCAATGCCATCGTGCTCGGCATCATTCTGGGCGCCATGATGGGCTTCGACATGGGCGGGCCCATTAACAAGGCCGCGTATGCTTTCTCCGTAGGGCTGCTGGCAAGCAAGATCTACGCACCCATGGCCGCGGTAATGGCTGCGGGGATGACTCCGCCGCTCGGTCTCGCCCTCGCGTGTTTCCTGTTCAAGAGCAAATTTGATCTCGAAGAACGCGAGGCCGCCGGTCCAGCCCTGGTCCTCGGGATCTCTTTCATCACCGAAGGGGCGATTCCTTTCGCCGCTAAGGATCCACTTCGCGTCATTCCGGCGCTGATGGCCGGCTCCGCCGTTGCGGGCGCGATCTCGATGGTGAGCGGGGTGCAGCTTCTCGTTCCTCACGGCGGCATCTTCGCGGCGCTGATTCCTGGGGCAGTATCGAACCTGATCGCATATATCATCGCCATCCTTGCGGGAACTGCCGTCACCGCGGGGGTTCTCTTCTTCCTTAAGCGCCCCGAGGCTGAGCCTTTGCCTGCATTGGCCTGATTCAGAGCCTCCACATCATTCGTAATTCAAAAAAACACGTACGAAATTCGACCCATGATTCAACTCACCCCTCAAAACATTAGGATCGGTGCTCGCGCCGCGAACAAGAACGAAGCCATTCGCGCTGCCGGCCAGGTGCTGGTAGAATCGGGCTTCATCGAGCCCGGCTACATCGAGAGCATGATCGGGCGAGAAGGGCAGGCGAACACCTATTTGGGTAACGGCATTTCCATCCCGCACGGAATGGCGAAGGACCGTGAGCTGATCCGTGCGACCGGCATCTCCGTCGTCCAGTTGCCCGAGGGAGTCGAGTGGGGACCGGGAAAGGTGGCGCATCTCATTGTGGGAATCGCCGCCAAATCGGACGAGCATCTGGGCGTTCTTTCAGCACTGACGGACGTGCTCGACGATCCTGCACGAGCCCAACTGTTGGCAAAGACGAAGGATCCGAGCGACATCATCACCGAACTGAGCCGGGAAGCTGCAGCGACGGCTGGCGAACCTTCGGAAGGCGCTGCCCCACCGCCTCCCGGCGCTCACCATGTGGATGTCAAGATCGTCGGGCAGCGCCGGAATGCATGCCAGGCCGGCAACGGTTTTCGTCGATCTTGCCAGCCAGTTCGAATCGGATATCCGAGTCCAGTATGGCACCAAGATCCAGAACGGGAAATCGATGGCTGCGCTTCTCAAACTTGGGACACCAGGCGGCGAATCGATCCGAATCATCGCGTCAGGGCCCGACGCCGAGGCGGCGTTGAAAGCGTTAAAGGAAGCGGTCGATAGTGGACTTGGCGATGTGGAGGAAGTCAAGGAGGTAATCACTGAGGCGGACAAGTGGATTCCCGAATCCAGCGGACACGCCTTGGCCGGAGTTTCTGCTGCGCCAGGGGTCGCCATCGGCCCCCTTTATCAATTTCAGACCACGCACATCGTTGTCGAGGACAAGCCGAAGGACGCCGCTGCAGAGGAATTGGCGCTCAAGCATGCTATCGCGACGGCCAACGAGCAGATTTCCGAGATCTATGAACAGGTGAAGAAGCAATCCGGGAAGGGCGAGGCCGCAATTTTCCGTGCCCACCTGGCGCTATTGAACGATGCGGAGATCTTCTTGGAAGTCAGCACACAGATTGAGGCCGGCCACAGTGCGGCATGGTCTTGGCAACAGGCGATCGAGCGCCGCGCGATCGAGTTGAAGCAGATCGAGAACGACCGCCTCGCGGAGCGAGCTGCGGATTTGCACGACATCGGACAGCGCGTCCTGCGTTTGCTCGCTGGAGCCGAGCAGAGCGAGTCTCGTCTGCCCGAGGAACCCGTGATCCTTGTGGCTGACGATCTGACGCCTTCGGACACCGCCCAGCTTGATCCGAAGCGCATCTTGGGCCTTTGCACGGCCTCGGGCGGTCCGACCGCGCATACGGCCATCATCGCGCGTTCGCTCGACATTCCCTGCGTGGTGGGTGCGGGTGCGGCGGCTCTCGAATTGAAATCCGGCATCGTCTGCATCCTGGACGGATCCGCGGGAAAATTGTATATCGAGCCGAGCGACGCGGACATCGAGTCTGCGAAACTCTTTCAAGTCGATCTCGAGAACCGACGCAACGAGGAATACGCGACTCGTTACGAGCCGGCGGTACTCGCGGACGGCCATCGCGTGGAGGTCGTCGGCAATATTGGCAAGGCAGCCGAGGCGGCCACCGCTGTCGAGTCTGGCGCCGAAGGAATCGGGCTCATGCGGACAGAGTTTCTCTTCCTCGATCGCGAGACGCCGCCGTCGGAAGACGAGCAATTCGAAGCTTATAGCGAGATGACTCGCGCTTTGAACGGCCTTCCGCTGATTCTCAGGACACTGGACATCGGCGGAGACAAAATAGCGTCCTATATTTCGCTTCCGAAGGAAGAAAATCCCTTTCTCGGTGTCCGCGGAATTCGCCTCTGTCTGCGTCAGCCTGGAATTTTTCTCCCGCAGTTGAGAGCGATCTATCGGGCGTCCACGACCGGACCTATAAAGATCATGTTTCCCATGATCAGCACTCTGGAGGATCTGTTCGCCGCGAAGGAACTCGCGGAGCAGGTGCGGAAAGAGTTGGACGTGCCGCCGGTCGAAATTGGAATAATGGTCGAGGTCCCTTCCACGGTGCTCATGGCGGCGGAGTTTGCCAAGGAGGTTGACTTCTTCTCGGTCGGGACGAACGACCTCACGCAATACACGCTGGCCATGGATCGGATGCACGCTGCGCTCGCCAAGAACGTTGATGGCCTGCATCCAGCCATATTGCGAATGATCGATATGACCGTCCGCGCGGCGAAGGGGGCCGGAAAGTGGGTGGGCGTTTGCGGTGGTGTCGCTGGCGATCCGATTGGAGCTGCGATCCTTACCGGCCTTGGCGTCTCCGAGTTGAGCATGAGCCTGCCCAGCATTGCCGCAGTCAAAGCCTCTCTGCGAAAGATCAAGCTGTCCGACGCGCAGAACCTGGCGCGCCGGGCGCTTGCCTGCTCGACTGCCTCGGAAGTGCGGCAATTGACCCACTGACTGCCATGTCAAGCAAGCATTACGATTGTTTAGCAATCACATTGAATCCGGCGATCGATCGCACAATCACGATTCCGAATTTCGCGGCGGGGAAGGTCAATAGGGTTCAAGGAGAGTATCTCAACGCGGGCGGCAAGGGTGTCAATGTGGCCTCTTCGCTTGCGGACGCCGGCCATAGTGTGGCCGTCACGGGTTTTCTTGGCCGCGAGAATGCGACGGTCTTCGAGCGACTTTTCACACGCAAACGGATCGCCGATCATTTCGTGCGTCTCGACGGGGAGACGCGTGTCGGAATCAAGATCACTGACCCTGTCCTCAAGGAAACGACGGACATCAATTTTCCCGGGGCCGAGCCACTGCCCAGCGATCTTACCGCTCTGCGCGCGGCGATTGATCAGATCGATGCCGAATGGTTCGTGATCGCCGGCAGCTTGCCTCCCGGGGTCGAAACAACTATCTATCGCGACCTGACCGAATCGCTAAAGGCCCGGGGTCGGAAGGTCGCACTGGATACGAGCGGAGAGACTTTAACTCATGCGATCGAGGCGGCGACCTTCGATGATCAAACCCAACATCCACGAACTGGAAGGCTTGGTTGGACGCCCTCTGTCGTCTCGCGATGCGGTTGTTGCCGCTGCCAATGAGCTGGTCGCGCGCGGAATTGAGATGGTCGTCGTTTCGATGGGACACGAAGGCGCATGTTTTGTGGGCGCCGAGGGGATTCTTTTCGCCACCCCGCCCGAAATTGAAGTCCGTAGCACCGTTGGCGCGGGTGATGCGATGGTCGCCGGAGTGGTCTCGGCGAAGCTTCGCGGGCTTGCGCTTGCCGAAACCGCGCGTTTATCGACCGCATTCTCGGTCCGCGCCATTGGCAAGCTCGATGCCGACGTCTCCATCGAAGCTCTCTCGCAGAAGGTCACCATTCAGAACTAAAGGGCGAACTGACCTTGTTCGTCCGCCCATGGCTCGCAGGGCAGCGAAGATTGATTCGCGCCTCGCGCCGTCGGGTTCGTCTCCTGCTGAATAAACCTCTTTGCGGGAATTGAAATTCAGCTCAGCAAGAGATAACCGCCGCAGAGGACGATTGCGATGCCAGCGAAGCGGACGATTTTCGGACTGGCAAGTTTTTGAATGGCGATGCCCAAGCCGATTCCACAGGCGTGAAGGAATGCGGTGGCAATGAGGAATCCTGCGCCGTATGCAATTCCTGAGGCTGTTCCCGGCATTTCCGCGCCATGCGCGTGACCGTGGAAAATTGCAAACAGACCAACGATGATGGTGCTAGCGGCCAGCGGCAGGCGTGCCGAAGCGGCTATCAAGACTCCAAGCGTCAGCACAGAAACAACGATTCCTGCTTCCACGAAAGGAATGTTGATACCTATCATTCCCAGAACGCCGCCCAGGGCCATGACCGTAATGAACGTCAGGGTAACCGCCCAAATTGAGCGTCCACCCATCTGAGCCGCCCATAATCCCACGGCGACCATCGCACAAATGTGGTCTAGACCACTAAGAGGATGTCCCATGCCATGGAGAAATCCACTGGTTTCGCTGACTCCAACGTGCGCATGGGCCAGGGATGGAACCATCAGCGTCGCCAAGAGCAGGACGAATATACGGACCGTCCCCTTCATGGCGGTTACTTATACACCATTGGTCATTGAGGTGAAGAGCAATTTTGCCGCACAAGCGCGTTTCAGACTTGATTGATTTTGCAGCAAACGGGAGTTTGCGCGGCAATGAGAGGAAGGCTGGTTTCGTCGCTCGTTGCACTGCTTCTTGCCGGATGTGCCACCCAAGAGCCTCCGTTGATGCCGACGCGAAGGGCGGAACTCTGGCGTTCTCCAATCGCGGACTCGCCGCCGGGCGCGGGTCAACTCTGGCCGTCTGGAGCACCGGCCATTCACGCTCGCACCGCGATCATGATCGACGCCCGGAGCGGTCTCACGCTTTACCAGAAATATGCTGATCTTCACACGCAGGTCGCAAGCACTCAGAAGCTGCTCACGGCGCTGATCATCTTGAAGCGGGGAGACCTTGACCGCCACCTTCTCGTATCGCCGCAAGACACCCATGTCGAGCCAAGCAAGCTGGGACTGCGCCCCAGCCAATCCTACACACGGCGCACATTGCTCTCGGCCATGATGGTGAAAAGCGAAAACGACGCCGCCGCTGCGCTGGCGCGTGATTGTTTCGGAAGTTCTGGGGCCTTCGCCTCCGCTATGAACAGCACCGCGTGGGAGCTTGGCGCTCACAACTCGCATTTTGCCAATCCGCACGGCCTTCCAGCCTACCAATACTCGACTGCTCGCGACATGGCCCGTATTGCCTTCCGAGCATATCGGGAACCATTTTTGCGCCGTCTGATGGCCAGCCGGTATTACACTTTCGTGTATGCGAACGGCCGCAGGAAGACCCTTGAAAACACCAACAATTTGCTCAAGCGATCGCCGATGTTTAATGGTATGAAGACCGGCTACACCTATGCGGCCGGCCGGTGCTTGATCTCCAGCGCGTCCGCGGGCGGCCGCGAAGTCATCCTCGCGCAGTTTGGAAGCAAGACGCGGTATATCTTCGACGACGCGGAGCGCATGATGCGCTGGGGTCTGCGGCAGGGTCGTTTCTTTCCCGCTCTCTCTCTTTAGAGATGCGCGACCTCTCGTCGCTTATTCTGTTGCAAGGCTACGCGGTCTGCCGAGATAATCGTCCTCCGGATATCATTCTTTTTTGCACCGGAACCCTGATGGAGAATGGGTGGTGCGGACGACTGCGACGCCTTTCAGCACCTCAGCTCGATATCTCCGCAACAGCGCGCAATACGACTTGGAATTTTCTTGGGAGCCAGCCTCAGCAAGACGCGCAGCTCGGCGCGTGGGAGACTGATTTGCCGCCTAGCGTATTCGGCTCGGAGGAACTGGGGACTGTCTCGGCTTGGGCGCTGGATTTTTCCAGAGGGCATTTTTACTATCGCCTGCTGGAAGATCATGAATTGTCCGATCAACCGACGAATTCCGGCCCAAAAATGTAAGCAAAAAGCCGCTAACGGGTGATTTTTGGGAGTGGACGTAGTCTGCGGCCGGGGAGAACGACTCAATTCATGGCCGGCTGCCGGCGAAGAAGCGCCACGACTTGATCGAGGATGACCTCGGCAATCATTGGCTCCGTCCCGATCGCGCTCGCGTAGAAAAGCTTCTTGCCGCGTAGTTCGTAGGGATTGCGCCGGAAAATCTCGGTTTCGCTCGCCGCCAAACCGGTCTCAGTCTCAATGCCGATCAGGACAGGAATGTCCTGGTAGCTATGCAATCCGTCCGCAATAAAAAAGGGCACGATGACCACGTTAGGATGGTTGGAAAGCTTGTCCCAGTCAGCGATCAGAGGTGGCTCTTCCATGTACGAGGAGACCACCTGAGCATACTCGCCGAGAGCATAAATTCTTGCCGCCTGTTCCTTCGCCGCGCGGGCGGAATTGTCATTGAGATCGGTGCCGTGTCCAACGATGAAAAGGCTCGTTGCTCCCCGCGGCACATTCGGAGCGACTTCGCGCGCTCGGCGTAGCAGGGCTTCCGTCATGCGAGGGTGGCTTCCCACCGGATCGCAATAGTGGATCATCCGGCCTTCACGGCGAGTATTGAGGCCTTCCAATTCCAGTTCGCGCGGGATGACTGTCTGGGTAAAGTATCCTTCGCTGATAAAGACGGGAACAACATAAATCGTGTCGCTTTCCACCATTCTGAAGACTTCGCGCATGGAGGGCTCTTCCTTCCAAAAGCAGCTGTGAACCTCGCGAAAAATTCCGCGTTCACGAATGACACGGGCGTGGGCCTGCGTCGGCGCGCTGGAGTCTGGATTCAATGTCGAGCCGTGCCCGACCAGGACCAATGCCGAATCGGAAAATGTGGAGTTCACTCGAGAAGCTCGGCGCAAACTTTCGCGGCGTCAAAATACGTTCTGGCATAGGCGCGAGCAGCTGCGCAATGATGCGTGTAGTCTCTTGCGACGGCTTCGATGGCGTCGACGGCCTCTTCCAATGTTGAGAAGCAAAGGGCTCCGTCGCCCGAAGGAAGATGGTCGCTCCAGCCGGTATCTTGGACGACTACGGGCTTGCCCGCCGCCAGATAGCATGCGCTGCGACAACTAAACCAGCCACTGCGCGACTTGACATAGCCGTTCTTGGCAATGCTCCATTCGGCTTTGGAATTGGAGAGGAAGTCGTGATAGCTGGCGTAGTCCGGCAAATTGGTATCCGGCTCGATGATTCTCCAGCCCAGCGACTCAAGATATGTCGTCGGACGGTTTTTCCCAGGCCCCTGTCCCATCGCGAGAACAAATTTTTCGCGCGTTCGTGACGGCAGCTCTGAAAAGTTCATGAATTCGACATCCTTCTGGCCGTAGCTTTCCCCTTCGAATTCCTCGGGCTTGTAGCTGGCCCAATTCATGACGGTCGTCCACGCTCCGTCGGCGCTGTGGCACGCATTCGGGGGCAGCAGAGGCTTTTCCCACCATTCGAGGGCGATCGGTTGGACGGTCGGACGCCAGCGGAGTCCCGTTGTTGGGATCTTGCATCCGGGGTTCCCGACATTGAGTCCAAAGGTGAAATGTTGTTCGTGTGCGCGAACGCGATCGAGATACTCTCGGTCTCCACGGGTCAACTTGATGTGAGTAAACATCGGATCGCCGTCGAGAAACAATTTCGTCTTGATTCCGGCGGTGACCGGTCGCAGCCAGCAGGCGCCGGAAACATTGGCGAGTACGTCGGCTTCGGCAATGGTTTTTTCAGCGAGTCGATCGTCGGTGATGCCGTGGTATTTGCCGTCCGGCTCATTCCTGTAGATCCATCGGTCGCCCATGTCGAATTCGCGCATGATCCGGTCCAAATAGGTCACGTTGTGCGAGCAGTCGGCACTTGGCTCCTGCTTTACAGGATCGTACGCCCAATTGGCTGAGTCCTCAAGATACCAGACATCGTGACCCAGATCGCGAAAGCCAAGCACGTATTGCACATAATCCCAGGTGACGCCCCCGAACGCGTATTGGCCTATCAGGCCACTTACGAGGATACGCATGGACTTGCCATTCTCCCTCGAACTTCTCCAAATCGTGCGGCACTCCAGACGCCCGGCCCGGGCATCGCCCAGCCGGAAAGGAAGACTCCTGAGGCATGATATTCAAAGTTCCACCTTCAGCCTATGAAATCTGGATTCAAAAAACAAGCGTCGCCAAGGCAGGCGCGCGTCTGTGCTTTGAACAACGCATCGAGCCAAAGGCCGGTTTCGGTCTTTTTCGCGTCTCCCAAAATCTTTTTAACACTTTGACGAATTGAAGGCCCCGATCGCAGGTCGTAGAGATATCGTAAGTAAGTGATCACAAATCTTTATGATATAACACAAGGCGTCTGTTTTTTTTTATATTTTTTGAACAGTGCGTGACACGGGCTGTCTAATTCGTTAACCTCATTAAGTAACTGAATTTTTACGACCTGGTATCTGATCAAAAACGTAGTAGAATAGAAGACCCGACACGATGGCTTTGGAAGACAACGAGACAGGCTTTCAGCTGTATCTGAGAGAGATCGCACAGTTTCCGCTTTTGACCCCTGAGCAGGAGGTAAAGCTAGCGCGCAAGATTAAGCGTGGGGATCAGAAAGCGCGTTCCGAGATGGTGCGGTCCAATCTTCGTCTTGTGGTGAAGATCGCGCGCGACTACGCGAACTTGGGGCTGCCGTTGCTCGATTTGATTTCCGAAGGCAACATTGGTTTGATGAAGGCGGTCGAACGGTTTGACCCGAAGAAGGGTGGCAAGCTCAGCACATACGCTGCGTGGTGGATCAAGCAGTCCATCAAACGGGCGTTGGCCAATCAGAGCAAGACGATTCGGCTGCCCGTTCACCTGGTGGACAAGATTTCCAAGATGCGTCGCGTTGCGATGCAGATGACCGAAGAACTCGGCCGCGAACCGACCGACGACGAACTGGCGGAAGAAATCGGGCTTTCTTCTTCGAAAGTCACTCAGCTCAAGAGTGCGGCTGTTCGTCCTGCGTCTCTCGATCAACCAATTGGCGACGACGACTCGACAGAGTTTGGCGAAATCGTCGGGGATGAAGAAGCTGATGATCCGTTCGAGACATTGCGCGACAAGGATCTTCGCGAGGAGGTAGGCGAATTGCTCGATGTGCTCGATGAACGCGAGCGCAGGATTATCAATTCCCGATTCGGCCTAGACGGACAGAAGCCCAAGACGCTTGAAGAAGTGGGCGAAAAGTTTGGAGTGACGCGCGAACGCATTCGGCAATTGCAGAACATCGCGCTCCACAAACTTCGGAAGGCGCTCAGCAAAAAAGAGCGCCCAAAGGTGGAGGCGGTAATCTAGTTGGAAGGAGTTGAGGGGCGGCAGGCGGCGCGGGCTATCGCGCGAGCCTTCAAGAGTATCAGGCTGTGAACACGGCGATGTTGCTCACCAAAGATCTCCTTCTCGACTGGAGGCTGGGGTCAGAGCTGCTTCATGCTTCTCTATTCGAAATTCGCCGAGAGCGAGCGTGGGGCAGAGCATAGCGCGGGCTCATTCTCCCGGCTCAAGAAATAGCCTCCCTGCGCGCCTACGAGCGTGGCGATTGCCGCGAAGGTTTATCTTTGCAGGCCCGTTCCGGGTGTCGAGAAGGGAGAGCACCAGATTCGTTTCGGCGAATCCGGGGTCCGGAATATTTGCGTTTCGCAACCATCGAAGCACCACACGGCGGCGCAGCGCAGGTGACATTTCTCGCAGTGTCTCGCAGGAAAGCGTTTCCTCGACTTCAGGAACCAAAGATGCCATCCAGGATTCTTCGTCGCGGAGAATTTCTGCGGCGCGGAGAATGGCCGCCTGAAATGAAGGGCCGAAGGCGCGCTCAATTGCGGGAATCACTCGGTCTCGGAGCCGGTTGCGCGTGTGCGCAATGTTCGCATTGGTTGCATCCTCGCGATATGGGACGTTATGCTCGGCGACAAACGCGGTGATCTCTCCCCGGGTGAGCCCAAGCATCGGGCGGATGATGTCGAGGCCGTGCGCATGCGCCAGCGGCTTCATGCCAGCCAGGCCCGCCGCTCCGGTTCCGCGGAGAAAATTAAACAGGCAGGTTTCAATCTGATCGTCGGCGTGGTGTGCAAGAAAAATTCTCCTGCAGCGGTGGGCTTTCGCGCAGGTCTCGAAAAACGCATAGCGCAAGTCTCTTGCAGCCGTCTCGATGGAGAGTTTTTGCCCGGTGGCGTGCGCTCGAACGTCAGCCTCTCCAAGCTCGAAAGGATAGTGGAATTTTTTTGCGGCGGCACCAACAAACGAGGAATCGGCGTCTGCCGCTGGGCCACGGAGGCGGTGGTTCAAATGGCAGACGACTAGCTTGCGGTAGCCCAGAGAGCGCAGGCCAAACAAGAGCGCCGTGGAATCGCGTCCGCCTGATACGCCAACGAGGTATTTTTTCCTCGGCGGGTGCGCGACGAGCGCTTGCCGGAGTTTTTCTAGCAGGTCAGTCAATTATGCTGGCTCCGAAATATGCGTGAAGGGGCTCCGGAAGACTGACCGTGCCATCGCCCTGCAATCCCGTCTCAAGCAAGGCGACGTAGAGCCGCGCGAGAGCCGTGCCAGAGCCGTTCAGCGTGTGGCAAAAGTGGTTCATTCCATCTTGTCCTTTGAAACGCAGGTTCATGCGGCGGGCCTGGAAATCCTCGAAATTTGAACAGCTCGAGACTTCGAGAAACGCATTCTGTCCGGGAGACCACACCTCGATGTCATAGGTTTTCGCCGCACCAAAGCCGAGATCGCCCGTGCAGAGCTCGATCACGCGATGGTGGAGGCCCAGAATTTGAAGGGCTCTTTCCGCGTCGCCGGTAAGGGTTTCCAGTTCGGCATCTGAGCCTTCCGGCGCGCAGATCTTAACCAGTTCAACCTTGTCGAACTGATGCATGCGGATAAGGCCGCGCGTTCCAACACCGGCCGCGCCGGCTTCCCGCCGGAAGCAGGGAGTATAGGCGACGTATTTTAGAGGAAGCGTCGAGAAAGGAAGGACCTCCTCACGGTGGAGATTGGTCAGCGGCACCTCCGCGGTGGGAGCAAGGTAGAGCGAATCCCGGTCGATGCGATAGCTTTGCTCCTCGAACTTTGGGAGCTGTGTGGTGCCCACCAGGGCTTCGGGCCGGATGAGAAACGGCGGGCTGACTTCTGTGTAGGCGTGATCCTTTGTGTGAAGGTCGAGGAGAAAATTGATTAGGGCACGTTCAAGCCGCGCGCCTTTGCCTTTGAAACAGGCGAATCCGCTGCCGCTCATTCGCGCCGCGCGTTCAAAGTCAACGAGGTCGAGGCGCCCGGCGATGGAAACATGATCCTCCGTTCGCTCGGAATGGATTCTCTCGCCCCAAGTGCGAATCACGGGATTTTGCGAGGAATCGTTCCCGGCTGGGACACCTTTCTGCGGCAGGTTGGGAAGAATCAGCAGCAAATCCCTTTGTTCTTGCTCGAGAAGCGCACTTTGCTGGGAAAGCGCCTGCATCTTGGCCGCATGGGACTTCACCCCCGCCTCAATCAATGTCGTGTCGTGACCCTTTGACCGCAGCGCTCCGATTTCCTTGCTGAGGCGGTTCCGTTCGGCCTGCAGGCTTTGAAGGTGGGTTTCTACCGCACGTCGCCTGGAATCGGCCGCGAGCACGGCCTCAACCGCATCGTCCATTCCGGAACCGCGCGTGGCAAGGCGAGCTTTCACAAAATCTGGCTGATCGCGGAGAAGGCGGATATCGAGCATGAACTGAACACGATTAACAGGATTTACATGATGAACAAGAATGCCAGTGTCGTAAATTATCGCTCTCGAATTCTGCCGATGTTCTTGTAATTCCTAACCCGTCTTATGCCCGTCCAATTTCGCGACTACTATCAGACACTTGGCGTTTCAAAGACTGCTTCTCAGGAAGAAATCAAGAGCGCTTTCAGGAAACTTGCGCGCAAGTACCATCCGGACACGGCAAAGGACAAGAAGTCGGCGGAGGAGAAATTCAAGGAAATCAATGAGGCCTATGAAGTCTTGAGCGATCCGGAAAAGAGGAAAAAGTATGACGCTTATGGCGCCAACTGGCAGCAGGGTGGATTTCAACCCCCGCCGGGCGGTGGCGGTGCCGAGGGATTTTCGGGCGGTTTTGAGGAGGGTGGCGTCGAATTTCATTTCGGTGGCACGGGATTCAGCGATTTTTTCGAACAGCTCTTTGGGGGACGACGTGGAGGCAGACGGGGATTCCCCGGGGGCTACGATTTCGAGGAACCGCCCATGCACGGTCAGGATGTTGAGGCGGACATTCTTGTGACGCTTGAGGAGGCCTTGCATGGGTCTACCCGGCAAATTTCGTTTCGCCGGGGAGCATCAGGAAAAGTTCAGACTTATACCGTAAAGATTCCTAAGGGAGTTCGCGAGGGACAGCGCATTCGTCTTGCAGGACAGGGAGAATCGGTTGGAGGAGGGAGGCAAGCCGGCGACTTATTCTTGCGCATCAAGTTTGAAAAGGATCCCGAATTCGACGTCCGAGGCAGCGATGTCTATTACGATTTGGAGATTCCCGTCTGGCAAGCCGTACTGGGCGGCGACGTGGAAATCCCCACGCTGGATGGCAGAGCAAAACTCCACGTGCCTCCCTGCGCCCAGAATGGCCAAAAATTCCGGCTGTCGGGTCGGGGTCTTCCCCGGAAGGCAGGAGGACGGGGAGACTTTTACGCGGTTCTTCAAGCGATACTGCCTCGCGAGATTACCAGCCGCGAACGGGAACTTTGGAAGGAGATTGCCGCGTTGGCACAGAGCGGTTCCTAGCTTATGCAGGCTAGCTGGCGTCAGGCAGGATTTGCTTGGTGAGACGATCGATACCCTGTCGGGCGAAATCACTGGCAGGGTATTCGTTTTGGGCCTTGAGATACCAAGAGAGGCTGGAGCCGGGTTGGTCCTTCTGCTCGAGTTGCTCCGCCTGCCGGATGGCGTGGACGAAATCCGCAGCTTTGGTGGTGAGGTTGGCCCGAACTTGGTTCAACTTATTGTCGTCAGGGAAATTGCGGAACGCCTTTTCCGCGCTTTCCCAGGCGCCGGCATAGTCGCCGCGCTTCTCAATTTCCTGTGCCTGGATGATGGAGGTCTCGATGACTTGCATATCTTCGAGCACCTTGCGTAGTTGCTCCTGCTTCTGGGAATACATCGCGGTCGCCGCGATGAATCGCATCTTGTCGTCAAGGATTTGGCGGTAGTTTTTCTGGCTGAGAAGCTGATCAAAATCAACCAGAGCCCGGGATTGGACGTCCGCTTGGGAAAAGATCATCTTGGAGACCTCACTGAGCGACGGATTGCGGGGCCAGATTTCGGTTGCCGCCTTCAATTCGGCTTCGAGGGTTTCCTTGTCGCCGCTCACCGCGGCATTGCGAGCCTTGGCGATATGCATGGCAGAGATCTGCTTGGCAGTCTCGACGGCTGCCATCGGCTTGGAAACGTCGAAGTCTTTTGCTGTGTCGCTTAACTCGCTGACCAGCTTTTCGGCCAGTGCGAAGTCCTTAACTTCGATCGCGCTGACGAGCTGGTTTGATTTTTGCACGAAGGCGAGGGCTCTTCGCTTGTCGTCGCGATCGAGGGTGCGCACATCCGGCAGGTATTCTCCAATCATGAAGGTTTCCGCGAGCCGCTTCGTGGCGCTTTGCAGCTCGTTCTTTTCAAGCAGAAACTTGAAAGCATGAACACCTTCGCGCACGTCGCGCATGATTTCATTTGCGAGCGAATCGATCGTGCCCATCGTCGGCGGGAGGCCGCTGGTCTTGGCAAAAAGATTCTTGGCATCCTCGCCTACGCGGAGTTGGCTGTCGCCATCGGCGAAGATGCTGCGATAGAATCTCGTGCCGATCAGGGCGTGCTGGAAGCGCCTCTGAAGGAAGTGCTGGACAATGAGTGATTGAAACTCAATTTTTACCTGGAGTTCCGCCACTTCGCGCTTGAGCTGATTGGCTCTCATCAGCGCGGTGATCTCCGCAAGCCTCGTGAGGATGGGCTGCATTTGCATTTCGCGACTTAAGTTGCTGTTGTTGCCTCTGCTCGTCGTTGGCCGTCGCTCCTTCTTTGGATTTCCCAGAACCGCTGCTTTCGAGTTTGTTGCCCTCGGCCGTAATTCTCGCATTCCACTCGAGGCGTTTCCTTTCGTCTTCGAGAGTCTTGCCGGCGGCGTTGAGCCGGTCATTGTTCTTGCGAGCGAGCCAGGAGGAGTAAACTTGGTTTGCGATGGAGTCGCTCAGGTTTGCATCCTCTTGATATCGCGAAGCCTTCGCCAGGAGCTGGAACGCTTCATCGGTGGACCGAGGCGTGATTCTGCCGGGCGAAAGCTTCTCCATGATTTGTTGAAGGAGCGCCTGATATTCGTTTTCCGGTGGTGTGACCGCCGCTGGCGCGTTGAGATACTTTTCGAAGCGGGCCTCAAAAATCGTGTTGTTGTTGATGTTCCAGTTTTTCCCGTCCCAGGTGGCAATATTGCTGCCGGGATCAAAGAAGGGCACGTCCTTGCCAAGGAAGCTTGAGCCGCCAGTGTTGGAGCTCGATTGGGCGCCATTTTTGGCAGGGGCGCTGCCGCTTGCAGGTTGGGGGGGAGCGGGTTGCGGCTGTGCAGGTTGGAGGGGAGCGGGTTGCGGCTGTGCGGGTTGGAGGGGAGCGGGTTGCGGCTGTGCGGGTTGAGAGGGTGGGCGGACCGGCTGCTGAGGCGCGTTTTGAAACTCCGAAGAAATATCTCCCTGAGCAACAGCGAGGGCGGCGGTGGCGAGCAAGATCGTCAGCGCGCATTTCATGATTTTGTCATATCCTTCGTGCGCAATATACCCTTGTTGTCCACTTCGAGCAGAAAAATGAATCGTTGACCTTTCTGGATGTTGACATGGTTGAAATTCGCTGTAACTAGGACGGGGACGACCTCGCTACCCTTCCCAACTCCCACGGCAATAAGACGTCCTTGGGTTGGGGACCAGCCAAGCGAATTCATCACCTCGCCTTCAATTTTGTAAACGTTTCCGCGGAGGCTGTTTGCATTCTCCAAATACGTCCGTACATCCAGGGATGAAACGGTCCGGAAGGGCTCCGATGTTGTTGCGACGAAGAGTCGCGAGCCGATGAATGCGGCAAGCATCAACAGGAGGGCAATGACAATCCCCAGGGTAAGTCGAGAACTCTTGCCACGTCGCGCCACGCTTCTGCTTACTGCCGTCGCGGGTTGACATCAATCGCAAACTCCCAATTGGGCGAACCCTGGAAGCTTCGCATCTTTTTGAAGGTTGCTCTGCACGACGGTGAGTCTAACGGTCGGCGTTGGACGGGAATTCTATGGTCCGGCAACTTGGTAACCGAGTTCTTCGAAGTGGCGTCTCACCCGTTCCGCTTGGTCGCCTTGGATCGCGATCTCTCTATCCAGAACCGAGCCCCCGCAGCCGAGCGCCACGCGAGCATCGCGCAAAAGATTTTCAATTTCCCGTGGAGAAAGATGCGTGGGAAACTGGCTGACAACGATGACGGTTCTTCCGCCGCGTTGCGATTTTTCTCGTCGCAGGACGATGCGCGGCCTTCTCTTTGAGACCAAGGAAGGGGGATTTTTCGGTCCTTTGGGCAGACCCTCACTTCTGAGCGCAGAAAAGGGAGATTGCAAGGGCTGCTGGGTAGCAGAAATGGGAATTTTCTTGCTCATCGATCGGGGCGCAAGACCTGTCGATTTTTGGATGCGCGAACCAGGCTTAGCGCATTTGCCCTAGACGTGCAAGGCGGTGTCTTGACGGCTAATTACGCCACCTTTGCGGTGGCGCGCTTGCGCGCGGTAGCATCGAGGATTTTCTTTCGCAACCGAAGAGATTTCGGCGTGGCTTCGACATATTCGTCTGGCGCGATGAATTCGAGAGAGCGCTCGAGGCTCATGACAAGCGGCGGAGCGAGCGAAATGCCCTTGCCGTCGCCTTGACTGCGCATGTTGGTGAGTTTTTTCGCCTTGCAGGGGTTCACAGGCATGTCGTCGGGGCGAGCATTTTCGCCGACGATCATGCCCTTGTAGATCTCCTCCTGAGGCCCGATAAAAAGGCGTCCGCGCTCCTGGATGGAATCGAGGGCATAGGCCATGCTGATCCCCCCTTCCATCGACACTAGCACGCCCTTACCGCGGCTCGGAATATCGCCCTTGTGGGGGCCGTATTCCTTAAAGAGGTGGCTGGCGATGCCGTGGCCTTTGGTGACGTTGACGAGATCGGTCTCAAAACCGATCAATCCGCGGGTTGGGATGGTGGCTTCGACGAGCACGTTATGGGGATTGTGCTGCATACTGACGATTTCAGCTTTCCGGCCGGCGAGGGACTGAAGGATATCGCCAAGGTTTTCGCCGGGCACGTCCACGTAAAGCGTTTCCATGGGTTCGAGAAGCGAGCCATCTTCGGCGCGCATGAAGATGACCTCCGGCCGGGAAACGAGAATCTCGAAGCCTTCCCGGCGCATCTGTTCGACGAGAATCGCGATCTGCATTTCGCCGCGAGCCTTGACCTCGAAATGGCCGGCGATTTCGGTCTCGGAGACTTGAAGCGACACGTTTGTGCGCGTTTCACGAATGAGGCGGTCTTTGATCTGGCGCGCCGTTAGCAGCTTGCCTTCGCGGCCGGCTAGCGGCGAATCATTCACACAGATCTTCATCGTGATCGTGGGCGGGTCAATATGCACGAAGGGAAGCGCCTCGCGTTCTTCGTTGTCGGTGATTGTTTCGCCGATAAAGACATCCTCAAAGCCGGTAATGCCAACAATGTCGCCCTCGGCGGCGCTTTCGACCTGGATCTTCTCCAGCCCTTCATGGCTGAAGAGCGCGGTGACGTTAGCGCGGGTTTTCTTGCCGGTGTTGTGAAAGCAAACGGCGCTCTGTCCGATTTTCACACTGCCGCTGACGATGCGCCCGTAAGCGATGCGGCCGAGGTAGTCGCTGTAGTCGAGATTCGAGACGAGAAACCGGAAATAGTCTTCGTCAGACTTTCTCGGTGCCGGGATGTGCCAGGCGATCGCTTCGTAGAGCGGAAGCATGGTCAGGCTGGGATCGACCAACTCTCGCTTGGCGAATCCTTGCTTCGCGCTCGCGTAGATGTGCGGGAAGTCAAGCTGCTCGTCGGTGGCGTTGAGTTCAAGAAAGAGCTCGAAAACCATGTCGAGGACCTTGTGCGGGCGGGCGTTCTCGCGATCGATCTTGTTGATGACGACGATGGGCTTGAGACCATTCTCCATTGCCTTTCGCAGAACGAATTTCGTTTGTGCCTGCGGGTCCGTCGTGGGCATCCACGACCAGGAGAACGCCATCCACCATTTTCATGATGCGCTCCACCTCGCCCCCAAAGTCCGCATGCCCCGGGGTATCCACGATATTGATGTGGTAGCCATTCCAGCGGAATGCCGCGTTCTTGGCGCGGATCGTGATGCCTTTTTCTCTTTCGAGATCCATCGAATCCATGACGCGCTCGTCTACCTTTTGGTTGGCGCGAAAGGTGCCCGACTGCTTGAGAAGCTGGTCCACGAGCGTGGTCTTTCCGTGGTCCACGTGGGCAATGATGGCGATATTGCGAATCTTTTGCATGATGCTCGGGCCGAGAGGCGGGCCGAGGACTATGGAGCCCGCCCCGCGGCGTGTCAAATAGACTGCCCGGGACAAAGCCGTATAGACGTCTCTCAAGACCGTCGGAGCACGTGGGGCCCTTCAGGGGATGCTCCTTCGTTGCTCCACCGATATCTGCCCCAAAGAGCTCACGCGTGACGAGCGTGGGTCTTTCAACAGTCTCCCAGGCATTCGGCAGCCTTGCGGACTATAAGACGTCTTTAGTCATCCAACGGCGCTTGACGCGCCGTTCGGTGAGCCGAGCCGGACATCGCCGTCAGAGTGCTTCCAGCAAGACCCGGGATTCCGCAAGGGCCTCGAGAAGCACGTACGCGCCGGAGTCAAAGTCTTTGCTTTCGCAGGCAGTCAACACAATGTCCTCGCCCCCTCTATCGAGAGTGATCCAGACTTTTCCTTTGCGGCAAGAAATCCTGCCGCCACGTGCAAGATACATGCGCTTTATCCATCCTTTCGAGAGCTGATGGATGCCATGATCGGCAGTCGGCCGGAGCGGGATCTCCTCGTTCTTCGTGCTCACAAATCCGTCGGCAATTTTCTGCATCCAGCTTCGAGCCTGACGCTGAACCCCGGCCGCCAGCCGAGGCCCCCCGAGGTCGCCGGAGTATTGCTTGTCGAACTCGGCAGCGAGGCTATCGCCGCCGCAGTCACCGAGAGAACTCACCGATCTCTGCTCGCGAAATAGATACAGTCTGTTGCATGGAGGGACCTTCGCGCGAAGAGAAAAAAATAACAGATGCACGGAGATATATTTTCAACCTATACAGATTGTGTTTGCATCAAAAACTGTGCATATCGGCACGAAGGCCAACTGTGTATAGTATTTATCGGTAATTATGCTATTCTGTGCAGGTGAGAACAATTGATGAAAGGCCGCTTTATCTCCAGGTTGCTGACAGCGTGGCAGACCTGATTACGGCGGGCAGCCTCAGGGCCGGAGATCGCATTCCTTCAGTGCGCCGGTTAAGCGGACAGCAGAAAGTAAGCGTTCCCACGGTATTGCAGGCGTATATGGTCCTGGAGAACCGGCGGATGATCGAGGCGAGGCCAAAGTCGGGTTTCTTTGTTAAGCCGCGTCTCTCCGAATCCCTAGCCGAACCGGCGGTGTCGGGCAAGACCTCCACGGTACCTTGGGCCGACTTTCATCCCTCCACGCCTATCATTCGCGATCTCGTCGATCCGCGTCTCGTGCCTCTCGGCGGCGCCATTCCGAGTCCGGACCTCCTTCCGGGAGCCAAGCTTTCCCGAATCGTCGGCAGCCTGGCACGGGAGCACATGGCGGAGACCATCAGCTACGATCCCGTGCCAGGTTCCCTGACGCTGCGGCGCGAAATTAGCCGCCGTTCATTGGACTGGGGTTGCCACCTGAGCAGCGATGAATTCATAGTCGTCAACGGCGCGACCGAGGGCGTCCACCTTGCTCTTCGCGCCGTCACTAAGCCGGGTGATACCGTTCTAATAGAGTCCCCGACCTACCACGGTCTCGTGCACATCCTGAATCAGATCGGACTAAAGGCGGTGGCTGTCCCGGCCTCGGCTCGCGAGGGGTTGAGTATCGAAGGGGTGGAGCGTGCCTTGAGGCGGCATAAGATTGCCGCCATCACCCTCATTCCCAACTTCAACAATCCGCTCGGAAGCGTCATGCCTGAGGAAAACAGGCTTTCCCTGCTGGCACTTGCGGGCAAGCGGCGCATTCCCATCATCGAGGATGATGTTTACGGCGACCTCCAACACGAAGGCGCGCGGCCCCGATGCCTCAAGGCGCTGGATAAGGACGGCCTCGTTCTCCTCTGTGGTTCCTTCTCAAAGACGCTCGCTCCGGGCTATCGCGTCGGCTACATTTCGCCGGGACTCTCCTATGACAAGATTGTCCACTTGAAAACCGCTACGAATTGGGGCAACGCAACTCTGCCCGCGTTGGCGATTGCGGAGTTCCTCCGCAATGGCGGCTACGATCATCATCTGCGAAAGATCCGGCGTACCTATCGGGATCAGGTGCAGAAGATGCGGGAGGCCGTCGCCATGGAATTTCCCGGGCCTGTCAAGATCAGCAACCCTCGAGGTGGCTTTGTGCTCTGGGTGGAGCTTCCCGCGATGGTAGACTCTATGCAGCTCTTCGCTGAGGCGCGCAATGCGGGAATCAGCATCGCTCCGGGCCCAATTTTCTCCCCCCTCGGCGACTTCCGGAATTACATCCGTCTGAGCTGCGGTTTTCCGTGGAGTATCAAAATAGAACGCGCCATAGCCGTGCTCGGTCGTCTCGTTTCGCGGCTGGCTTGATCGTGGAACGAAGAGGGTAACGGAAATGATGAACAGGATTCATGTTATATCGATAAACTGACTCTCAGGGAGTCGGGGTCGACGCGGGGTGGGCAGCAGCCCGACGCATGGGGCGCGAAGACGTGTTCTCTTTTGGCGCAATTTGCTCAGTGCCCTGCACGGATTTGACCAGCAAGCCGCAGCGGCCACCGCGAGCAGTAGCTTGCGGAATGACTAGTCGAATTCCGCGCTGCATGAATAATCCATGAAATACCTTCATGATCATCCACTGGGGAGACTGCGGCGCGGGATGCGTACCTACGTTGAAAATTCGCCGGTATTCGGCTCTCTTTCAGTATCCCCGAAAACTTCGCACTTCTCAGCGATCTACCCACTATTGGGGGTGCGGAGGAATGTTTGCCCGGTGGTCGTCGCCGGAGGCGGTTTTTCAGATGCTCAAAGAAGTTTCACGCGAAATGCCCAATGACATCACAGGCATTCGTGACTATCGAATGATTGAGGAATGCGGCGGAATTCAATGGCCACTTAGCGAACCGGATGCTTCGCGATGTCAGTCATCCGACGCCGGAACTCGGCTTCCTTCCGAGAGGCGGCTGTTCGAGGATGGCCGCTTCTTTACTGTTGATGGCAGAGCGCGTTTTCTCTTCGAGGAACCTCGCAGAGCGCCAGAGCAGCCGGACGAAGAGTATCCGTTCTTTCTTCTGACTGGACGCGGAACGTCTTCGCAGTGGCACACCAACACGCGAACCGGTAAATCGGACGTGCTGCGAAAGCTTTATCCGAAGGAGTGCTACGTTGAGGTCAACCCAAGAGACGCACAGAGACTTCGCATCCAAAGAAACTCTGGCGTCAGGATTTCTTCTCGCCGCGCCGAGATTCGGGCGACCGCATTTGTGACCCCGACCGTTCAGCAAGGGCAGCTTTTCATCCCAATGCACTATCACGAAGTGAATCGGCTGACATTCCCGGCATTCGATTCGTACTCACGCCAGCCATCCTATAAGGCCTGTGCGGTTAAGATTGAAGCCGCTTAAAAAAACCGCGGAAGAAATTTCCAACGATGCTTCGAAGTGTAGATCGCAGTTTGCGCGCGGATCAACGCGAATAGGAAAAATGAGCTTATATCCGTTTAATCCGCGCTATCCGTGGTAAAGAGCCGATTTCGGGCTCGTTTCATATCCTCTGGCGAATTCCAGTTTTCGAAAGAGTCCGCTTGTCGAAGGCTCGATTTCCTCTGCCTTCATGATTCCGGATTGCAGAGCCTCACGAATGAGATGTTGAAAGGACCGGTCATTGCTGGCCAGGACCTGTTCAACGAGTGAGAGCATCTGAACGGGATAGACGGCCGTCGCGCCGTGATAAAAGCCATCAAAATGTGGGACGACCCCGGCAGGTCCGGCCTTCTCGAGCAGAAAGCTTAGAAACTCAACGGTCATTGCCGGCATATCCACCGCAAGCGTGACCAGAAAGTCCTGGCGCGTCAGGCGCAAGGCGGCTTCCAAGCCGCCGAGCGGACCGATGTCGGGAGAGCGATCATGAACAAACGTCCAGGAACCGGACGGGAATTCCATCTCCGGTTGAATGGAAAAAAAAATTTGGGCAGGACGAAGCTGGACGAGCTTCTCCATCTGAAACAGCCAGAGTGGGGTTCCCTTGTAATCGAGCAACGCTTTGCTCATTCCCATCCGTTTCGATCGGCCTCCAGCCATCAAGACGGCGGCAAGCTTGCTCACGCCGCGTCAACCCGCAGGAGCCCGTCAGTGAGAATTTTTGCCCGAAGGCCGCCGCGCCCCTTCATTGCCGCTTCGGCTCCCTCGCAAAATGCCTGGTTCATCCATTGGCACGGTGCCGACTCCTGCGTTCCCTCGAAGAGCACGCCCTGGAGCTCGAATTCCTTGCCGATCCAATCATTGAGATCGACGCCGCGTGTCACCACGTTGCGCCGGAAGACACCGGGATTCTTGTCGCTGACCCCAAAGCGACGGCATAAGCCCTCGTAGGTTTCCCAGGCGAAAAAGGTGATTTGGCCTTTGTAGTCATCCTTGTAGTCAAAGAAGCGGTCGCCGGCGAGTCCCTTGCCGGCAATGCACTCGACGTGGGGGACGGAAATGACAGCATGCACGCCGGCCGCTTGACCGTAACGCCCATAGAAGTTGTGTCCGGACGAAACATAAATGCGGGCAATTCGCGGGACCGGAGCCATATGCGGAGTGTATTCAATTTGGCGCCGATTTCGCGATTTTTCTTCTTGGCAAGCAGACTGCGTCAGTTCGTTTCCGAAACGAACCGGCCGAGAAAACGCGGCGCTCCAAATTTGGAAGCGGCAGAGGTGTCAACGTCGTCGTGCATCAGGCTCGTTGGCAATCTGCGGCTGGCAGGCCACGGAGCCGAAAAGCTGTTTCGCGAAGGCCTCCTATCGATCTTCGTCGATTGGCGGAACATGGTTCGCGAATTCTGTCGTTCGCGTCACATCCTCGCCTCGGCACCCAGTGCTCGGACACACGAGAGAAACTCTGCATGCTCCGCTCATGGCAAAATCAGTCTCCCCTCGGTACGAGGATTCCCTCGACCACGTGGGTATCGCTGTTGAATACGGGAGAACCGGAGTTTCCTCCATAGGTGTCGAGGTTTGCCACGAAAAATGCCGCTGGCTGGTTGTCTCGCACGGCTGCTCCGCCAGCAAACTTGGTTGGCAGCCCGACCGGGTGTCCAATGACATGAACCGCCTGGGCATCGGAGACTTTTCCCTCCTTGCGTATCTGCGCAAGCGGGTGATTGGTTATGGCACGATCGATGCGGACCAGCGCCCAATCAGCGCCTGTACCGATTTCCTCGCGCCCAATGATACTGACGCCGCGGCAGATTTCGGTGTTATTAACTCGGGTCTGCGCCGTTTCGGCATCGAGCATCCGGAAACCGAAAACGAATCGGACGCTTGTGACGTTGCCCGCATTCACGCAATGTCCGGCAGTTGCAATGATATCCGGTGCAACAAGAAACCCGGAACAGAAACAGCCGAGCGGTTGTTCGCCAAAGCGCTCGGTGGGACACAAGTTCTGCGAGGTTCGAAAGTTTCGTGTTTGCAGGGTCGATGTTCCATCTCCGTTATCGACGACATCGCTTGCGTCGAATAGGGACACGACACTCTCAATGTCGTTCAAGCTTGCCGGGTCGGTCACTTCGAAAACGTCCTGCCGGTCGTCCGTTCCGTAGATAACCTTCTGTTGCGCGTTCACCGCCTTCGCGATTGACCGCGAATCGAACTGGCGCAGCGCTTCATTGGAGCGCGACGACTCGGAAGCTGCGGCGGCGCCCGGAGTTTGTGTCTCTTCCCTCGCTCGTAGTTCATTTACTAAATCTTCAAGAGAGAATTCTTCTAGGGTGGTTTTCATGGTATTTCCTTGTAGACATGTTTCTGGATTCTTTTTTGCAATGCTGTGTTATCCGAGCCGAGCCTGACCTACCAATCGGGTGATTTGATTCGTAGCAGAGCGCACCGTGATTTTTAGGATCGTTTCGGGGCGATCCTGCAATTCAAGATCCGCATGGATCGGCTGGAGGCTCTTCTCATCCGCGCCGCCAGAGCGTTTAAAAAGAAATGCAAGCTCGAGAATTCCCTTTCTTGATGGCTCTTCCGCGGTCACCGGTCGTAATTCAGGATGTGACCAGGCCCTCGTGGCGACCCATCCATCGGCGCTGATGACAAGAATGGGAGGAAACCGCTTCAAGAACGAGTATTGTACAGTTTCAACGGAGTGGATCAGGTTTTTCCCACCCCATTCCAAGCCACCCAATCCGAAGATTTCATCACAAGTGTGCATGGAACCGCGGTCGCACAACGGACTCAGAGCGACATGCTTTTCTTTCATACTCTTGCTATTGCGATCGAGCTGCTCCAAAGGGCGTCTCCGTAAACCATAAATCCGCAAGCGCTGGCCGCTTACCTACGCAGCTCCGGCTCGGGGCCAAAACAGAAACGTTTGACGTCGCCTTATACAGTAGGACGATCACAAGGCACTTTTGTCAAATTTCCGTCGCCTGTCAATGGGCAAGTTAGTCCTCAAATATTAGGGTCTGGCATCGAATCTCTTACCTAAACGCTAAACGACAGCCGGACGCGGCCGGCGAGACAGGCTAACAAGAGAACGTGAGCAATGGTTTGCTAAGGCGCGGCTAGACTTTACGTTTTGCGACTAATGTTCCATCAAACCCTAATATCGCCATCGATTCAACCGGGCTAACTTAACAAGGCCAACTTCTGCCATCCCAAGCTTACTGCGCACAACCGCAAAAAGTACAAGTCCTTTCTTGAGAGGATCTCAACAGAGCCGCAGCCTATTTCGAGGGGCGCTTTCATTACGAGCGGCAATTCGCAGAAGACCGGTCTTCCTTCACTCAAATGCGGACAGGCCGCTTTGTGGAGCTTGCCGTCAGAAAGGATTTGAGCTCAAATCGTGTCACTGGTCGCCGGTTCGCGATGGTGTTCAGTAACGAGCTCCCGCAAATCATTTGGTCCGAGCAGGAGTCGCAACAATGCTCGCTCACCAACGGCGGGAGCTTGGCTGGGAGACAGTCGAATCTGCCGCCCTGTAGCGGCGGTATCCCCCACGGCCGAATGCGATCGCGAATGCTGAGACTTTCGCACGGCAAGCGCCCAGAATTGCCCAGCCAAAAAATACTCCATCTCGCACATTCTGCGTAGCGAGAATCTGGCCGACTGCTTCTGGGTGGCCGGTGTAATTGTGATCTTGTCGCTAATCGTCCAGATGCTCAGCGACTGCAGTGCGCTCATGCGCACACTTGCAATATCCATCCGCGTGGCTGTTCCGCTTTCTGCCATCCCTATTGGCAGGATTTTTCTTCTCCACTATTGGCATCGCTGTTCAGAGACCGAAATCAAGCGTGAACAAGAGCGTCGTCGAGGACCTGGGCGTATTTTGAATCTCAGCGCCAGCGCTGCGTTGCTCCCGGCGCTGCTTCTCGCCGGGTGTGCGGACCACTACCTCCTGCACCCCCGGCAGCCGCCTGCGGGCGCGCAGAGCTGGAATGAGGTCGCAGTTGATGGCGATTTACAAATGCGCCTGGAGTGGGTGCGGCCGGCGGACCCCGGACCGCTGCCGGCAGTGATCGTCCATCCCGAGGCGGGACACAAGGCCACGGATATGCGGGGCGTGCTGCACGACCTGGCTAAGGCGGGCTATCTGGCGGTCGCCGCTGACTACCAACGCCGCACGGGCACTCGCTGGCGCGAGAGCCTCTTTCCGTGGCGGGATCCGGCCGATCCGCGGCGGGTCATTGATCGAGTGCGCGCTCATCCCGATGTGGACCCGCGGCACATCGGTCTCCTCGGTTTCTCGCAGGGCGGCGTGCTCAGCCTGCTCATCGCGGCGTATGACGGCGGCGCCGACGCGGTCGTCGCCTACTATCCGGTGACCGACTTCGAGAGCTGGTTGGAAGCGGCGGGCACCGGGCTCGGGCGGCGGCTCGTTTTTCGCTTGATTCGTGCCGGCTTCCGCCGCGCCAGCGGCGCGCGGAGCGATGCGGAGTTGCAGGCGCTGCTACGGAGGGCCTCGCCGCTGCGTCAGGTGGAGTCCATTAAGAGTCCCGGTACTCCTCGTGCACGGCGACCGCGATAACTCGGCTAGCGTCGAGGAGTCCCGCCGCCTAGCGCAACGGCTCGCCGAGCTGGGGCGGCCGGTCGAGATCCTCGTGATCCCCGGCGGCAGCCACGTCTTCAACTTCCGCGATCGCCGCCAGGCGGGCGCCGCCTGGGACGCCACTCGGGCCTTCCTCGACCGTCACCTGCGGTCGGAAGAAAAATCCTTGCCTTCACGCCCCAGCGGCCTATCACGCCACTCAGGTGAGTGAACCACAAAGCAGAGGCCACAGAGGAACGAAGTCGAAATCAATAAGTATGCTCTCGATCGTTTTCCCAACGAGTACGCCGGGAAGATCCAGCCCGCAGATCGCAACCGTCATCCTTTCCGCCGGATAGAAGCCTTATGAGAAAGACCGCTGAGCCGCAGACGCTTGCGTTGGCCCCAGAGGATAGCGAACTGATAGGGGTGCAATTTATAGGGCTACGGATGGATCGGCAGTTGCTTTGGCCCGAGGGGGTATATGAGTTTGAGCTGCTGGGGTGGATAAGTCGTGAACCCCGCGACCGCGAGGTTGATTTGAAAACAAGCTTTCGAGTCGAGATCACCCGCCATGAATGTGATTTCTTAAGATACTGGGCAGCGGTGTCCGAACGCACTACGGTAGAGTGCCAGGCGAGACCGGGTCGAAGTGCTCGGTCGCCTGGATCACGCGCTGCGCGCTGAAGTCACGGCCTTTGCCAGAAAGTTCGGAATTCCGTCGGAGACGATTCCCAGGTTTGAAACGAAATTGCCACGCGGGAGTTTCGATGAAGCAAAACGTTGCTGTTATCCGATCACGTTCGAGCGGTCGCGAATTGGGGCAGCCTGTCCAAAACGAGATGCCCGAAAACGTGCTGCGCTGATGCAAACGTATCCGCAACTGGCAGCCATCGAGTATCTTGCCGGTTCGCAATCCCTGGCGACGCTCAGGCGCGGCAAGCGACCGATTGAGATGGGACGCTCTGTGCGGAGCTTGCCGGGAGAGGGGATCTGAGCTTTGATTGTTCCACTGGTCGCCGATCCGGAGGTGTTCAGAAAAAAGGCCCGCAGATCATTGTTGCGAGTGCGTGTTGTAAGAATGCTCGCTCACCAAGGGCGGGAGCTTGGCCAATCGAGAGTCGAATCTGGCGGCTGTAGCGGCGGTGTCCCCACCGTCGACTGCGATGCTGCGAGAGAAAATGGAACCTCCCCTTCAGGAATCGAATGTCGGCGATCATCTGCTCAAGGGCTTTTCGAGCGGAACGCATCGAACCACAGATGTGGGATCCTCTTGGACTTCCTCATAACCCGGCATATTGGCAGTCGCTTCACGCCGTCAAGTGCTTCACTGTCACCTCGGACTTTCTAAACTTTTGCTTTTCGAGCTATGTGGTTTTCCCCTCCGAGGCAGGGACGATCGAGGGATTGTCTCCCAACTTTAGCAAGCGTCGTAGCCAAGAGCGGTGACGAGCAGTTGCCGGGCGACATTGAGATCGCCGCAGTTCACGACAACGACTGGGGATTTTGTCGTTCACAGGGCCTTTTGCACGACCTATGCGACAGCAAAAGATCTATTCATTCCTATCCACGAACCTCACTTTGTCCGCAAAGAGAAAAGCGATGAGGCATGGTTTTGTTGCACAGTGACAGATCGGAGATACAAAAGCTCCAAGGTGTTCTCTGGCCTGCCCGGTTACGAGCAAGATACAAGAATTCACGATAAATTTTACTATACGAAAAAAACAACGGTTCCGCTGGAAAAACAAGCAAGGACACCAACGCCAGAATTTGGATAGCCTGACTGCATACCATCAAAGACTCCGCAAAGAGACGTTTTATATTCATGGTCTCACGCGTTTATGGTATCTGAAGCGACATATCATGCCTCCTGGTTGCGCAGGAGATCACCCAGAAGCAAGCAGGGATAGGTACCGGGGGGACGTTAGACCTAGAATAGGCAAAACTATGAAAACACTACGCCACTATGTTTTACTTATCTTAATTACAGTTTTAGCAACTTTCTCCTTCAGCGAGGAAAGCACATCAAAACATCGAATTGATGTATGGCTTGAGCAAAATATATCAAAAGATCCATCTACAGCCGGAATGCGAAACGCGATGAACCAAGCCCGTGAAATGTGGGATGCCGAAATGAACAAAGTGTATGATCGCTTAATGGCTCGATTATCACCAGAGCAACAAAATGCTCTACGCGAGTCACAGAGAGCTTGGCTAACATTCAGAGATGCTGAAGGTAAAGCGATTTCTTCAATAATTGCGAGTAAGGATGGCACCATGTGGCAATTAGCAGCGACCGACGAGGGCATGCAGCTGGTCCGCAGCAGAGTTCTTCGATTACTTACCTACGAGCAAGATCTCAATGAGTAACCTAACAAATCGTTTAACCAGGCAGCCCAAAGCGTGGCATTTGCGGCGCAAATTGTACGCCACGCGTTGAGGGCCCTGCGCAGCTTAGGCTGCTCCGGCTGTTGGTTAACGCAACGTTAGCATCATAAATGTCTCCCGATTCTACTTCGCAATTATCTCCCATAGAGCGTTTAAGGCTTTGATTTTGTGATCCGATCAAGAAGTTGTCGGGCGATGATGTATGTGTGTGTTTATCCATATCTTTATCTTCGTTTGAACGTTGCGTTTATGCCGTTTTGAGCGAGGAGGGTGCGGGAGGACAAGGAGGACAACCTTGGAAGGGAGAGCGGCGCGCATTTGGGCGCGAGTGCTTCCTGCACGCAGAGCACCCGATTCCCAAGACGCGCAAGTGACTTCACCACGCCAAGGATTTCCTCGCAGCCCGATTTGCCGAAGTATCGGGGCGCCTCCCCCCTGGAGGACACCGCGACCGCAGCCCCGGCAGCTTCGAGGTCCCGGAGCAACGCAAATCACGCCTGTTGTTTCTCCAGCGGTTTTCAGTATCCTCCCAGTAAGCCCGTTCGACGTTTTGAGTAGATATTTCTTCATGATCAGTTCCAAGGTTGGCTCTACAAGGGCCGGCTTGGAACTCTCATGGCATCTAACCGGCAACCGCCCGAGTCTTCGGACGTCGCTCTTTCGCTCTGATGGACGTTCGGCAGAAAACAGCACGAAATCCAAAAACACACGATGAATACAAATCGCAATCCCGTAGGCTGGTTCGAAATCTATGTTCAAGACATGGAACGAGCTAAGGACTTTTATCAGAAAACATTTGAGGTGACGCTTGAGCGTCTTGAGAATCCCGATATTGAATTGTGGGCCTTCCCGATGGGAATGGACATCCCAGGATGCTCGGGGGCAATTGTAAAGATGGATGGCAAGGATTCAGGTGGCGGCGGAACCATCATTTACTTTTCCTGTGCCGATTGCGCCGTGGAGGCATCCCGCGCTGTTCAGAATGGAGGGCAAATCCAGAGAGATAAAATGTCCATCGGACAATATGGCTTCATCGCTCTAATATTTGATACTGAGGGGAACATGATTGGCCTTCACTCCATGCAATAATAACCAAGCCGAACTATCCGGTCCAGCCAACCTCGCTTGGCTCCGCCGCTGACCGGGGACGTTAGGCGTTGCTACGCACATTCTATGAGCGAGAGCCAAACAACCCAATTGAAAGACACACCCCATGCTCGACACCCCGCACATCAAGCAGACCACTAATCGACTGACCGCTGTCATTCGTCTCACCATTCCGCGTGCGGAGATTCAGAACGTCATGGGGCCGGGCATCGTCGAGTTGATGGCCACCGTTGCCGCACAGGGCATCACGCCTACCGGGCCGTGGTTCGACCACCACCTAAAGATGGCGGAGGACACATGGGATTTCGAGATTTGCGTGCCCGTCAACGCGCCGGTCGTCGCGTCGGGTCGTGTGAGGCCGAGCCAGTGGTCCGCCATGAAGGTGGCACGGACGGTTTACCGCGGGCCTTACGAGGGTCTCGCTGACGCGTGGGGCGAATTCCTAGACTGGATTACCGCCAACGGGCACACGGCAGCCCCAGACCTCTACCAGTGCTACGTCTCGGGACCAGAGTCGAGTCCCAACCCAGCGAACTGGCGCACAGAGCTCACCAAGCCATTGACGAGTTGAGGCCCGCACTCGTGACAACGCGCAATGCGAAAAACCGCAACGCCTAACCCCGATGAAAGGTGTCAAGCGAGACTTGAAGAAGTGGCGTTAATTCGGCGTCTTGGTGGGGCAGGCTTTTTTGACCGCAGCCCCCTTACCCGTTGAGCATCGGTTTCTAGGCACGCACCGCGTGCAAGTCGTTCAATGCGATGAGGTCTGTAGCGCTGGCTCAAGGTCCGTGAATGCATCGCTCGCACTTGGGCATAACCATGGTCGTTGGGTGCCTCCGTGGTGTTGAAATCTTGTTGAGCTCCGATATTGCGCTGCCTACTTGCTTTACATAGCCGAATGTTCTCCGAAGTTCCGGACACATGTGGCGTGCCATTGGAGATAAGGAGAATCTATGATTTCATCGCACAAGCCTCTGGGCTACACCACTGTCTCACCCTACCTGGTCGTCGACGGTGCTAGCCAAACAATCGACTTCCTCGCACGCGTTTTCGATGCGGTCGAACTGCGTCGGTTTCCCGACTCAACCGGTAAGCTCATGCACGCCGAAGTCCGTATTGACGATACGGTGGTCATGATCGCGGATGGCGGCGAAGGTTGGCCGCCGATACCGTCCCACGTGCACATTTATGTCTCGGACGTCGACGCCGTTTACAGGCGCGCACTTGAGGCGGGCGCGACATCGGTGCAGGAGCCGGTGAAGAAAGATGACGCGGACAAACGTGGCGGGGTGAAAGACTCCGGAGGTACAACGTGGTGGATCGCCACCAAAGTGGAATAGTGAGCGCGGTTGCGTATCAACAGTCGCCTAGTGCAGTGAGTCAGTGAAAAGTGAAAAGCTTCATCTTCGACTTTGCCAAACAAGTCGCCGATCTCTTCACTGCGGTACCATATATCGAAGCAGTGGCCCTTGGCGGATCTTGCGGAAGTGGGTCCGGCACTTCGGACAGTGCATCAGACATTGATTTGTATGTCTACACACTCGGCGACATTCCACTCGAGACTCGCTACTCCATCGTCGCGGACACTGGGGGAGCCACGCAATCCAGCCTTAACCTCAATTACTGGGGGCGGGCGACGAATGGCTAAATGCGCCCACCGGGATCGAGATCGACGTCGTTTACTTCGATGCAGCCTGGATGGAAGACCAAGTCTCTCGCGTCGTTGAAAAGCATCAAGCCAGCCTTGGCTATACAACTTGCTTTTGGCACACCATCCGCCAATCCATCGTGTCGCTCGCTTGCTCGATCGTCTGGATCAAATGCTTGAACTTGAAGGGCTCGCGAGCAAGTCGCCAGCTTGATCCTGTATGCACTTGAAACATCGAAGTGGCGCTGCTTACGCGATCACTAGCGGTTCGCTGGTCGCCAGTTTTCCGGCTCTTTGGTCCGTGCAATCGAGGCGAACAAAAATATGATCACAAAACTCGGACGGTCGAAGGGGCACGTGGTTTTCTGCCTGTGCTTTATTTCGTTGCTGGGCGGGCACGCGGCTCTAGGCTGTGAATCGCCAATGACGACCAGGGTGGCCTCTCCGGAAGAGATCCGCACGTTCTTCGAGGACAAGAAGATGAGAGTTCTCACCTTCCTTGGTTACTCCGCCGCCGATTACGAGGACAAAACGGCGATGCTTGAGCACGCCGCTCAGATTCTGGACAAGTTTGACCCGAGAACGACCATCGTCAACATCGGTGCCACCGCCGAAGGCATCGGTGCCGTTTACGAAGCAGCGAAGCGGAAGGGCTTCCTGACGGCCGGCATCGTGTCGACCCAGGCGAAAAAAAGCGAGGTCGCGCTATCCCCCTGCGTTGACATTGTATTCTTCGTGAAAGATGCCATTTGGGGTGGGTTCATTTCCGGGACCCAGAGATTGTCTCCTACCTCCCAAGCGATTGTGGAGAATAGTGATTTGATCATCGCTATCGGCGGCGGAGAGGTGGCAAGGGACGAGCTGATTGCCGCGAGACAATCGGGCACGCACGTTCAATTCATTCCCGCGGACATGAATCACCAGATAGCGCGCGATAAAGCCCTCAGGAAGGCTCGGCCTACTCCGACAGACTTTCGTGGTGCGGCTGCGAGCGCATTCTAGTCGGGTTGTTTTCAAATCTGAGGCATGACACAGCGGAAGCGCAAAATAAGATAGCACGCGCGTTGGAGTAAGCAGTGAAAGGAGGAATTCTGATCGGGCGCCTCGCTATCGCATGGTCGACGGTGGCGCTGTTTTCCCTCTTCGGCGACCGTTGGCTCGCGGATCTCAGCTCGACCTTACGGACGGCCTTCCTATTTCTCTGGGTTTTCGTCGTCATTCTCTGGTGTGCACTGGGGGTCGTCAAGGAAGCCGACCAATTGGCCGAACTCCTTGGCGAACCCCTCGGAACGCTCATTCTCACGCTCTCTATTGTGATCATTGAGGTCGTGCTGATCGGCGCGGTGGCACTTGGTGGCAAGGCCGCTCCGACGCTCGGGCGCGACACGATGTTTGCCGTCTTGATGATTGTGCTAAACGGCGTCGTCGGCCTTTCTTTGCTCTTGGGCGGGCTGCGCCACCACGAGCAAGCATATAATCTCCAGGGAGCCGCCGCCTATCTCGGGGTTATCATCCCACTTTCGGTGATCGCTCTCATTTTGCCGAACTTCACGCAGGCGGTGCCAGCCGGCAGTCTTACCCTCGCGCAAGCGGCTTCTTTCTCCTTCTTTACCGTTCTTCTCTACGGGATTTTCCTCGGGATCCAAACTGGACGCCACCGGCGCTTCTTCATCGAGCCGGACCCAAACAAAGAAGGGGCAACTAGAGCGCTAAGAACGCTTGAAAGGCGTGGCTCAAGGGCTGGTGTAATAGGGTGGCACACGCTTTTGCTAATGATTACGATGTTGCCGATCGTGCTCTTGGCCAAACAACTTGCCAAGTTGATCGATCATGGCATCGGCGTGCTCGGAGCCCCTGCGGCACTGGGCGGGGTGCTCATAGCGCTGATCGTCTTTACACCAGAGGCGATCACTGCGCTTCGCGCTGCGCTCGATAATCAGTTGCAGCGATCGATCAATCTCTGTCTCGGAGCCTCTGCGTCGACCATTGGTCTCACGGTGCCCGCGATACTCGGTATCGGGATCGCGACAGGCAAGCCCATGGTGCTGGGTCTCGATCCGACCGGAATGACCCTTCTAGTCCTAACGTTGCTGCTCAGCACACTCACTTTTTCCGGACCGCGCACCACCGTTCTCGAGGGAGCGGTGCATCTTGTCGTCTTTCTTGTTTACATCGTCTTGATCTTCAGCCCGTGAGCGAGCTTAAATTTAGTGGCTAGTCTAAATCTAATCCTTATGGAGAAGGACGGGTACTTCATCACACACTCGAACGTCGTCATCAGCAAAGACGTTTTGCAACGGGTTTCCTCGCGTCAAGTGAGTTCGAACGAGTGGCAAGCGAGTTCTTTGCAAAGCCGGAGTCTTCTGTTCGTGGTTGGGAGCGCGCGATTGATGCGCAGCATCGCATCGTCACTGCCGTTGAACGTTTGTTCGAGCGTGAAACGAATCCCGGTTCCATTGCCATCGTCTCGCACGGCGCCGTTGGAACGCTCCTCTATTGCGCACTCGGCGGTGAGAAGATCGATCGCAGGTGGGACCAGCCGCCTAATGGCGGGGGCAACTACTTTCGGTTTTCGCTTGTGCCGCGAGGCGCGCACTCGTGGTGGAAGCCAATCGATGCTGAAGTGTGACCTCGACAGAGATTTATTTTCGCTCCGTGTTCCCGAGCCCGCCGTGGTTAAGGTAGAGCACCACTTCGATGCCACACCTTGGTCTGATTTGCCCTGAGCTCAGCCGCCACTTGAACCCGATGAGGACGCTTGGGGGCGAACTGAAGCGGCGCGGGCACCGTGTGACTCTCATCGCCCGACCCGACGCACGGGTTAAGACGGAGTCAGCCGGCCTTGAGTTTTTATCGATCGGAGAGCGCGACTTTCCCGCCGGGTCCATGGCCCGTACGACCACGCAGCTTGGTCAAACAGGTGGACTGAATGCGATCCGCTTTACGGCCGAACTGCTGCGTCGCGCTGCGGTCACCATATTGGAGGACGCGCCGGGCGTGATCACAGGCGCCAGGATCGACGGGTTGCTCGTGGACCAGGTGCCGTCCGCCGGAGACACGGTCGCCGAGATACTCGGGCTCCCTTTCGTGACGGTATGCAACGCATTGGCGTTGAATCCAGAACCGGCCGTTCCGCCGGCGGTGACGCCCTGGCGGTATCGTCGAGGATGGATCTGGCGCGTGCGCAACGCCGTTGGGGATGGCGTCTTTCGCTGGCTCGCCAAGCCGATCCTAGACGAGATCAACGCGCGGCGCCTCCGGCATGGTTTGCCGCAGCTGGCGGGCAGCATCTCGAAGAGCGCGAGCCTGGCGCAAATCGCGCAACAGCCCGCGTTTTTCGACTATCCCCGCGCGCGTTTACCGGACCGGGAGTTGCGAGGCGTTTGGAATGGCTGGGTGTTGCGGAGGTGGTGCTGCCATCACGCCTGACGGTCCGCGTCTTCGGGCGAGCGTGGAGCTGGTATTCCGCCAACCGCGCTACCGTGTCAAGGCGCGGTACTGGATGGGGAAGATCGCTCGCGCCGATGGCCTCGCGCGGGCGGCCAACATCGTTGAACAGGCCATCGCGAGACGTCAGCGGGTGACGCGCGTGTGAGCCGCATTGCAATTTGTTGTCCATGCCTTTAAGTTACGTCGCTGAAATCGGTTATGGCGCTTCACAAAGTCACAACGACAAAGGATCTTCCTCCTGGCGGCGCGCGTGAGATTAAGGTCGCCGGCAGGTCCATAGCGATGTTTAACGTCGGGGGAACGATTCATGCCATCGACAACGAGTGCACGCACGATGGCGGCCCTCTCAGCGAAGGCGTTGTGAGTGACGCATGTGTGATCTGTCCATGGCACGGCGCGGAGTTCGACCTTCGCACTGGCAAGGCTCTCACCCCGCCCGCCGTCGAGGATGTGCGAAGCTACAGTGTCGTCGTATCAGGCGACGACATATCCCTCGAGATCAACTAGCAGCCTGTCGGACTTGGAGGTACGAGCGGAATTTCTCCTCGAACACCCACCGCGCTTCCCATTTTGGGTTACGGTTGGCCGGGCGGCTCCAACTCTATTTCGAGTTGACCGTTCTCGAGTTTGGCTCTTGTTCCGAAGCGACGGCTCTCCCGGTTGAGAACTTCGCTGAGCCAGGCGGCATCAGCCGGTGAAGCCCGCCGCAGGCTGAACCGGAAAATCTGAAGAGGAACCATCCGGAGCCGGGTCAAGCGACCGGTCTTGTAGTCGAGCGTCGGGAAGTACATCAGCGCGAGATCGTCGCGGTATTCTTCGTTTCCCTCGATGCCCTCGTAGTCGTTAAGGAAGTCGCCCGCTCCGTACAGGATGAGCTTGCCTCGGTAAATCTCCAGAGGGCGCACGTTATGCGAGGAATGACCGTGTACAACATCAACCGCTCCGGAGTCGATCAACATGCGAGCGAAGCGAATTTGTTCCTCTGGGACGCTGTATCCCCAATTGCTGCCCCAGTGAACGGAGAAAATCACGAGGTCTTCGGGACGGCTTTGACGCTTTATAGACTCGATGACTTCTGCATGCAGCTTGTGGTGAAAGAGCGGGAATGAAATTGACGCCTGGAGACTCGCCGCGAGCTGCCCAGGACTCGGGTACACCGGCGGATTCCATCCCGTAGCCGAAGACGGCCACCCTGATACCTGGCGTGATCTCAAGGATGGCAGGCGAAACGGCTTTGGAGGCGGTTTCCCCGGCTCCGGCGATCTTGATGCCGGCCCGACGCAGGGTTTCAAGGGTTTCCAGAAGTCCGTTAAAGCCCAAGTCGATGACGTGGTTGTTTGAAAGAACGCAGCAGTCGATCCCAGCCACTTTCAGCAGCTCGACGTTCCCCGGATGCATTCGGTAGTGAATTCCTTTCCGCGGCCAGAAATCGTCGCTTGTGGTAATGCTCGTTTCGAGATTGACGATCCGTGCGGCTGGCTGAATGTCGTCCAGGATGTCGAGCGCGTCGCCCCAGAGGTAACGGTAGTCAGCGGCATTGGGAATGGGACCGTTGCGCTTCTCTGCAAGCGAGACGTACATGCGGGCATCGCGCACATGCGATTCGAATAGAAGGGGAGCATTCGACATAGGCAAGATCTGATCGATTCCTCGGCCCGTCATTAAGTCGCCGCAAAGAAACAGCGTGACCAATGAGGACATCAATGACGGCATCTCCTTGCTCATGGTTTCCGAGGCAGCGCGCTCTGCTAAGTTAAGGTTATCACGAAAATCGTGGATTGCATGCAGCGCAACCCGCCCGCACGCAACTCTGGCTTGTTGGTCGGCAGGTCAAGCTTGGGGAGAGCCTCCGCTTACCAGGGCGCCTCCCGAACGCTGCCACCATTTCGGAAAATTCATTTCAGCATTTGCTCTCAGCGGCTCCAAGGCTTCACTGAGCCGATGCGCGATCCATTTCTTCAGGCTGCGATTGACGAGGCGACCCAGAGTCTTGCCGAAGGGGGCATCCCCATCGGCTCGGTGATCGTTCACAACGGCAAGATCATCGGTCGCGGGCACAACATGCGCGTGCAAAAAGGCGATCCTCTCTTGCACGGAGAAATGAGCGCTTTCCAGCAGGCCGGTCGGCAGCCGGCGTCGTCTATCGCGAGTGCGTTCTTTACACGACGCTTTCGCCATGTCCGATGTGTAGCGGGACCTCTCTGCTCTACAAGATTCCGAAGATCGTCATTGGCGAGAACGTGACGTTCCTCGGGGCCGAGGATTGGCTGCGCAGTCAGAAAGTCGAATTGGAGGTTGTCCAGGACGACGAGTGCATTGCGATGATGCGAAGGTTTATTTCTGACCGTCCGGAGCTTTGGAATGAAGATATCGCTATTTAGGAGACTATTACGAATAATCCTTCGATAATTCAGTCGGGCCAGGTGAGCAGCTTTGCAAAGCGCAAGCCAGATGCCGTGAGGTGCGGAGACCCCCGGGGCCCGCTGACCATGTTTTTCGTGATTCGGGAGTAGGGCTCGTCTGTTTCCTTGACCCACGCGACGACGGGCTCGGTGACGGATGTCTTCGCGGCCTCGACTTTGATCGGAACGCCGTAGCGCGAAAACGTGATCGTCCACGCCGGCGGATTTGCGATTTCGCCCTCGGAGCACGAGCCAGGGATAGGCGCGGATGAGGTAAAAGTTCGGCGAATTCTTTACCGTGATCTTGAATGCTGGCTCGGCGCCAGCGAAGTAATCCGAGATTTTCAAGGCGGGGTTTTTATGGACGGCGAGCAAGAGGGCCGCGGGATCGGCGCCCGCAAGATTGAGTCCGTTGTAGATGCCATGACGGTTTGGATCCTTCGGAAAATTGACGCCGTGCCATCCCTCGAAGTTCCTGCTAAGCATCATGCAGACCTCGAAGTGGGTGTGAGCGCGTTCCCGATCGATTCCGGCGCCTGTGAAGCCCATAATACCCAGAGGTTCACCCTGGCGCAGGGACTGGCCCGATTCGACGGAGATGGAAGCGAGATGCGCGTAGATGGTGTAGAAGAGGCAACCATCCCAATGGTGCTGGAGGACGATATACCTCCCGTAGTTCGAGGTGCCGGCTTCGCGACTGACGTGGACAACGGTGCCCGCCGCGGCGGCCCGCACCTGATCGGTCGGATTGCCTTGCGCGTCGCGATGCACGGGGCGGATGTCGATTCCCTCATGGAACTGGATGCAGCGAATCCTGTCGCCGTTACGCACCGGGCCGCGAACGAATCCGAATTGACCGCCCTGCCACGGCTTAGATTTTTCCCCCTCGAAGTCGCGATTCACGTACATGAAAAAATCCTGCGGGCGTCCCTCGAGCAGGGCGTGATTGTCTGTGGGAAAGTCCACGGGGAGCTCAGCCCGCAAGACGTCGAGGACGAGAAGAAAGAATGCTGCGGCCCGTGCAGCCGTCATTGCTGCGCGCTCTTGGGCGTTGGCTTGGGCTTTGGCTCCCGCTTCCTGGCCTCTTTAAGAGCCGCCAGCGCTTTTTTCTTCTGTTCGGCAAACTCCTTTTCCTTGCCAATGATCGGATAGCGCGCTTGGAGCTCGACGATTTCTCGTGGAAGAAATCCCGAGGGGAAGGGCATGATGCCGTCGGTCATCTTCTGGCCAACCATCATTGCGCATGCAACCCGTCCGTTGATCATCGCCACAACCAGGGTGTCACGAAACTCTATGGTGTGCTGCATGAGCTTGTTCGTTCCGTCGGCGTCGAGCTTGAAATAGCAGCCGATGGTGCCATCCGCTGCTGCGAAAGGATAGAAGGCGACGATGTCGCGTTCCGTGACAATCGGAACTTTGCGAATCACGGTTTGTTTCGGCGGATTGATGAGCGTGACCGGAACGACGAACGTTTCGCCCTCGCGCGGATTGCCCTCGGCGTAAAGGCGGATCGAAATGGTTGAAGGCTTTTTCTCCGCGGCTTCGAGAGTCAATAAGGGAAGCAAGAAGAACGGCACGAACCGGCGCATGGGCGGATGATAATTATCAAGAAGGGATTTGCAACTGCGCTCCCCGTAGCTTAGCAAGTTACGGCGATGAAGTCTTTAGCAATACTTTTGGCCTTGGTTGCGCCCGGAATTCTTCTTGCACAACAGGAGCCCGGAGCGAAGCCAAGTCCCAAGCCGGCTGTATCATATCCTCCATCCGCGTTCGCCGTTCTTCCGCCGGACGAAGGCAGCCCATTTTTTGCGGAACGCCAGTCGGCGAAGTTCGCAATGACCCAGGAGGGTCAAGCGCTGTTAGAAGCAGACACCGTGGCTACTTTTCCAAAATCGAAGGACAGTCCTGATAGCGCGACGGTGATCTTTACAAAGTTTTTCACGGATATGTTTGCTTCGGTGAAGCTTGGCCGGCTGCGCGCTGAAAAAACGACGCAGAACCTTGCTGTGGAGCCCAGGGAGTTTTCCCTGGTGGAACGCCGCGAGTTGGATGCAACTTACGCGGTTCGAAACAACACCAAGAAGCTTATTCGCCTGGATTTCAACACGACGCAGCGTATTGACATACTGACCAGCGAGGCCTTGGGAAAAGTGATCGAAAAATGGTCGGAAGATCGCAGTTTCCAGTTGCAGGAGGGAATCGTAATTATCAATCCCAAGGAGCGTATCGAATACTCCGAGAAAGTTGCCACCAGAGAAATGAAGCCTTCGGAGACTTATACGATCAAGGCTGACGTGGTCGGCTATCCGGATTACACGGCAACGACGACCGTCACGCCTTCGCCCTAGAAACAGTTTTGCTGGACTTGAGGGAGTCCTGCGAGTCTTTGCAAAGCACTCGGCGAATCGGCATGGCGAAAAGCTGGGCTGCATTTCATTTTTGCGCTTGACCTTCGGAGGAAAACCGCATTTTTCCGTCCCCGCTACGTTTGCAAATTATTTGTTGCCAAAGCCCCTGACGAACACTACGCCTAGCCACTAAATCATCACCCGCCATGTCCGAAAAATCTATTGAAGAAAAAGTCAAAGACATCATCGTCGAGCAATTGGGAGTGAATCCCGAGCAGGTCACCCCCACCGCCTCATTCATCGAAGATCTGGGAGCGGACTCGCTCGATACTGTCGAGTTGGTCATGGCCTTCGAGGAGGAGTTTGGGGTGGAGGTTCCGGACGAGGATGCCGAGAAGCTCCAGACCGTCGGCGACGTCGTCAAATACATCGAGGAGCGAAGCCAGAAATAACTCTGGCGAGCCTTCTCTGCCGACCCTTTTTCGTCCCGAGCGCGCGAGTGTCTCGGGACGTTTCATTTTGACAGTCTTTGAGGTCTCGGTCCAGCTGGAACTTTCAAGAACTGGCTTGAAGAGCCTCGCTAGCAGCCTGTCGGACTTGGAAATCGAAGTTCCATTTTATGGAGAGATCACGATTGAGAAACGAAGTTTCCCTGCCTGACAGGCTGCTAAGATTCTGCCTCCGGCGGAAAAACAGGGAAAAATCCTGCTTCTTTTCGGTACGCAATGCCATTTTAGCAGGATGTTGGACGTGGGGCCTACTCTGCGAGGCGGGATTCCCGACGCAAATTCGACACGGACTTCAAAGTCCGACAGCCTGGTAGAACATCTCTATGGCTGGCCTAGTTGTTCGTCCGCGGGCCCGGATTCTCCACGGGCATGATTGGGTGTATGCCAGCGAGGTTCTGAAGGTCTTTGGCAACCCAGCTGACGGTGATGTGATCTCTATCAAGGACGGCCGCGACAAGCTGCTGGGCTCGGCGATCTACAATTCCAAGTCGCAAATTGTCGCGCGACGATTTTCGCGACGCAGACAGGGTCTCGACGTCGATTTTTTTTCGCGACGGATAAACCAGGCGTTGGTTTGGAGAGAGCGAGCCCGCTGTGATCCAAGGCTGTGTCGCCTCATTTGGAGCGAGGCTGATGGATTGCCCGGTGTTGTCGCAGACCGCTATGCGGACGTGATCGTTCTGCAGACGCTGACGCTTGCGATGGACAAGCATAAGGAATTGATTGCGAAAGTCTTGTCTGAGCTTGCTGAGATACGGCACGTCGTCGAGCGGAATGATGCGCCGGTTCGCACGGCCGAGGGGTTGCCGCTGGTTAGCGGAATGCTTGTGGGAGGAGATCCCGGAGAGCGAGAGATCAACGTATGCGGGGCGCGCTTTTTCGTGGATTTCCTTCATGGTCAGAAAACCGGGCTGTATCTCGACCAATTGGAAAATTATTTGATCGTGGCGGAGTACGCCCGTGGCCGGCGTGTGCTCGATTGTTTTGCTAACCAGGGGGGATTTGCGCTGGCTTGCGCTCAACATGGCGCGCTCGAGGTGACGGCTGTGGAAAGCGGGGCAGAGAGTGTGAAAAAACTGCAGCAGAACGGCGCTCGAAATGGTTTTCGCATTTCTGTTAAAGAGGAGGACGTCTTCGCCTATCTCAAGACCTCCGAGAGGCGAGGCGACCTATTCGACATGATCATACTCGACCCCCCCTCGTTCACTCGCGCCCGTGGCAAGATCAACGATGCCTTGCGAGGCTATCGGGAGTTGCATCTGCGGAGTGCCAAGCTCCTTGCGGCGGAGGGTGTGTTGGCGACGTTTTCGTGTTCGCATCATGTGTCGGCCGGCGAATTTGAGTCTGCTGTCGCGGGAGGATTTTCGGATGCCAGGCGGTCGGCGCGGATCATCCGGCGATTGGGCCAGGGAGCAGACCATCCCATTCTGCTCCACTTGCCGGAAACTTTTTACCTCAAGGGTCTCTTACTCGACGCAATGGCAGGCCGGTGATTCTTTGTGCTGGAATTTTTTGCGTAGCGTAGTCAAGTTTCACAGCGCTCGATTTTTTTATGCCACCGGATCCCAGCAAAGCCTCAGGCCCCTATCTCGATTTGGACGAAGAGAACGCAGAAGACCTCGGCGAGGAGGTGCAGAAGACCAATACCGAGCTGGAAAAACTGAAGCGCCAGCTTGAGGACATTGAAAAGCAAAAGCTGCGGCTTGAAGAGCTAAAAAAGCGCCAGGATGAGCTCGAGGTTGGTCGCTCCGAGATGGCGGACAAGCTCACTCGCTCGCTCGTCACTGTGCAACGCGAGGCCGAGGAGGCCCAGAAGCGGCTCGAACAGCTCAATTCCATTCACAACTCCTTTACGCAGCATCTACGCTACATTGAGGCAATCAATCCTAAGGCCTGGGGCGCTGTCGATTTGCCCAAGGAACTTAGTAAGGCCCTGAGCGCTGTTGAGGACGCGCGGGTCGAATACATGAAGGCCCAGGCAAAGATTGCCGTTGAGGGCTCGCCGGATATTCCTCCACCCGCGGGGTTACCAAGCCCTTTTGAACAAGACTATGGCTACACGGAGGAACGAGGATTCAAATATTGGATCAAGTCCGGCTTCGCGTTTACGTTGCCGCTCCAGATTATCGGCGTCCTGGGATTGATCATCTGGGCTTGGTCCCTTTTTGGCTGGAAATAGCATGGCAAAGCCCACAGGATCCAACCCGAGCCGTTTAGCCGCCGAGGAGCGTCTGCTTGAGCAGCAACGCGAGGAGATCCTGCGTAAAGCGCAGGAGCTCGAGAAGAAACTTAAGCTGCTGCCGACGGTCATGGAGGCGCAAGAGGAGCAGAAGCGTGAGCTCGCAAAACGCCGCGCCGCCGCCGCCGGACGTGCGATTTCTCCTTATGCCATGGGTGGTAGCGGACGCCGGACTCGCGCCAAGAGCCTCCACACTCCTTCGCGGCAGCGCCTTGCCGCTCAACTCAAGACAGCGGCGTTGTTGATCGCTCTTGCCATTATTTTCCTGCTGCTCTGGCGGGTGGTCCCTTCGATTTGAGCGCCACTTGGCATTTGCAGGCCCTTGAAGGCTGACCTATCTCAAGGAGACTGTCGGCCTTGGAATGAAGCCGGATTTCGAAGCATGAAAAATCCCCGAAAAAATGAACCCTCCCTTTCAGACATGCTGCTGAAACTCCGCTTCGCGGAGAAAAAACAAGGATTTTTGGTCTTTTTTCGGCACGAAGCGGCGATTTTAGCAGGACGATCAGACGGTTGGCCCTCTTTGCACGGCGGGTTTTCGAGGAGAAATTCCGCTCGGACTTCCAAGTTCGACAGCCTGCTAGCGCAATGTCATCTGTCAGCGGGCACCCTCGCCCAAAACGCACTGAGTATGTGAGGGCCTATCGTTTCATGCTCTTGGCGCGTGTTCTCGAGGAGAAGCTTGCGAGTCTCTATCGTGGCGGCCTGATCAAGGGAGGCGTTTTTTTAGGGCGCGGACAGGAGGCGCTGAGCGTTTCGGTCGGCATTAATCTTCGCAAGAGCGATATTTTTGCGCCCTTGATTCGCGACCAGGCGGGTCGAATGGCGTTCGGCGATTCGGTGCTCGACACGCTTCGGACGTACCTTGGCTCGCAACTGGGCTCGATGCGTGGTCGCGATGGGAACATTCACCGCGGGCGCCCACGCGAGGGATACTATGCAATGATCAGCCATCTTGGCGCGATGATTCCGGTCGTTGCGGGAGGTTTGATGGCGCGTCGCTTTCGCGGGGAGACCGGCGTCGTCGGAGCGACGTGCCTTGGCGATGGGGGAACCTCCACCGGCGCGTTTCACGAGGGCCTCAATGTCGCCGCCGTGGAAAAGCTTCCCCTCGTGCTGGTCGTCGCAAACAACCAATATGCCTATTCAACGCCTAACGACCGGCAGTTCGCTTGCAAGGATCTTCTCGATAAGGCCATTGGCTATGGAGTCCCAGGACATCGCGTGGATGGCACGGATCTTGCCGATTGTCTCAGGGTCGTCGGTTCTGCCATCAGGGCGGCGCGTAGTGGAGGCGGACCGCAGTTCGTCGTCGGCGAAATGCTACGCCTCGTCGGCCACGGGGAGCATGACGACGCCGGCTATGTCGATCCCAAATTGAAGTCCGGCCACGTGGGGCGCGACTGCCTGAAAATGAGCGAGGAATTCCTGATAAAAAAAGGCTGGGCTTCCGCTCAGCAAATTGCCGGCTGGCGCGCTGAGGCTAAAAAGGACGTGGATGCCACCGCCGCAAGAGTGCAACGCGAACCTTCACCCGATCCGGCGGAAGAAGACTGGCGGGCCGTTTCGAACGCTTGGGAGAATCTCGCGGAGCCATGATCACGTATTTGGACGCTATCCGTTCCGCATTGGCCAGGGCGTTGGCGGACGATCCACGCGTTTTCCTTTACGGGCAGGACATCGGATCTTTCGGGGGAGCATTCAAGGCCACAAAGAATCTGGCCAAGGAGTTTCCAGGACGGATTCTCGATGCGCCGCTCAGCGAGGACGCCATTGTGGGCATTGCTATCGGTGCGGCGATCGAAGGAATGCGTCCGATTGTGGAAATGCAATTCGCAGATTTTTCCACTTGCGGCTTGAATCAGATCGTCAACCAAGCAGCGACCCTTTTTTATCGAACGGATGTCCCCTGTCCGATTGTCGTGCGGCTTCCCTCCGGCGGGACTCCCGGGAGCGGACCGTTTCACAGTCAAAGCATGGAGGCACTGTATGCTTATTATCCGGGCCTCGTCGTCATGACTCCCGGCACGGTTGAGGACGCGTATTCCATGTTGATTGAGGCGGTCGCCATCGATGACCCCGTGCTTTTCTGCGAGCACAAGTTTCTCTACAATCACCTCAAGGCAGAACGCTTGCCGGAGCTCGCCACGCCCGCGTTCAAGGCGCGGCTCGCGAGGCAAGGACGTGACGCTACGATCGTCACGTACGGCGCGATGCTCCATGAGTCCCTTGCTGCGGCCGAAGATCTTGTCGAGGATGGTTACGAAATCGAAATCGTTGATCTAAGAACCGTCAAACCCCTGGACACCGATACGGTGTTGGCGTCCGTGGCGCGTACGGGACGCATGCTCTGCGTTAGCGAAGCCTGGCCTTGGGGTGGAGTGGATGCAGAGGTGGTCGCCCGCGTAACGGCGGAGGGATTTGGCCTGCTCGATGCCCCGCCGCAGCGGCTCAATGCGAGGGATACCCCGGTGCCCTATCATCCTGATTTGTGGGCAGCTCATCGTCCTACGGCGAGCGCGATTGTCTCCGCGATGCAGAGCCTTTTGGAGATGTAACACCTATGGCCAAGGTTCCAATATTAATGCCACAGCTCGGCGAATCTATCGCCGAGGCAACCATCATCAAGGTCCTGTTCAAGGAGGGAAGCCCCGTTGAAGCTGATAGCGACCTCATTGAAGTTGAGACAAACAAAGCGGTAATGGGAGTTACTTCGCCATGCACAGGAAGCCTTTCCCAAATCCTTGTCGAGGAAGGTCAAAGCTATCCTGTCGGCGCGATTCTCGGATATGTTGAGGTGTCCGCGGACGAGGCCCGCCGGCTGGGGCTCGACGACGAGACGCAGGAGACACCTCGGAGGAAGGAGCGGCGCCAGCGTCCGACTCAAGCCGCAGCCCGTCAGGTTGAGCCGACCGTTAAGGGACTCCCTGTGCCAGTACACGCCGGAGGAGCCACTTATTTGTCGCCGCGTATGAAGGCACGAATGGCGGAACTGGGACTCCATTCGGCAGACCTCGCCGGAATTGCCGGAAGGGGAGCCGGAGGGCGTGTGACGATTGAGGACCTCGAGAAGTTTTTGGAGGATCTCGAACGCAACCGCATCACGCCTGCTTCCTCCATGCGCGTGGCAGTCGCCGACGCCATGCGCCGCAGCGCCACGCGCCCGTTGGCCACGGTCGTTCTTCCCGTTCGGCTCGATGAAATGCTTGCCCATCGGAAGGCCAGAGGACCGCACAAAGCGGGGCCCGCTCTTTACGCGCTTCGCGCGTTGGCGATAGCTCTTTCCGAGAATAGCGCGCCTGCCGGGCGCTTGATCGGCGATCGCATCATTCATCCGCGATCGATCGACATCGGCTTCGCTGTGGAGGCAGAGGATGGCGTGCTTGTTCCTGTAATTCGAAACGCGGATCAGTTCGCCCTGGCGAATCTGGTAGACCGCTATGACCGTCTCGTTGATCTCGCAAGACAGCGCCGTCTGCCCGCGGGCGAAACAGGCGGCTCGATAGCGACAGTCACCAACTACGGCGTGTTCGGACTAACTATCGCCACACCGATTCCGCTACCGGAGCAAACGTTGCTGCTGGGCATGGGCTGCGGGCAGGTGGTGCCGCATTGGAATCCCGTGAAGAAAGAATTTTTGCCCGTGACCGAAGCTGCCTTCACGTTGAGCTTTGACCACCGGGTGCTGGATGGCGGAGCCGCGGGCCGTTTGCTCAAACGGGTATCAGAATTGCTAAACTCGCCCGTCGACCTCTAGATTCTCCAAGAGTTCCTGCCGAATCTCATTCGGCGGGCTGGGGCAGCGCGCCGGCGTGTTCCAGAGTTTCGTTTGCCTTGGGCTCCACGACGACCAGTTTGGCGCATCCGGCAAAGATGACCGCGACGACGAGGTAGCTTAACGCCACGGTCGGGTCGTGTGCGATGCCAATCTGGTGCCCATGCATGAAGCCGAAGAAAGTCATGATGGCCCCGGCGAGCGCGAATCCCGCCGCCTTCACAAAGTTCTTGTCAATAATGCACACGGCGACCGCCCCAAGAATCAAGCCGCCCAAGATCGAGCCTCCTCCAAGGATTTCGAGACCCCGGTACAGGACGCCTTGATCCTTCATTTTTCCGGCAAGTTCCTCGGTAACTGCGAAGGTGCCGACTGCGGCAAGCGCGCCATTCATCAGTGTGACCGCCCAGTGCGCGAGGTGCGGAGTGAGAGCGAGAATGATCGCCGGAGCGTGCCTCTTCGGCGTCTCTTGGAACGCCTGTGAACCGATCAGCATTCCGATGTAGAGCAAGATCGGCAGGATGGCGATGGTCGGAATAAGCGCCAGCATGAGCGAGATGGTGCCGAACCAACACAAGAGAATCACCGCAATCCCGGTGGCCGCGGAGTAACCAATCCGCCCTCCCATCGCTTTCCACCCAGGGTGACCGATATAGACTGCGTTGATGAACGGGTTGCCCATCAGGCAGCCCACGAGGCTTACCACGCCATCCGCGGTCAGGACGCGAGTGGTTGGAAATTCGTCGCCGGCCACCGCGGCGCTTTCGACATTATCGAGCGCCTCGACAAGATCATAGATCCCGAAGGGAATCGCTGTGACGAGAATTACGCCGAGAAATTCGAAACCGGAGAACACATGGCCAAAAGCTGGGATTGGCACGCGGAAGCCGAAGTTGACGACAGCGTCCGCAAGCCCTTGAAAACTCATGCCTCCGTAGTTCAGGCCCACCACCGTCGAACCCCAGGCAATGGCGGTTCCCACAGCGATCGCCACCAAGCCCGCTGGCACGCCACGGTATTTGACGCCACCGAACCAACTGAGCAGGATGATCGCGAAACAAACGATTCCGATCAACGGCGTCATAAACATTTGAACGGCCGGCGCCATGGAAATGAAGGTCACTGACACGCCCGCAAGCGTTCCGAGCAGGGCGGCGCGGGGAGTGATTCTTCGAATCACGGGTCCAATAAATCCACCAATCATCAATACGAAGCTCTGGATGAAAACCCAGGTGAGCCCTGCCTCCCAGCCCTTGATCGGATCGCCCGTCGTTAGCGCGATAGGCAGCATGATCACAAACGTGACCACAAACATGTGCGGCACGCTGATGCCTGATGGCAAAGCGCAGACGTCGGTGCGTCCGCGTTTGCTTTGCCAACCGATAGGCCAGCCACGCGTAGTAGAGCGTGGAGAGACAGAGCATAAGGCCCGTGGCGGGCAGAATGCGACCGAAGACGATCTCGTCCGGCATCTTAAGCACAAAGCGCAGGAGGGCTGTCAACGTCAGTAAGTTGACAAGAATGTTGGTTCCGAAGCCGAAGAAAGCGTTCCAGTCTCCGGGCACCCAAAGTTTTGGCTTTGTCATTGTTGTTGTCATGGTTGGCATTTGATCGTCGTGATGGGAGCCGCCCTCATGCAAGTGCGGCGAGAATCTTGTCGGAGTGGGAGACCCAGCCGAAAATGCCGCCTTGAGCCTTGATCATCTTGAGACCCATCTCCTGAAATTCCGGAAAGTAAGAGCCCACGCAGTCCTCTGGAACCAGGCAGTCGAAGCCGCGATCGTTGGCTTCGCGCACGGTGGTGTTGACGCAGACCTCCGTGGTCACACCGGTGACAATGAGCTGCCTGATCCCGCGATTTTGGAGGATGGCATAGAGATCGGTGGCGAAAAAGGCACCCTTGCCCGGCTTGTCGATCACAGGTTCGCTGGGGAGCGGGTAGAGTTCCGGAATGATGTCGTGGCCGGCCTCGCCACGGACCAGGATGCGTCCCATTGGTCCATGGATCGCCGATCGATGTCTTGCTGCGTCCGCGGACTTTCTTGGCTGGTGGCAGATCGGTGAGATCGGGGCGGTGTCCTTCGCGGGTGTGGATGACTGCCAGGCCCGCCTTGCGCCAGGCTCCGAGCAGACGGCGATTCGGATCGATCGCGCGGCGGAGTTGTGAGACATCGTTGCCGAGCATTTCTCCGAATCCGCCAGGCTCGAGGAAGTCTCGCTGCATGTCGATGATGAGGAGCGCGCAGAGAGCGGGTTGGATTTCGTAGGGATATGGTTCGGCCTCGATACTCAGAGTAGATCCGTTGGTCATGGCAGTGATGGTCTGGATTGCGCGCCTCGTCGGTGCCCGAGTTGTTGTGCAAGCGCCTTCTGTGCCAAGAATTGTCTCCACCGCATAAATCTTGCTCCTGGTCAACGCCCTCTTCCAGACTGAGGAAATCGTGGCTCAGTATCCGCACCACCGTGCGCTATACCTACATTGGCTATGAGCAGACCCGGCAGACCGGGGAGGCGCTCAGGTTGTGAAGTTGTGGGGAGTTGACGCTCTCCCGATTGCTTTTGATCTGCGGGGAGAGGCGGCTCGCCAGCCGTAGCCTCTCCGGCCAGAATCCATTCGTGCACGCGCTGGTGGCCGACGGGCTGTTTGCGCGTTCGGGGGTCTTCCACATCATGCCCGAGGCCGGTCTCAAGCCTTTGGAGGAACTCTTCCGGGCACGGGTGATCACGTTTTTGGTGGACAAGGGGGGCTGCTGCCGCCCGAGTGGGCCCGGATGCTGCGAAAGGCCTTGGCCGGCACATACATGACCGGCGTGAACGGACCGCAGGTCTGGCAATCGCGGCGGAAGTGGTGCTATGGAGATATCGCAACGCCTTTTGGCACGGGTGCGGCAGTGACAGTTGAGCATCGCGATCGCCGGGACGTGCATTCGTAACGGATCGCGCCGCAGGCGCAGCCGCCAGTGAAAGAGTTGGGCATGGGCGCAGGTTGGTTTCGACGGCTTCGTTATTCGGCCGTAATGCTTAACTCTTCGTCACGAGCGCCGTGAGTTGGTCGGCGCACTGACCAATCGACCTACTCCCGCTTGGTAACATATTCCATGGCATAGGCGAACAGCGTCCTCTGCTCGTCAATGCTCAATTCGTTGAAGGGGACTTTACCCGCGTAATAGTAAATCTCCACGATCACGAAATCGGGCCACAGTTGCTCAGCCGCACAAAAGTCCAGCACGTGTGCCGCCTTTTGCTCCTCGGTCTTGCCCGATTCCTTTGCCGCGTGTCTCGCCTCCACGCTAGGGCCCTCATCAACAGCGACGTAGGCGAGCACGCCCTGCTCGGTGTGGATTTTCACCATGCTGCCACGTGGCAGCCACTGCGGCACCGCCAGCGTGCCTGCTTCCTTCTCGGTGGCGTAACGCAGGCCGATCTTCTCGTCGCTCTTGCCGTCGTCCGCGCCTTTTCCGTAAATCGTGGCCCGCACCAGCCTCTTCTCGGGAGGCGACCAAAATTTGTCTCCGATCCGGGCGGTGAGCTTGCCGAGCGCCTCCTTGTCCGTATCTGCATGAAGAAGGCTGAATCCTATCAGCAGGGCGAGTGTGAGCGGGAGGAATGCTTTCATGGTGCAGGGATTTGGATCTCGGGAGCAACGGAACAGAAAACCGGTATTTCGAGTCTCGACGAGTGAAAATTCGGTTCAAAACTCAGTTTCCCTCCACGCTGCGATCCGAGAGGCGATTAGTCACCAAAATGACAGTAATCGGCGTCAGGCACGTGATATCCTGTAACATATTGTCACGGAGTAACGTGCGAAGCCGACTGCCTGTTAAGCCGGGTTTCTGTTCCGTTGCTCCCCAAACCCCGAGTAATGGAATCGAGAATAGCGTTGAGGCGTTCAGTTTTGTGGATGGGTTCGAGTGCTGACGTACAGCCCCAGCAAAAACATTCGTGTCACCAGGGGTAAAGTAGGAGAGTGTTAGAAGGACGGCTGGACGTACCGGCATTCCCTTGGAGGCACATCTATGGTTGAGAAGATTTCTGCGGTTACCCTTCGGGTTGCGAACATGCGGGCATCCGTTCGCTTCTACAAGGATGTCTTGGGACTGGAGATCATCTACGGGGGCGAAGGCTCATATTTCACGTCGCTCCGCACAAAAGACGGGGAAACGATTCTTAACCTCGAACACGGCACTGCTAGTATCCGGTGGGGGCGGCTGATTTTTCACGTTTCTGATGTTGACCCTTTCTGGGCGTACCTCGTGGAAAAGGGCTTTCATCCAGACAGTCCGCAGGATGCCTCGTGGGGCGAACGTTATTTCCATTTGCCCGATCCTGATGGCCACGAGCTTTCTTTTGCTCGTCCGATCTAGCGGTCCTTCACGTGCTCAGGACGGACACGAGCAGGAATTCGCCGGAGAAGTGGCCAGCGACGCTTGGGTCGGCTCGTGATCACGCAACTCAATCATTTAACACCATTATGAACCTGAAACTCGATAACCAACTCGCTCTCGTCACCGCCTCCACCGGAGGCATCGGCCTGGAAATCGCCCGCTCCCTTGCCGCGGAAGGCGCCCGTGTCATCATCAACGGACGCTCCTCATCCGGCGTGGATGCCGCCATCGCTGCGATTCGCAAGGATCATTCCGGGGCGAAGCTCGAAAAGCTCGCCACCGACAACGGCACCGCCGTGGGCGCGGAGGAGACGATCCGCCAGTTCCCGCAGGTGGACATCGTCGTCAACAACCTCGGCATTTACGAGGCCGTGGGCTTCTTCGACGAGACCGACGAAGCCTGGCAGCGCCTGTTCGACGTCAACGTCATGAGCGGCGTGCGACTGGCCCGACACTACCTCAAGGCCATGCTCGAGCGCAAAACCGGCCGCATCATTTTCGTCTCCAGCGAGTCCGCGATCAGCCCTTCGCCGGAAATGGCGCACTACGCCGCGACCAAGACTATGCAACTCTCCGTCTCCCGCAGCCTCGCGGAACTCACCAAGGGCACCGCAGTCACGGTGAACACCGTCCTGCCCGGCTCGAGCAAGAGCGCCGGCGTGGAAAAGTTCGTGCAGGACCTCTTCCCCGGCGAGCCTCTTGAGGTGGCGGAGCGTCGCTTCATGCGGGAAAACCGTCCCACCTCGCTCATTGAGCGGCTCATCGATCCCGCGGAAATCGCGCACCTCGTCACGTTCGTGAGCAGCCCGCTCGCCTCGGCGATCAATGGCGCCGCGCTCCGCGTGGACGGCGGCCTCGTGCGCAGCGTGTTCTGAAAAAACCAACCAGTGCCAGGCATGTAGTCATTCAAGCTTTTTCTTCACGGGGCTTCTTTTTTCCTGCTTCGCTTGCTGCCTCGACCACAGCGGGCAGAAGCGTGGAGAGCGAGACTGTGCTCCAGGGCGGCCCAACGCTCTTCTTTTGACGGCTGTGATAGTCTCTTGTGCACTATGAACGAGCGTCATGTTAGATCAGATCCTTATCCGTGGCCCTGGAACGGCGACCTGCGGCCCGATAACACGGTGTTTCTCATTATCGACATGCAGACCGACTTCTGTGGAATGGGAGGTTATGTTGATAAGATGGGATACGACCTCTCCTTGACCCGGGCGCCGATCGAACCGATTCGCAATGTCCTTGATGCGGCGCGCGGCAAGGGTTTTCACATCATGCATACGCGCGAAGGCCATCGGGCGGATCTTGCGGATCTTCCTGCCAACAAGCGATGGCGCAGCCGTCGCATCGGGGCTGGAATTGGTGATCCGGGCCCTTGCGGAAGAATTCTTACGCGCGGCGAACCGGGTTGGGATATCATCGAGGAACTTGCCCCGCTACCTGGCGAGGCGGTCATTGACAAGCCGGGGAAGGGTTCCTTTTACGCTACGGATCTCGATATGCTCTTGCGGCAAAAGGGAATTCACAATCTCGTTCTGGCTGGCATCACAACGGACGTGTGCGTTCATACTACGATGCGTGAGGCCAATGATCGTGGGTACGAGTGTTTGATCCTTTCGGATTGCACGGGCGCCACGGACTACAACAACCACCTTGCAGCGCTGAAAATGGTAAAAATGCAGGGTGGCGTCTTCGGCGCCGTGGCGGATTCTCGCGCCTTCATCGACGCGATTGCCGGATAAACGTGAGACAACCGCGCGCTGGAGAACTCTCGTCATTACGAGAAGTCGCAGCGTAAACTTCAGGCACCGTGGAACCCGATCCCGCCCCCACTTTTGCGCGTTTGGAATTGAAGAACCTGTTTGAAATTGCGGAGCACGCCGACGCGATTGCTTGGCAGCCGTTTCGCGACGGCGTGGACATTTACCGGTTATACGGGGATGGAGCTTCCGGTCCGACGGCCGCCTTAATCCGGTTTCGTAAGGAGGCTAGGGTTCCCATGCACGAGCATCAAGGCTACGAGCATATCCTTGTTCTGTCCGGGTCGCAGCGGGACCAAAACAGCACAGCAACCGCGGGGACTTTGATGATCAATGCGCCCGGAACCCGGCACAGCATTGTCAGCGAGGCGGGCTGCATCGTCCTGGCGATTTACGAGAAGCCGGTCAAGTTCGAGGCGAGCTAGCTACGGCGCGCAGCGATTGATTTCTGTCGGCCAGTGCGAAATCCAAGTCCGTGAAGCGCATCGCTCCCTTGAAGTCGGCGAATTTTAGGTGGCGCGTGATTTCCGCGCCTTGCCGCTCCCAGTCGCTTGCGGTGAGAAGCTTTTGCGCGATTTCCTCTTCAGTAAGCAAAACTGGCATACGATGGAAAAAATAAGCCTTTGCCGCAGCAAGCCCGGTTGTGTAGCTTTCGCAACCCCAATCTCCAACATAAAATCATGGGCAGGATTTACAACAATATTGTCGAAACGGTCGGCCGGACACCGCTGGTGAGACTCAACAAGGTCACTGCAGGCCTCGATGCAACGATCGCGCTCAAGTGCGAATTCTTCAATCCGCTTGGCAGCGTTAAGGACCGCATCGGGATGTCGATGATCGAAGATGCCGAGGAGAAAGGAATTCTCACGCGGGACACTGTGATCGTCGAACCGACGAGCGGCAACACGGGCATCGCTCTTGCGTTCGTTGCCGCAGCCAAGGGATACAAGCTTATTCTTACCATGCCCGAGACTATGAGCATTGAGCGCCGCACGTTGCTGGCGATGCTTGGCGCAAAGCTCGTTCTTACACCCGGCGTCGAGGGGATGAAGGGCGCCATTGCGAGGGCTGAGCAGATTGCTAAAGAGACTCCGAATGCCTGGATCCCCCAGCAATTCAACAATCCCTCCAATCCGGAGATTCACCGAAAGACCACGGCGGAGGAAATCTGGGAAGACACCGACGGGAAGGTGGACATCCTCATCTCCGCGGTCGGCACGGGCGGAACGATCAGTGGTTGTGTCGAGATCATCAAGCCGCGCAGACCTTCGTTCCAGGCGATTGCGGTCGAACCTAAAGACTCCCCGGTGATCTCTCAGACCCTGGCCGGCCAACCGCTTAAGCCGGGACCGCACAAGATCCAGGGTACGGGCGCCGGCTTTGTTCCCAACAATCTTCATCTGAAGGGTGAAGACGGCGATCCTCAAATCACTGAATGCATTCAGGTCAGCAATGAGGACTCCTTTGTCATGGCGCGCCGTCTTGCTAAAGAGGAAGGTATCCTCGCGGGGATCAGTTCAGGCGCGAATGTCTGGGCTGCCATTGAGGTTGCAAAGCGTCCGGAAAACGCCGGAAAACTTATTGTGACGGTTGCCTGCTCGACCGGAGAGCGCTATCTCAGCACGGCGCTGGCGGAAGCGGCCCGGGCGGAAGTCGGAGGCTAGAAAAGCATGGCTTCGAAAAGCGACCCGCCTCCGGCTGACGAGCGGGTCTATGACGTCGGAAGCTTTGAAGCCGAGCTTTTCTGGCAAAAGAATCGCTCTGCCATTCTTTTTGGCGGGGCAATCTTACTGGCCATAGCCGCGGCTCTTGTCATCTGGCTCTTCAGTCAGCACAGCGCACGTCGCGCGGCCGAAACGCTGTTTGCCGAGGCCCAAGATTCCGACGCGTGGCGTGCACTGATCGCGAAGTACCCGAACTCGATCCCCGCTGCAAACGCCTATTTCCTTCTGGCGGACTCGCTGCGCGCACAAGGAGAGCTGATCGAATCCTCCGCACTCTATGAGAAATTTCTAACAACGTTTCCGGCCCATCCTCTGACTGGAGGCGCGCAGCTCGGGCTTGCGGAAAATCTCGCCGTGGCAGGGAAGACCAATGAAGCCCTGACGGCCTTGCGCGAGGTGCAGGCGAAGGGCTCCGCCAGCTATGCGGCACCGTTCGCCGCGCTTCTCGAAGGCCGCATCCTCGTTCGATTGGGCAAACTCGATGAGGCGCGCAAAGTTCTCGCGAACGTCGTCTCGACGTATACTCAGTCGCCCGCAGGACGCGCGGCCGGCGCCCAGTTGGACGCGCTTGCGCCGTTTCTGCCTCCCGACCCCCAAAAAGCCGCTCAGTAGGCTGGCAGTGGATGCTCGGCGGGAATCAAGAAGGTGTCAAATTCATCCTCGTGCTGGACCGGCCTTCGACTCCGCGCAGGGCGGATGGAAGTCTCGGCCAGCAGGGTTCCGCCACGTTCGACGATAACGGAACTCGCGGAAATGGACCCTTCGATCAATCCACCCCTGGCAATCCACATGCTGCCGGCACATTCGAAATTTCCCGCAGCCTGCCCATGAACCGTAAGGTCACCGGTTTTTATCGGGCAGGTGACCTCCAGGCGAGCGTGTCCTTCAATGATTACGAATGCCGCATTGATTTGGCAGCACAATCGCTCTGAGCAAGTGAGATAAAGAGTGTCTTCGCAAACGAGAGTGCCGCTGATCCGCCCGGCAACGAATGCGTCGCGGCAAACGGTGAGAGCGCTGCATACGTAGCCCGACGACGTGATCATCAAATTGCCGCGGGTGTCAATCGGTCTCGAGGTACTGGAGAAGATTGTGACATCGCAGAGATCGATCGCTGCATTACAGTGAGGGCACAAAGTACTCCTTGCATGGCCGGACACCTCGTGGATCTGGCTGCAGCGATGGCAGCGGATTTTTCGAGCGGGCAGCGAAGGCGGGGGCCCTCCTATTCGATTAAGGATCCGGTGGAATCGATTCGAAAGCGTGCGCGTCGCCGAATTTACGCGCACCTCGTAATGGTTTCCGCAACCATGGCAATACGTGGAAATGAGATGCTCCGGTTCGTCCTGAACAAATCCGCAATGTGGGCAGCGGGAAGGCGCCTTGCGCGGAACGAACGGCATCAGGAATTATGCGGTAACAGGAACGGAATGAATTTTGCGAGTCAGGTCCTGGACCGCTGGGGTTCCGGCACGGTCTGCCTTGGACTTTGGAGTAACCTCCGCGTTTCCGATGAAAATTGCGCCTTCCTCGATGACGACGCGCATGGCCTTCATGTCCCCAGTGAGCTGGGATGTGGATTTGAGCTCGCAGCGTTCTGCCACACTTATGCTGCCGGTGACAGTGCCATGGACGACGACTGACTTGATTTTCAAGTCGCCACGGACGTCCGCATTCTTGCCTAGGGTGAGAATTCCGTCGTCTGAGATAATCTCGCCTTCAAGCTTTCCATCAAAGGCCAGCTCCGTTTCGAATTTGATCGTTCCCTTGAGTTCGACGTCGCCGGCAAGAACATTCTTCGAAGCAGTGGAACCGCCATCGGGCGTAAAGGCACCGGTCAGGTTATTGAGATTCATAGAGAAACCCCTTTTGATGTATTCTAACTGGGGTTTCCTGCGCGGTCAATCCCGCACCTCAGAAGCTAGATCGCTTTGTGCTTGCCGGGTAAAATGCTCGCCGATGCTGGTGAAGTTCCTGCCAATTCTTCTGCGGGATAAAGCCAGATTTCACTGAGGGTGGGATGGTAATGCGGTATCGTCGCGAGCTGCTCGGCTGTGGCGCGAAAACGCATAGCGACGACGATTTCGTGGATCAATTCCGAGGCGTCGGGACCGACGACGGAGCCGCCGAGGATCTCATGAGTGGACCTGTCGGCCAGCAGTTTCACAAAACCCTCGGTTTCATCCATGATCAACGATTTTCCGTGGTCGTAAAAAGGGTAAGCGGCAGAGAGGGCATCGATGGCCCGAGCTCTCGCGTCGTTTTCCGAAAGCCCAACGGCGGCGACCTGGGGTTCGGTGAAAATGACGTAGAGCTTTAGCCGGTAATCCATTGACTCAAATCCGGATTCGCTGTTGAGGAAGCGGACGGCATTGCGAGCAGCGCGTTCTCCCTGTTCGACGGCGATGTGAACGACTTCGAATGGTCCGCAGCAATCGCCTGCGGCAAAGATATGCGGCGCAGACGTCTGCTGATGGGCGCTAACCGCGATCGCGTTCTTTTCGAGTTTGACGCCCGCTGTTTCAAGTCTCAGGCCGATCACATTGGGTTCGCGTCCGAGCGCATTCAAAATTGCGGCCGCCTCAACGCTTTTTTCTGATCCTTCGTGTTCGAAGAAGACACGGCGAGTTTCTTCATTTCGCTCGATGCGAAGGAGTTTCGTCTTCGTAAAGATCTGCATGCCCCGCTTTCGAAAGGCGTTTTCCACGGCTTTGGCGACGTCCTGATCCATTCCTTTGAGCAGTTGCGCGCTACGCTGCACGATCGTGAGACGCGACCCAAGCGCATCAAGGTAATGGGCCAGTTCAAGGGCGACCGGCCCTGCCCCAAGAACGATGATGGACTCGGGAATGCTCGTGAGCCCCAGCACGTCGTCGCTGGTGAGGCACCCTGCGCCGGCCAAGCCTGGGATGTCTGGGGTGCTGATCACGGAGCCCGTTGCGATGAGAAAGGACCTCGCAGTGACGGTCTCGGCCGATCCCTTTAGGCCCTTGACGAGGAGGGTGGTCTTATCGATGAACGCGGCAGTGCCCCGAAGGAAATCGAAATCTCCCTGCTCCAGCTGTTCGCGCCGGTAGTCTGCGAATTCCGCGATCAACCGGTTTTTTCGGGCAATGATCTCGCCGGCGTCGAATTCGATTCGTTCGACGCGTAGTCCGAATTCCCGCGCGTGACGAACGGAACGCAGGCGGTTGGCGGATTCGATGAGTGTCTTGCTCGGCATGCAGCCGCGCAGAATGCAAAGTCCGCCGACATGGTTCGCGCCCTCAATGACGCAGCTTTTCATGCCGAGGGCCGCGGCTGTCCGGGCGCCAGCGTACCCAGCGCTCCCGCCGCCGATGACGACAAAATCGTAGGTCACGCGAGATGCGAGGCGTCTGGATCAGTAGGCGGCTTGTGCGCCTCGAATGTTTTTCCTCTTGATCCAAGGCATCAGGCCGCGAAGACGGGCGCCTATTTTTTCGATCGGGTGTCTCTCGCCGGCCTTGAGGAGCGCATCGTAGCGCTTGTAGCCGCTCTCGTATTCCTTAATCCAGTCCTTCGCAAATTTGCCGGTCTGGATGTTCTTGAGGGCAGCCTTCATCCGTTTCTTCACCGACGCATCGATGATCTTCGGACCGATGCTAACGTCTCCCCACTTGGCTGTTTCGCTAATTGAGAACCGCATGCCTGCGATGCCTGATTCATTCATGAGATCGACGATGAGTTTCAATTCGTGAAGACATTCGAAGTAAGCCATCTCGGGTGAATAGCCGGCTTCGACGAGGGTCTCGAATCCAGCCTGAACGAGTGCGGAGGCGCCTCCGCAGAGAACTGTCTGTTCGCCGAAGAGGTCGGTTTCGGTTTCCTCTTTGAAAGTCGTCTCAATGACGCCCCCGCGCGTTCCGCCAACGCCTTTCGCCCAAGCAAGGGCAATTTTTTTAGCATCCTTGCCGGGATCTTGATAGACAGCGATAAGCGCTGGCACGCCCTTCCCCTCCGTAAACTGTCGGCGCACGATATGACCCGGGCCCTTGGGAGCGACCATGATGACGTTGACGTCCTTCGGCGGGACGACGGTCTTGAAGTGTATGCTGAAGCCGTGGGTAAAAAGGAGCGTCTTCCCTTTGGCGAGATTTGGGCCGATGTCCTTGTTGTAGGCTGCGGCCTGCTTGGTGTCGGGGATGCCGACCATAATCACGTCGGCAAGTTTCACGGCCTCGGCCGTATCGTAAACTGGGAAGCCATAGTCTTCGGCGACTTTGCGGCTCTTGCTGCCGGGATAGAGACCGATGATGACTTTGCAGCCGCTGTCCTTTAGGTTGAGGGCATGGGCGTGACCCTGAGAGCCGAAGCCGAGCACGGCGAGAGTCTTGCCTTTGAGAGTCGCCAGATCGGCGTCTTTGTCGGTATAAATTTTGGCGGGCATAGTGGAAATTTCTGGCAAAGGTCAATCTTTTGTGCGCGGTAGTGCGACTTTTCCGGTGCGGGTCAGTTCCTTGATACCGAAGCGGTCCATGAGCATGAGAAATTTTTCCATTTTGCTTTCGGTGCCGGTCACTTCGATGGCGAGCGTTTCAGGCTGCACGTCAATGATTTTGGCGCGGAAAATATCGCAGATCTGCATCACTTCCGAGCGCGTTTTCGAAGTTGCCGTCACGCGAAGGAGAACGAGTTCGCGGTCCACATACTCTTCGTCACGGAAATCCTGCACGTCGATCACGTCGACGAGTTTTTCGAGCAGCTTGGTGACCTGCTCGAGCACCTTGTCGTCGCCGCGAACGACGATTGTCATCCGGGAGGCGGTGGCGTCCAGCGTTGGGCCGACGTTAAGGGTATCGATATTAAAGCCGCGGCCGCTGAACATTCCGGCTATGCGGGCAAGTACCCCGAACTTGTTTTCGACGAGGATGGAAATTGTGTGGCGCATGAATCAGCAGGGGCGGTGATACTGGACGGTAAGCGGCAGCGCGTCAATCCTAAGGGTCATCGCGCATTTACTGACACTTTTTCGCGATGACCCGCAGACTTTTTTAAGCGAGGCGCGATCATCCGGGTTCGACCATCGGAATTCCGCTTTGCGAAAGCTTTTCGACGAAGCCGGTGTGATACTTGCCGCGCCGAAAATCGGAATTTTGCATGATTGCCTGTTGGAAGGGAATGGTCGTCTTGACACCGGTGATCATGTATTCGCCGAGGGCGCGAGACATTCGGTGAATGCACGCCTTTCTGCTGGAGGCGGTGGTGATGACTTTGGCGATCATCGAATCGTAATGCGACGGGACGGGATACCCCGCATAGACATGGGAGTCGATTCGAACGCCACGCCCGCCAGGCGCATAATACAACTTAATCTCTCCGGGACACGGCATGAAGTTGTTGGCCGGATCTTCCGCGTTGATGCGGCATTCGATGGAGTGGTGTCTTGCGATAGCATCGACGAGGTGCTTGGAAAGATGCTCTCCCGCGGCGACCTGAATCTGTTGTTTGACGAGATCGCATCCGTAGACTTCCTCGGTGATCGGATGCTCGACCTGGATGCGGGTGTTCATCTCCATGAAATAGAAATGACCGTGATTGTCCACGAGAAACTCGATCGTGCCCGCATTGGCGTATCCGACGTTCTCTGCCAGTTTGATCGACGCAGCGCCCATTCGAGCGCGGAGTTCGGGCGTCATAAGCGGGGAGGGACACTCCTCGACGATCTTCTGATTGCGGCGCTGGATGGAACAATCGCGTTCCCCGAGATGAACGACGTGGCCGTGTTCGTCTGCCGAAAATCTGAAATTCAATATGATGAGGATTGACGATAAACTTTTCGATATAGACGGCGGGATTGTCGAAGGCCTTATCCGCCTCGAGGCGCGCGGCATGGTAGCCTTGCACGAGGCTCCCTTCGTTACTGGCGCCGCGCATCCCGCGCCCTCCACCGCCGGCGACCGCCTTGATCATGACGGGAAAGCCGACTTTTCGCGCGACCTTGATGGCATCTTCCTCGCTGTCCACCGTTCCGTCGCTGCCTGGCGAAATGGGCACTCCGGCCTTGCGGGCGCACTCGCGGGCGGAATTCTTGTCGCCCATGAGACGAATGGCACTGGCGGGAGGACCTATGAACTTAATGTTGCAGCTCGCGCACACTTCCGCGAAATGCGCGTTTTCCGCGAGGAATCCGTAGCCAGGATGAATTGCGTCGACGTCGGAAATCTCCGCGGCGCTGATGATGCGATCGATCTTCAGATAGCTTTGCGGGCTGGGAGCCGGCGCCGATGCAAATGGCTTCATCCGCAAGCTGGACATGGAGGCTTTCCACGTCGGGCTCGGAATAGACGGCGACAGTCTGGATACCGAGCTCTTTGCATGCCCGAATGATCCGCAGGGCGATTTCGCCGCGGTTGGCGATGAGAATTTTCTTGAACATTGCTTGACGGTCGACCGGATTCCCAAACGTCTGCGCGCCGGTTGTCTCTGATCTATTTGACGCGAAAGAGAGCCTGTCCGAACTGGACGGGTTTACCGTTTTCAGCGCACACCTCGGCAATGACGCCGGAGATCTCTGCCTTGATCTCATTCATCACCTTCATGGCTTCGATGATGCAGACCACTGTCTCCGGGGTAATCTCCTGACCGACCGTAACATAGGGTGCTGCCTCGGGCGATTGGGCCGCGTAAAAGGTGCCGACCATCGGCGACTTAATTTCCTTGTGCGAAGCTTCTGCGGCTGTCTCGTTTGTGATGTGGGTCGGCTGTGGCGAGCTACCCGCCAGGGCATGCGCGGGTGACACAGCGATGACCTGTGCGGCGCTGTCCGCGCTACCGGTTTTCAGCGTGATCTTGAATCCTTCGCGCTCCATTTTGAAGACGGACAGGCCGTTTTTCTTCATCAGGTCGATCAGTGTTCGAATCTCTTTAAGGTCCACAGGCAGCAAAATCTAAGGGGTAAGGAGATTCTCATGATGCGCGCGGCGGGTCAAGAGATTCAGCGGGAAGGACCTAGTACGAAGGACCTTTACAAATGAAACGCGATGGAGCAGTTTTCGGCTCTTTCCGATATGTGGTTGATTGTTCCCATCCTGCTGACTCTTCATGTGATCGTCTGTCTGCTGCTGGTGCTGGTCGTCTTGATGCAGCTTCCTCGCAGCGAGGGCCTTGGGGCCGCGTTCGGAGGAACCGTGACAGACAACATCTTTGGTGCGCAAACGACCCATGTGCTGGCGAAATTCACCGTTTGGCTAGGCGTGGCATTCTTTGCGATCACCCTCATGCTTGCCATTGCGTATTCACGCAGAGAGAGCGGGCGAACCCGGGTTCAACAAGAGTTGCTGAATGCCGCGGTTCCGGCGGCTTCTGCGACCGCACCTGCGCCCGCGGCAACAGCCACGCCGGCGGCAAGTCCCGCGGAAGCAGCCACGCCGGCGGCAAGCCCCGTGGAGCTAGCTACGCCGAAGGGAAGCCCCGCGGCGACGGCGCCCTAGGAGACCGTTGAATAACCCACGCCGTCAATTTTCGGAAGATCGCAAGGAGCAAAGCGCAGGCTTGATGGGGGTGTGGGGTCCGTGGGTTTTTCAACAGTCTCCTAGGGCGCTTTGCCAGCGGGAACGGTGAAAATCGCGAAGTCTCTTGCATCCGCGCGTGAATACTGCGCGAGAGCGAAGCGCCGTTTGGTTTTGGTACCTACAATGGGTGCGTTGCACGATGGCCATGCCGCCTTGGTCCGCCGTGCCCGAAAGCTCGCGGGAAAACGCGGAAAAGTCATCGTCTCTATCTTTGTCAATCCCATCCAATTTGGACCGAAGGAGGACTTCTCAAAGTATCCGCGATCGCCAAGCCAGGATCTGGAGGTTTGCAGGGCGTGCGGAGCGGATCTCGTTTTCAAACCTTCTGCGGAACAAATGTATCATGCGGACCGTTCCGTGTTTGTCGAGGAAAGCTCACTATCCCTACGTCTATGCGGAGCATCGCGACCCCGTCATTTTCGCGGAGTATGCACCGTGGTAGCGAAGTTGTTCTTGATTCTTCGACCAGAGGTTGCCGTTTTTGGAGAGAAGGATTGGCAGCAGCTTGCCATCATTCGCAGGATGGTGCGCGATTTGGATTTTTCGATTCGGATCATCGGATATCCGACGATTCGAGAGCCCGACGGACTGGCGATGAGTTCGCGCAACAATTATCTCACCGCGGACGAGCGCTCCGTTGCGCCGGAAATTTACGCAGCCCTCCGCGCGGCGGCCGCTGGACGACGAGTCGGAGACATCCTGAAGACGGGACGCCGAAGAATCGAACAAATTTCCGGCGCGAGGATCGACTATCTTGAGCTTGTTGACGCTGAGACGATCCAACCGGCCAAAGACTTTCGCCGTCCAATGCGTCTTGCCGTGGCGGTTTTTCTCGGCAAAGCGCGTTTGATTGATAACATTGGGGTGCCCCCACGGCCCTAAAATCTGTGACGTCGCCCTCGAGTTCCGTTGTGCCAACCGCCTTCCTCTCAGCCGCGTCCTGCCACCATGAGAGAGTTTGACTTCATAGTGATCGGCAGCGGTATTGCCGGACTCACGTTCGCGTTGAAGGCAGCCGAAAAGGGCTCCGTGGCGCTTGTAACGAAGCGCAAACTTGAGGATTCGAATACCGCCTGGGCGCAGGGCGGAGTGGCTTGTGTGGTGAGCGAGGAGGATTCCTTTGATCTCCACATTCAAGACACCCTCGTGGCCGGCGCCGGCCTCTGTAACCAAGAGGCCGTGCGCGTTGTCGTCACCGAAGGGCCCGCCCGCATCGCAGAGCTCATGAGATTGGGGATGCATTTCGACGAAAGGGAGCTGGGAGACGGCGTGCGCGAACTTGATCTTGCCAGGGAGGGCGGGCATTCCAAACGGCGCGTGTTGCATTTTCAGGACTTCACGGGATCCGAAATTGAACGAACCCTCGTTACTCAGATTTCCGGTCACTCGAGAATTACGGTTCTGGAAAATCACATGGCTGTGGACTTCCTAACAACGGGAAAGCTTGGCTACGCAATGCAGGACTGTTGTGTGGGTGTGTACGTGCTCGACGAGGAGAGCGGCGAGGTGGAGACGCTGCGAAGCGACATCAATGCGCTGGCAACAGGCGGCTGCGGGAAGGTCTACCTCTACACGACGAATCCCGACATCGCCACAGGCGACGGAGTGGCGATGGCGTGGCGCGCGGGTGCCCTGATCGCGAACATGGAATTCGTCCAGTTTCATCCAACCTGCCTTTACCATACCGAGGCAAAGTCTTTTCTCATTTCGGAAGCCGTGCGCGGAGAAGGGGGCATTCTCATCAATGCGAAGCGACGCCGCTTCATGGAGCAATATCACCCGAAAAATGAACTCGCCCCACGCGACATTGTGGCTCGTGCCATCGATGCGGAAATGAAACGGACGGGGAGCAAGTGCGTCTTTCTTGATATCACACACAAGCCGGCCCAGTTTGTGAAATCGCGATTTCCGTCCATCTACGAGACCTGTCTCGGCTTCGGTATCGACATCACTTCGCAACCGATTCCTGTTGTCCCGGCCGCTCACTATCAATGCGGTGGTGTGAAGACGGATTTGAACGGCGAGACCAGTCTGCGCGGATTGTATGCCATCGGCGAAGTAGCATGCACCGGCCTCCATGGCGCTAACCGTCTCGCCAGCAATTCACTCCTCGAAGGGCTCGTGCTGGCTCATCGTGCCTTCGAAAAGTCGACTCGCAATCGCAAGCCGCGCGTCGACTTTGATCTTCCCGAATGGCGGCCGGGCCACGTGCAGGATTTGGACGAGTTCGTCGTCATTTATCACAACTGGGACGAAATTCGGCGCCTTATGTGGGACTATGTCGGCATTGTCCGGACCGATAAGCGCCTCCACCGTGCGGCCACCCGGTTACGCAATCTTCATGCGGAAATTCAGGAGTTTTACTGGAACTTCAAGGTCTCAACTGAACTGCTGGAGCTTCGCAACCTCGTGGCGGTCGCCTCACTCATCGTGGATTGCGCCATCAGCCGCCGGGAGAGTCGCGGTCTCCACTACACGCTCGATTATCCGGAGAGCGACGCACGTTTTGTTCGTGATACGACAATGCGCCGGACGTGAGGGGGTTCTGTTTTGTGTTGCGGGGTCGCCTTTGAGTAGCGATAGTAGACGCCCCTACGAGTTCGGCATGAAATTCGCTCCCACCATATTGGCAGGTACTTTTTGTGACTGCCACCTTGAGAGCTTCCGAAGCGCAGTCGGCGATTTCCACGAGTACGGATTTTCAGAAAGCGGCGATGCGGCTGCGTGAAAATGCCTTGCTAAGACTTGAACCTCAGGTTGTCGCTCCGACGAATTTCCGCTCCGGGTTCAATCGCTATCCATGGAAGCGCGGCATCGTGACGACGGTTTTCTGGGTCGGTGAACGTCCGACAGCAAATAACCCTGTTCCTAATTACAAGAGCTCGTGGGACGTTCGATGGGCCCAGAATTACGGAGGCCTTGACAACCCAGATCCCTCGCAGAGAAAAAATTATAGTCCCGCCCGATTCACCCCTCGCCAGAATCCCTTTTACGTTGCGCTTCCCTACAATGACGTGACCCGGGGCACGACGAAATCTGAAGCCCGGAGGGCAATTCCCTGGTTCAAGCAGGCCTTCGAACGACCCGGGAAAAGCGTGCTGAAGGGGCGCTGGGTTGCCATCAAGAGGGGCGGGCGCATCTGTTATGCGCAGTGGGAGGACTGTGGTCCTTTCCGCACCGACCACTGGCAGTACGTGTTCGGCAACCAGAGGCCGCTTCCCAATCTGAACCAGGGCGCGGGACTGGATGTTTCACCGGCTGTGCGCGACTATCTTATGATGGGTGGCAAGGATGTCTGCGATTGGAAGTTCGTCGAAGCCCGGGATGTTCCGGCCGGGCCATGGACAAAGTACGGTGACAATAATACATTTGTGCTCCAGCGCCGGGGGGCGAACCTCTTCATGGTGGATCGGAACAACGCCTACGGCGCGAGAAAACAGGTCGATTGAAAAGACGGGCGGCGGGTTGGAACGCAAATCAACCACGTTCCATCAGCGCAAGAATGGCTCTCGCGGCTTCCTCAGGGGCGACCGCATGCATGCATCGAAAATCGAGCGGGCATTCGCGTAGAAAGCACGGGCTGCATTCGACCTGATGTCGAAGGACCGTGCTTGTTGGGGAGCGAGGGCCGGTCAATCGTGGTTCGGTTGAGCCAAAAACTGCCACGAGCGGAATTCCAAGACAGTCGGCCAGGTGCATCGTTCCAGTGTCATTGGTGAGGAGCACACGCAAGTTTCGAAGGCGCTCGATCAATTCATCGAGCGAGGTCTTACCCGCGAGATCCTCGGCTTTTCCGTCGAACCCGTGCAGGATTTCAGCCGCGAGCTTCCGGTCCCTGTCCGTTCCAATAATCACCCACGAACATGCGATCTCTTGCGAGACCAGTTCCATGGTTTTCCGGAAGCGTTCGGTGGGCCATCGCTTGGCCGGTCCATACTCGGCGCCCGGGCACACACCAAGGACGACGTCGTCGATTATTGCTCGCGGTGGCCGAACGGGTATCGGAGGAGGTTCGCTGGCGCCGCAGCGTTCGGCAATGTGAAAGAATAGATCACCCTGATGCTTTGGCCGTGCCGCCCTCTTTTTCTTGGGCTCATCGATGATTTGAGTGAGCAACATCGAGCGCATATGTCCGCGAAAGCCCACCCTGCGGGGGATGCCGGCAAGCCATGCCTCGGCCGCGCTGCGAAACGAATTCGGAAAGAGTATGGCAGCATCGAAACGTCCGCGCATCCTCTTCGCGGTGGCAAACAGCGAGTCCTCCGGTCCAAAAGAGACGACCTCATCGACCTCGGCAATTGATTTCCAGAACGCTTCGAGTTTCGTTGGAGCGAGGACCGCAAGTCGGGAGTCTGGGCGGCCGTGCTTGAATGCACGCGTGGCCCGCAGGCACATGACGGCGTCGCCGAGCCAGTTTGGTGATCGGACAATGAAACGAAAGGGGTGTAACTTCAGCGGATCGTTGCTGGGCGGAAGATAGATCCCGCGCTTTTGTCTGGCGACAAGGAGGTTCGGCCACGGTGTCTTCCAACGGTTGTGGACCCAGAACCAATCCGCGGGCGAGTTACGGATCTGGCGCTCAAGCACGGCATTGATATCCGCAGTGAGTTTCTCTGGGTTGCTGCGATCATAAGGGATCTCTTCATCATAGACGATGCGCCAACGGGCGAAGCCGGAAGTAAAGATGGAAGCCGGCACGACGGCGGAGTTCGTGCGGATCGCCAAGGCAGCTGCGAGCGGAGAGGTCGAGCATAAGCGGTTGAAGAACGGCATCCAAATTCCTGCGTTGCCTGCACTTTGATCCACTAGCACTGCAGCGCATCCTGGTTTGCGCAGTAAGGCGATGGCAGCCTGGAACCCTTCCTTTCGATCAAAGGTTTCCACACCTTTACGGCGGTCCCGATTGATGAGTTCGTCCAGATAGGGGTTGCGCAGCGCCTGATAAACCGTCCCGAAACGCGTCTCGGGACGTTGAAAGGCAGCCTGCGCGTAAAGCTCCCAGCTGCCCATGTGGCTTATGGTGAGAACGACACCCCGGCCGCTCAAAATATTCCTCTCGACAACCTCACTGTTCTCAAACGGTGCGATGCGAAGGATGACTTCCTGCGGAAGTGCGGCAAATTTGAATGCGCAGATACCGTTGGCGCCGAGCGTCGTGAAATGATGGAACGTCAGTCGCCGAATCTCCGACGAGGACTTTTCGTTGGCGAAGGCTGCGGAAAGATTTTCCCTTGCGAGGTTGCGGTACCTGGGCAGGATCGCCCACAAGAAGGCGCCAATGACCTGGCCGAGCACGAAGCATACCGCGAGCGGGAGCCGGCGGATTATAGTGATCGCGCCTAGCGCAAGCCAATAAATGAAGCGATCCGACATGCAGAAAAAAGCAAGATATTTTAGCAGTGCAGGTATCGAACCGGAAGGACTTTCCATCAAACCGGGCTCAACGGTGGGAATTCTCGGAGGCGGGCAGCTTGGCCGCATGTTCGGGATCGCAGCGAGGAGGATGGGCTATCGGGTGCATGCTTTCGAGCCGAATCCCGATAGTCCCGCAGGGCAGATCAGTGACGTGGAAATCAACGCGCCCTACTCCGACTCCGAGGCCCTGAAGCGCTTTGCCCGGCAAGTAGATGTCATTTCCTTCGAGTTCGAAAACATTCCCCTCTCGGCGATCAACGAGGTTGCAAGCCTGCGCCCGTTGCGTCCGCGCGGCGAGGTGCTGCACATCTGCCAGAATCGGGAGCGAGAGAAAGCGTTTTTGGCCCAGCACGGGTTTCCTCACGCACCTTTTGCCTTGGTGGACTCTCCGGAGGGCCTAAGAGCAGCGCTGGAGAGAATCGGAACGCCATCGGTGCTGAAGACAGCGGATTTCGGATACGACGGAAAAGGTCAACTGAAGCTCGAAGGAGACCTCGATCCCAAGAGGCTCTGGCAGGATTTCCATGCGTCGCGCGGCGTGCTGGAACAATGGATCGCGTTCGAATCGGAACTTTCCGTGATCGTGGCGCGGGGCCTCGATGGCCGGATGGTCGCCTTTCCGCCATCGGAAAATCTTCACAAGCGTCACATTCTTGACATCGCGATTGTTCCCGCGCGGTTTTCACCCGCCGTGTGCGAAGCCGCTGTCCGGCTTGCATCGGACATCACAGCCTCTCTGGATGTTGTGGGACTGCTGGCTGTCGAATTTTTTCTCGCGCGGGACGGGCAGTTGCTTGTGAACGAATTGGCGCCTCGTCCTCACAATTCGGGCCACTATACCTTCGATGCGTGCGTCACGAGCCAGTTCGAGCAACAACTGCGTGCCGTCTGCGGCCTTCCGTTGGGCTCGAACGCCTTGCTCACCCCGGTCGTGATGTGGAATCTCCTCGGTCATTTGTGGAAGAAGGGCGAACCGGATTGGGGTGTGGTTCTCTCCGAGCCCCGGGCAAAGCTCCATCTTTACGGCAAGGCGGAGGCCCGGCCGGGGAGGAAGATGGGGCACGTTGCCGTGCTGGCTCAAGTGGAAGAAGCCCTAAGGGTCATCGCAAACTTTAAGAAGCGGCTCGGCGATTGATTCTGCTTGGTTTTTGATTCAAGGCACCATGGGGCCTGCTATCGTAGAGAGGTATGAATCCGCGCGCCATTAAGGCGAGACATCCCCCGCGTGTCATCGTCGCGGCTGCATTGATAGGATTGTTCCTCGTCGGATTTATCGTCCTCGCAATCTGGCAAAGCGGAACGCAAATTGAAAAGGCGAGAATGACCGGTAAGATCGTCGCAAAGGAGTTCGTCCCCAGACCGGAGCATCAGGTTACGCTCGGTCGCAGGGGCGGGGTGACGGCTCAGGAATTCGAGGGAGATTACGTCCTTACTGTCGAGGTTATCGTGGCTGGCGGAACGAAAAAGCCGTACAATGTTTGGGTAGATAAAAAGCGCTACGACGCTCTCAGGGTGGGCGATTCCTTCGACGTTGGGCCCTACCTGGTCCGCGAATAAAAAATGAACACCATTCCGAGCTTGCTGTCTCAGGTTGTAAATACCCTCTCAATTTCCTTCTGGTATTTCTCATGAGTATTCTTGCAGAGCAAACAAACAATCAGGTTCAGGAGGCGCGCCAGTGGGTTGAGCCTCTGGTTTTAGAAGTCAGCAAGGTCGTCGTCGGCCAAAAGAAGCTCGTCCACCGTCTCCTCACGGGGTTGTTGTGTAACGGCCATGTGCTTCTTGAAGGCGTTCCGGGCTTGGCAAAAACATTGACTGTTCGCACGCTGGCATCGTGTATCCGGACAGGCTTTCAGCGCATTCAGTTTACACCCGATCTACTCCCCGCCGACCTGATCGGCACGCTGATCTACAATCCGAGGGACGGTGAGTTCACCACCAAGCTCGGGCCAATTTTTTCGAACCTTATCCTGGCCGATGAGATCAACCGCGCCCCTGCAAAGGTTCAAAGCGCGCTGCTTGAAGCGATGCAGGAGCGCCAGGTGACAATCAGCGACACCACGTACCCGCTTTCCGATCCCTTCCTCGTTCTGGCGACGCAAAATCCGATCGAACAGGAGGGAACCTATCAACTTCCCGAGGCGCAGCTCGATCGATTTATGCTCAAGGTGAATGTTGGTTATCCAACTCGCGAGGAAGAGCGCGAGATCCTCAATACCATGGCGACATCCTCGCCGCTCCTAAGCGTTCAGGCCATTGTATCTCCCGAGGAGATCGTTCACGCCCGCAACGTCGTGAACTCAATTTACGTGGACGATCGCGTCAAGGACTACATCGTCAACATTGTGTGGGCCACTCGCGATCCCGCAGCCTACAAGCTCAAGCTCGATGGAATGATTCGGTTTGGGGCCTCACCGCGCGCGACGATCTACCTGACGCTCGCTGCGAAGGCCCACGCGTTCATCGCAGGGCGCGGTTACGTGACCCCTCAGGATGTCAAATCCATCGGCCTCGATGTGCTTCGCCATCGCATCCAAGTAAGCTATGAGGCGGAAGCCGAATCGGTAACGAGTGAGATGATTGTCGAGAAAATTTTTGCTGGACTCGCCGTGCCCTAATCGGCTGGCGCAGGCCATCCGTTTCTCATTCGCGAAGTGGCTCCTTTCAGCGACGGAAAAATTTTCAATCGCGAGTCACCCGTCAGATGAATCCAGACCCACGCGAAATCCTGAAAAAAATCCGCCGCATTGAGCTGCGCACGAGGCGGCTGGTCAATTCATCTTTCTCGGGCCGTTATCACAGCGTCTTCAAGGGCCGCGGCATGAATTTTGAGGAAGTCCGCGAATACACGCCTGGTGACGACATTCGCAGCATCGATTGGAACGTCACCGCGCGAATGAACACCCCATACATCAAGAAATTCACCGAAGAGCGTGAGCTTACGGTGATGCTTCTTGTGGATGTCAGTGCGTCGGGAAATTTCGGCAGCGTCGAATTGAGCAAGCGCGAGCTCGCCGCAGAGGTCGCAGCGATTCTTGCTTTCAGCGCTTTCAACAACAGCGACAAGGTGGGATTGCTTCTATTCTCCGATGCGGTCGAGCTTTTCATTGCTCCCAAGAAGGGACGTCTCCATACGCTGCGCTTGATTCGCGAGATGCTTTATTTCCAGCCGAAGGGCAAGCGAACCGATCTGGCTGCGGCCCTGGAGTATCTGAACAAGGTCATTTCACGCCGTGCGGTCGTTTTTGTCATTTCGGATTTCCTTGCCCCCGACTACGCGAAGCCTCTCACTGTTGCCAGCCGCCGTCACGATCTGGTGGCGATGCCTGTTCTCGATCCAGGGGAAGAACGGCTTCCGGACGTTGGTTTGGTCACCTTCGAGGATGCGGAGACCGGCGAGCAAATCGAAATCAACACGTCCAGTTCCACCGTTCGTAGCGCGTTCGTCGCCGAAGAGGAGCGCCGGCGCAAGAATCTCGACAAGCTGTTCGGCTCGCGCGGAGTGGATGTCGTGCCCCTTGCCACCGACGAAGACTACCTCGTCGCCCTTCGCGCATTTTTCGCGAGACGTGAGAGGAGGTTGGCGGCATGATGCCCGCCCTGCCGCAACCAACGCCGGCGCCTATCCACGACATAGCCGGACCGGTTTGGCTCTTTCCGTATCCGGTTTGGGTGGTCGTCGCTGCGGCGCTCGCGTTTCTCACCTTGGTCGGCCTCGTTTTTTGGCTGACACGGCGCAAGCATTCCGCTCCCCTGCAAACACCCCGGCAACGCGCTCTGGCGGCGCTGGAGGAATTGCGTCGCGAAGGGCCTGAGGCCGATTCTTACTCCTTCGGCGTGAAGATTTCCGATGCTTTGCGCACCTACATCCGCGACCAGCACGGTCTCGACGCTTTGACGCGCACGTCCGTCGAGTTTCTCGAGGCCTTGCGCGAAAATGCGGCCTTCACGGACAACGAGAAGGCGGCTCTCTCTGAGTTTCTAGAATCCGTAGACTTGCTCAAATACGCGCGACTGCCCGCCGCTGCGGACGACATTCAATCTTTGCTCGACGTCGCCGAGCGTCTGGTCCGCGGAGCAAATGCCATCCAAACCAGCCCGGCAAAATGAGTGACGGTAGTCCATTTGGTTTCAGTTTCGCTCACCCGTGGGTTCTGCTCTTTTTGCTCTTGCTACCGATTTTAGCCGTGTTGAAGGGTCGCTTCGGAGGGACACCGGGCGTGACGTTTTCGATACCTCCGCGCTGTCTGCCTTGGGGCGACGGCGCCGTTCCCGGGCCGGAGCGTTGCTGGCCTTGCTGACCCATCTTGCCCTGGCGAGCCTCATCGTGGCGCTTGCCCGCCCTCAACTTGGTCGCACTCTTACACGAATTCAGGCTAGTGGCGTGGACATCATGCTGGCTATTGACGTGTCGCGTTCGATGCTTGCTGAGGACTACAACATCGGGGCGCAGCGAGCCAATCGGATCGATGCCGTCAAGCAGGTCACCGAACAATTTATACGGCAACGCCCGAACGATCGCATTGGCATCGTGGCTTTTGCCGGGCGGCCTTACCTGGTCAGTCCGCTCACGCTCGATCACGACTGGCTGATCCAGAATCTCGATCGGCTTCAAATCGGCATGGTTGAAGATGGCACAGCCATCGGTTCCGCGATTGCTTCAGCTGCAAACCGTCTCAAAGATAAAGAAGCCAAAAGCAAGTTGATTGTTTTGCTTACCGATGGCGACAATAACGCCGGGCGTGTCACACCCCTTACCGCAACCGAAGCGTCCAAGGCGCTCGGAATCCGGATTTATACCATTGGTGCAGGCACAAATGGGGAAGTGCCCTTTCCCTTCAATGATCCGTTTGGCAGGACCGTCTATCGGAATGTCCGAATGGATTACAACGACGATTTGCTCAAGCAAATCGCTTCCATTTCCAAAGGGAAATATTTTCGCGCCGCCGACACGAATTCCTTGAAGGAAGTCTTCAATGAAATCGACCAGATGGAGAAGACGAAGGTTAGTGTCGAGAAGACTTCGGACTATCGTGACCTGTTCCCGGTTTTTCTCCTGGCGGGTTTTGTTTTGCTTGGATCGGAGGTTCTTCTTTCTCAAACCGTATGGAAGCGTCTTCCCTGACATTCTCCCAACCTGCCTGGTTCTTTGCCTTAGCGATCGTGCCGATCGTTGCGGGACTTTACTTCTGGTCGCAGCGGCGCAGTAATGCCTTGTTGGCGAAACTCGTTGCGCCGCGACTGCGAGCGCAACTCGCCGGCGCGGTAGGCATGGGGCGGCGGACTTTGAAGACGGTGCTGATTCTGATGGTATTCGGTCTGGTCGCGGCGGCTCTTGCTCGGCCACAGATGGGATTCATCCAACGCGAGGTCAAGCAGCGAGGCCGCGATGTGATCGTCGCGATTGACACCTCGCGCAGCATGCTCGCCACAGATGTCGCCCCGAGCAGACTGGCGCGAGCCAAGCTTGTCGCGCAAGACTTGCTTCGCTTGGTGCGTGGCGATCGAATCGGTCTGGTCGCCTTCGCTGGCTCGGCTTTTCTGCAGGCTCCGCTTACGCTCGACTATAGCGCGGTGTTAACGTCGCTCGAGGAACTCGACACGACGGTCATCCCCAAGGGCGGAACAAATATCGCGGAAGCGATCCGCATTACCGAACAGGCTTTCGGCAAGGGAGAGGGACAGACCCGTGCCCTGATCATCCTTACCGATGGCGAAGAATTGGATGCAGATGGGATTTCCGCCGCAAAGAGGGCCGCGACTCTTGGCGTTCGCGTCTTTACGGTGGGAATTGGTTCGGGGGAGGGTTCTCTCATTCCTCTTCGCGCCGAAGATGGCGGAACGGATTTCGTCCGAGACACAAGCGGTAAGCCCGTCCAAAGTCGATTGGATGAGAAGCGGCTCAGGGAGATCGCAGAGGCTGGCGGCGGATTCTATGAACCGCTTGGGCCCGATGCCGCGCGCCAGATTTTCGAGAACGGCATTCTTAAGCTCGATCAAGCCGAGACCGGAATCATGACGTCCCGGCAGCCTATTGAGCGCTATCAATGGCCATTGAGCTTTGCCGTCGGCTTGCTTGTCCTTTGGCTGATGCTAAGTGACAGGAAGAGACTCCCCGCTCTCCGCAAAGGTGCGGTGGCCGCGACCGTGCTCACACTCTTCGCTTCTGCTTCCCCAGCCGCCACGGGTCTTGAAGAATACCAGGCCGGAAATTTCGATAAGGCGAAGGCGGAATTCGAGAGGCGTCTGCGGACGGCGCCGGGATCCGATAAACTGCATTTTAACGCGGGAGCTGCTTCCTATAAACTAGGCGATTTCGCAAAGGCAGTCGACCACTTCACCAAGGCTTTGCTAAGCGAAGATCAACGACTGCACGAAGACGCCTCATATAACTTAGCCAATTCCCTGGTCCGTCGCGGCGAGGCGGCCAAGGGAAATGAGGAAAAGAAAGCGGATTGGAGCAACGCCATCCAACACTATACAGAGGCTCTGAATCTCCATCCGAAAAACAAGCAGGCGGAGGAAAATCGTGACGTCGTCAAGAAGATGCTCGAGGACCTAAAGAAGCAGGAAGAGAAGAGCAGCAGAAGCAAGATCAGCAGCAGAAGCAGGACCAGCAGAAGCAGGACCAGCAGAAGAAGCAAGATCAGCAGAAGAAGCAAGATCAGCAGAAGAAGCAGGATCAGCAACAGAAGCAGGATCAGCAACAGAAGCAGGACCAGCAACAGAAGCAGGATCAGCAGCAGAAGCAGGATCAGCAACAGAAGCAGGATCAGCAGCAGAAGCAGGATCAGCAGCAGAAGCAGGATCAGCAGCAGAAGCAGGACCAGCAGCAGAAGCAGGACCAGCAACAGAAGCAGGACCAGCAACAGAAGCAGGAGAATAATGAGCAGGGGCAAGGCCAGTCTGGTAGTGACCAAAAGGAACAACAAGGAGACGATCAGAGGAAGGAACAGCAAGATCAGCCCAAGCAAGGCGAGAAGGATAAAGAGCAGCCTGATCAGAAAGATGAGCCCGATCAAAAAGGTGATGAAAAGAAGGACCAGGGGCGGCAAGAAATGGCCCAGAACCGGACTCAAGACAAAGGCCAACGACCGCAACCGACTCCGCAGCCGACGCCCGGTGAAAAGAAGCGTGGCGACTTGAAGCCCAATCAGGAGGAACAAAAACCCGACTCCGCCGGAGGCGTGGGATCGGAGGCCGAGCCTATTGAGAAAGAGGGTGAGATGAGCGCCTCACAGGCGAACGGTTTGCTAAATTCCCTTCGCTCAGAAGAGGAACGCGTGCGATTGATGCAAAGGCAGGAAACCGAGGACACTTTGAAAGATTGGTAAATGAAGACTCGAAAGAAAAAGCTCCTTGGCCTTTTTGCGCTCGTCATGTTCAGCCTGGTCCGGACGGGCGCGGCCCAGCAGGTGCAGGCCGAGTTGTCGCAAGATTATGCCGCGGTGGGTCAACCTGTGCGGTTGAGTATCTCGGTTACGGGAGCACGCGGCGCCCAGGTTCCCCAGCAATTGAAAATCGACGGCATTGATGCTCGTTTTATCGGGAAATCCGAGCAGATGCAGTGGCAGATGGGCGGAGGGGGAGTCAAATCCGCTGCGACTTCCACCTATAGTTACTTGATCGTCCCGCTGCGGCAAGGCGAGTTCACGATTCCCTCCATTCCTGTGGCCGTTGGCGGGAAGACCGTAAAGACGTCTCCGCTCAAGTTGCGTGTTTCGGGAGGTCAAGGCGTGCCAGTCTTGCCGGCTATTCCCGTTCCTCAAGGCCAGACGGGGCGGCAAAGTGTTTCGCCGCCACCCACAGCGCAATCGACGCCTCGCTCACGAGGGTCTCAATCGGACGAGAAAAAAATCGCCTTTGGAGATCTGATTATTCCCAAGAAGACAGTCTATGTTGGCGAGGTTGTGCCGATCGAATTGCGGTTCTATTTTGACGCGAGCTATCCCGTGCGTATGCCAGATCGGCCCTCCTTCTCGGGTGACGGATTTACCGTGATGCGTTTTTCGAAACCGATTGAAAAGCAACAGGAGGTGGACGGACGTAATTACAACGTTGTCATTTTCCAAACAGCCTTTTCGGCCGCGAAGGCAGGAACCCTGGAGATTCCACCCGCGAGCATGGAGTCCCAAATTCAACTTCCGGGCAGGGCCCCGTCGGGAATGGACGACTTCTTCGGTGGCTTCTTCGGAAACATGATGTCGTCGGGGAATATTCGGCAGACTACCGTGCCAACGCAATCTGCGAAGCTGGACGTCAAACCATTGCCGAAAGAGGGCCGGCCCGAAGATTTCAGCGGTGCGATCGGTCAATTCTCATTGGAGGCATCCGCGACGCCGAAGCAGGCCGCGGCAGGCGACCCGATTTCCTTGAATGTCACGGTGTCTGGGCGCGGAAACTTTGACGCGATGGGGGCGCCTGTACTGCTTGAGGCCGATGGATGGCGCACTTATCCTCCGGGCGAAAAGTTCGAGGCCAGCGCGAGCGATCCCATTGGTTTCAATGGCGAGAAACGCTTTGAGTATACGCTCGTCGCTCGCGAAGACCGATCGAAAACACCTCTGGCGCAGCTGTCATTCTTCGATCCATCGCTTGAAAAATATGTCACAATCAAGAGCGCCGCGATTGAAGTGGCCGCAAAGGGCACGGCTGATAAGGCCGCCGTGGCGGACGCGACTCCCGCTCCCCAGCCTCAACTTACGCCGACCGCCGTCTCTGCTCCGGCTCAAAAGGAAAGCGCGCTCGCGTCAAATTTCTCGCCTGCTTCCTTCACCTCTTTCGCTAACGATCGCGGGTTCCTCATGGTGAATGGCGCTCTAGCCGTCGCTTGGTCTGCTGCCCTTATGCTCGGCTTGGGGCGTGCAGTGGTTGCCTCGCCGTTCGTGAGGCAATCCGCCGCGCGACGGGACAGCCGCAAACTTCTCCACAAGATGGAGGATCCCCAATGCGACCCGCAACAGTTCTTCCGTTTGGCCGAGGAGTTTGTGCATTCACGTCTTGCGTCCAACGGAGCGCACTCGGATGTGCTGGAATTGCTTGAAAATTCGAGCATGAGCGATGAAACCAAGTCTGCCGTTCGCGCCGTTCTCAACCGGCACGATGAATGGAAATATTCGCCGAGTGGTCTGCACTTGAAGCTCGACGCCGCTGAGCGCAGGCAGATCCTCGATCAACTCAAGAGTTTCGACCATGAATTGCGCAGGTAAATTGTCTTTCGTTTGTCTCTTTGCGGTGACCATGTCCGTCCAGGCGGACACGATCCAGGACGGTAATGCGGCCTTTGCCAAGGGCGATTTTCCTGCGGCAATCCGAGCTTTTGAATCGGCTCTGGCAACTCGAGGCCCAAGCGCCGGGCTTTATTACAGCCTCGGAATAGCCATGCAGAACGACGGACAGCGCGCGCAGGCTGCGGTGAACTTGCGCCGGGCAATTATGCTCGATCCCCGCATGGTGGATGCGCGCATGGCTCTCTCGGAGATCGAACGTTCACAGGGAGTTCCATCCGGTCCGGCGGGCTGGCGCGAGCTCGTAGCGGAGCGAGCGCCACTGAAGGTGCTCATGATCACTGGATGCGCTCTCGCTTGGCTGGGAGCCTTCCTGATACTCTTTGTCGTTTTCGCTAGGGCCGGGCGTTTGTTGCCCCTGGCCGGTGCATTAGGGCTCGTCGCGACGGGCATCGGGCTTTTCTTGATCGGCTACCTGGCCGATCCGCGTATTTCCGAGCGGAATGTAGCGGTAGTTTCCGAAAAGGAAGGAGTTACGCTTCTTTCCGCACCCGCGGATCAATCGGCTGCGGTCATGCGTCTTCCCGGCGCTGCGTCTCTGCGGATATTGCGGCGGAGCGGTGAGTGGACCTTCTGTAGCGCGCCGGCTGGAGAACGAGGATGGGCTCCAGGCAAATCGCTTGAACCCGTCGTGCCCACCGCGTGAAGCTGGCCTCCGCGGTCACAACGCTGGCCGCGCTGGTCGTTTCCGTCTGCCAGTCTGCCGAGCCATGGAGGGATCGAATCGGTCCGGAGACCCCTGGTCCCTTTCCTCTGGTAAGGCCATTTTCGGGAGAGTTCCGCTTTGGCTGGTCGGATATCGGGGCTGCGAGTGCAAAGGCCAGACTCTGGTATTCCGGAGACGAGATCATCGTGGAAGTCGAGGGAGGGACGAACGGCCTGGCCCGAACGCTTTGGCAACTCGACGCAAGGCACAGAGCCATAATTCTCAAGGAGGGTCTCAAGCCTGTCGCATTCGAGCAATTCGAGAAATACACGAACAAAAGGGTGAGAATGGAGGCGGTCTTCAAACCGGATGGCCTCTGGCGCATTCGCGCCGTTACGCCCGATCCGAACAACGTGGCGAGATGGAAGCGCATCAAGGTGGAGCCCGTTCGCGACATCGTCTCCGCCATGCTGCTCATTCGCAGCCAGGTCTTAAACAACGGAGACAAGATCGGTGTCGTGGCCTTTCCAGGCGACGCGCCGTTTCTCGTGGAGGTCACCGTAGCCAAGCGTGAGCGAATCAACATCGCGGGCGAGCTTCGCAAGGCGATCAAACTCAATTTTCAAATTCAGCGAATCGACGTCAAGAACAAGGGTCGTCTTGCTCCGCACGGCAAATTCCGCAGCGGATCGGTCTGGATTTCCGATGATGAGAATAGGATTCCGTTGCGTGCGGAAGTGAACATCTTTATCGGCTATGTGTTCGGTGAATTGGCGAGCCTGCGTTTCTATTGAGCAGCGTGATCAAGCAAGTTCTTTGAGTTGCGCTACGTGGTGATGGGCCACGAGCCGCTCTCGTCCACACAAGTCGAGAACACGGAGGTTGGCGTTTTGGTCCAGCCCCATAAATCTTCCGCCGATCGTCTCTCCGGCGATCAGAGTGATTTCTACTGGGCGCTCGGTGGCCCAGTGGCTATTGAGCTCGCGAACTGCGCTGGAAAGGCCTCCTTCGCGCATTGCACGGTGAGCATCGGCAAGAGCGTCTAGAATGAGTGCCCCAAGCGCGTCGATCGATGGAGTTACGGGCAAGAGATCGGCAAGCCGGGTGCTGGTGTCTGCCAGGGAGGAATCGTGTTGCCATGGGGCGTTGTGGACGTTCATGCCGATGCCCACGGTAAGCGCCCCGCGAGATCCCTGCTCGATGAGGAGACCGGCAAGTTTTTTCTTTGCGCTCATGAGGTCATTCGGCCAGCGGAGCCGCACGTCCGGGACCGCGAGATTCTCGAGCACGCGGAGCAAGTGACAGCCAACCATCAACGAGAATCCGCTCCACCGGCCGGCGCCGCCTTCAGCAGGGAGCGTAGCGGAAAGCCATAGGCCGCCGGGATCAGAAACAAAGGAGCGGCCGAAGCGTCCGCGTCCTGCCGTTTGCGCCAGCGCGCAGACGGCGCTCCAAGGGAGCAAGGTGCGGGCGAGATCGTTGGTTGATGCTACCGTCTCGTATCGGAAAAATCTCCATCCTGCGGAGCCGATGATTGCCGCGGGAGTGGCTTTTTCTGAGGAACTCGATGCCATGTTCCCGATGCGTGGCGAATTTTGCGATTTCAAGCAAGGCAAACTGCACACGCCAAACTGTTGCTTGATTTGCGTTTGAGGGAGGTAAAACTCCCGCGATGATCGAATATCTCAAGGTTCTCCGGCTGGATCATTGGCTGAAGAATGTCTTCATCTTCTTCGGACACCTCGTCGCCATTACGCTGGTTCCGGCCCAGGTGCCCCAGAGCAAGCTCGATCTCGCCGCGCGCATTGTTTTGTCGCTGGTTCCCGCCTGTCTGATTGCATCGGCAAACTATATCACCAACGAGATCCTCGATGCGCCCTTCGACCGCACGCATCCAACCAAGCGGTTTCGTCCCGTGCCCGCTGGTACGGTGAAAATTCCGATTCTTTGGCTGATCATGGCGGCGCTTACCGTGGTGGCCTTTGCGCTTGCGGCGTCCTGGTTTAACGCCGGTTACATTATTTCGCTCGCGCTGCTGCTGCTAAGCGGCCTCTTGTACAATGTCGAACCCTTCCGGCTGAAAGATCGAGCCTATCTCGACGTCATCGCGGAGTCCTTCAACAATCCCATTCGCCTGTGGCTCGGCTGGTTTGCTTTGCTTCCGGCGAATGTTTTCCCACCATTGTCGATCGTTTTGGCCTGGTGGTTTTTCGGTGCGCTGCTCATGGCGGGCAAGCGCTATGCGGAATTCCGCTTTATCGGAGACGCGCGGCGCAGCGGCGATTATAGAAAGTCCTTTCGCGTCTACACCGAGCGCTCGCTTATTCTCTCCATGGTAACCCATGCGAATTTTTTCTGCTTCTGCATGGGCGTTGCTATCGCGGTGTACCGTCCGAACCTGGTTTTCGTCTTCCCGCTCGTGGTCGTTGCAATCTGCGTCTATCTCCATCGGGCGATGAGCGAGGAGGGGGCCAGGCTCGAGCCGGAGCATCTTCTCAAGAGCCCGCTCGTCATCGTTTGCACGCTGGTCGTAGTTGTTATCTCGGGAGTTCTCGCCTGGACAAAGACTGACCTGACAAAACGAGCGCACTTCTTTGAATTGATCGGAGGCAGGCAGGAAACGAATCAATGACTGATCGCTCTAGGTCCCCTGCGAGCTCAGTCCTCCAATGGTTGGAAGCGCACAGATGGGGTGCGCTGGCGATCACGCTTCCTCTGGTGGTTGTCGTTCATCTGATCGCGGCGGCCGTGACAATTCGTCACTCGAACCAGGATCCGGTGGCTTCGGACCAGGGTGCTGAAATGTGGCTTGCCGCGACAGCGCGCGACGACTGGCTACCGCAGCGTACAGATGGTGTCCGGCACCCGTTGTGGTCATGGATCGCGCGTGTTGGCTATACGGAGGACAAGCAAATATTCTTTGAGCGAGGCAAGTGGCTCAATACGTTGCTTTGCGTCGCGTTTCTTTGTGGGCTGGGTATCGCTGTGACCCGCTGGCTTGATCCGCTGGCTACGGCGAATCTGCTGTTGCTGAGCAGCCTGGGAATTCTGGTGGTTCGAGGCACGTATTTTCAGCCGGAACCGCTGTACTATATCTTGTTTTTTTTGGCTGTTGTTTTGGGATGGAGGATTTTGCGCGGCGCGGCTTTTTGGTTGTATGTCTTTTTGGGCATCGTTTGCGGGCTGGCGTATCTCTCCAAACCTTCGCTTGCGCCCTTTCTCGTCGTCTTTTGCGTCGCTCTTGCCCTGCGCGCGGCGCTTACGCTGGCCGCCGCTAATTCCGAATGGAGCATTGCCCGGAATGCTGCGGGATTGGCTATGGCACTGGGGATTTTTGCATTGATGCTTATCCCGTTGGCAACGTTCAGCGCTACGCATTTCGGCAAGCCTCTTTTCAATTACACAAAGTATTGGATGTGGATGGATGATTTCATGACGGAGGCGTGGCCGTTTCAGGACAAGTATCCGGGCCGCGCGCAACTCGAGCAGCTTCCGAAGGAGGAAACCCCTTCGGCTTCCTGGTACTTCCGACGGCATGGAATCAATGACGCCGTGAAGCGCTTGAGGGCCGGGACGCGGGAGGTTTTCGTCCGCTTTCTCTTCCCGGAAGCCAAGCTGCCGCTGCAGGGGATTTTATGGCGTCCGGTCGGAAAGAAATGGGAGCAACCCTTGGCTCATCGGGGTCTGTATCTACTCTTGCTTGGAGGCTTGTGCGGGTTGTTGATTGCGGGCTCGAGATCGCGATTCCTCAGAAGCCTGAAACAGCCTGGAAATATTTCCTGCTTGGCTTTCGCGATGATGTTGGCTGTCGCATATTTGCTTCTTTACGGTTGGTATTGGCCGATCGGGCGCGGTGACCGGTTCATGGGGAGCCTATGGATTCCGTGCGCCTTCCTGTTGGTCTGGGCTGCCTCCGTGATCCGACAGCGCAGCGATAGCGGGTTTGGAGACGCAGCTTACCTCGTGACGCACACTGCGATCCTGATCTCGCTTGCACTGCAGGCTGCCGGAATGTTCTGGCGGTTCTCCGAGGGAGTCTATCTTGTCACGCGGAATTGAGCCGTTTGATTTTCATCGGAGAGGACGGATGCGGCGGAAAAACAGCTCACATGAACGCGATTCGGCTTGTCATTCTCACCGTGGCGCTGTTGTCGTTCAGCGCATGCGTGTGGCCCCAAACAAACCGGGCGACCGTTTTTTCTGATCTGTGCTGACTTCCTATTTGACGGCCTTCGGCAATCCCGCGGATGTTCTGAGCGTCAGGGAAAGTGCGAGCCCGCAACCGGGCGAAGGCGAACTCCTTCTTGAGATGCTCGCCGCCCCTGTCAATCCGGCGGATCTCAATGTGATCGAAGGAAAGTACGGAGAGCTTCCTGCCTTGCCCGCCGTGATCGGCAATGAAGGAGTTGGCTGCGTGGCGGCTCTGGGATCAAAGGTCCAAGGATTTTCTATGGGTGACTTGGTCTTGCCGGTGCGCCGTGGCACATGGACTCAGTTCATGCTGGCCAGCGCCGCGGAGGCCTTCCGATTGCCGCGGGAAATGGACGTATTTCAGGCCGCAATGCTCTCCGTCAATCCAGCTTCCGCGTGGGGCATGCTGGAGAATTTCGTCAGCTTGCAGAAGGGAGACTGGATTTCACAGAATGCCGCCAACTCGGCAGTGGGCAGGTGTGTCATCCAGATCGCGCGTTCCCGCGGATGGAAAACGCTTAACGTCGTTCGACGGCCGGAAGTCGTCGAAGATTTGAAGACGCTCGGCGCGGATGCCGTGGTCTTGGAAGGCCAGGATTTGCGCGACGTGTCAGAAGGGATCTGCGGCGCCGCAAGGCCGCGACTGGCGCTCAACGCCGTTGGCGGAGCCAGCGCCCTGAATCTCGCAAACGCGCTGGCTGATCGTGGCACGCTGGTGACCTACGGAGCGATGGGACGACAACCGCTCAAGATTCCGAATGGGCTTTTGATTTTTCGCAATCTCGAATTCAAGGGATTCTGGGTGAGCCGGTGGTTGCAACGCTTGTCGCCTGCCAAGGCCAGGGAAACATGGAGTTCTCTGATCGCGCTTTCCCTCCAAGGAAAGCTGCGAATCCCGGTCCATCGTATTTTCCCCTTAACGGAGCTGCTTGCGGCCGTCGTAGAAGCCGCTCGTGAGAGCCGGGACGGCAAGGTGCTCCTCGATTTGCACGCCTGAATGCCAAAACTCTTATGGGCTCTCGATCCGCTTCACATTCGTTAGGACACACCTTCCGCTGAGGATGAAAAATCTACCGGGATTCCGGGACTTTTATCCCGAGGATTGTGCGCGCCGCAATTACATCCTTTCAACATGGCGAGAAGTCGCCCGCCGCTACGGATTTGTCGAATACGACGGGCCTGTCTTGGAGCCGATCGAGCTCTATGAGAAGAAAAGCGGCGGCGAATTGGTCGGTCAGCTTTTCGATTTTTTTGATAAGGGTGGCCGCCACGTAGCTATGCGGCCAGAGATGACGCCGACCCTGGCGCGTATGGTGGCCGCGCGCGAAAAGGATTTCAAGAAGCCGCTCAAGTGGTTCTGCTGCCCGCAGTTCTTTCGCCACGAAAAGCAACAGCGCGGACGCCTGCGTGAATTTTACCAGTTCAACGCGGACATTGTCGGTGAGTCATCGCCCGCTGCCGACGCCGAATTGATTGCGCTCGCCATCGATATCCTGCGCGAGCTGGGATTTTCAGAACAAGACTTCGTCGTGCGTCTCAGCAGCCGCGAAATATGGGCAAGCTTTCTCATGGAAAAAAGAGGGCTCGTCGGATTCACAAGCGCCGAACTTGATAAGCTTCTCGCAGTGATCGACAAGGCGGAAAGGGAGGAAGAGGCGCTGATTAACGAACAACTGGAACCGCTTGATCTTACCTTGGCCGAAATTCAACGCTGGGCAGCAGATTGGAGCAAGAAGATCTTCGATGTCGGCTCCGTGGCTGGAAATACTCCTCTGGCGCGCTTTCACGAGCTTCTCCATTCTTGTCTCGATCCGCGAGGTTTGCTGAAGTATGTCGACGTGGACTTTTCCGTCGTGCGTGGATTGGCATACTACACAGGCGCAGTTTTTGAAATCTTCGATCGGAGTAAAAAGGAGCGCGCACTTGCTGGAGGCGGTCGCTATGACGAACTCCTCGGCCTGATGAGTGATGGCAAGATTGCAATGCCCGCGCTTGGCTTTGGCATGGGCGATGTGGTGCTCGCAAATCTCATCAATGATACGCCGCAAGCCAAAGCGAAGATGGAAGCCTGGATCGCGCGGAAGCACGCGGCCGATATCTTCGTCGTCATCGCGAAGGAAGCGAGGCGTCCCGAGGCGCTGGCCATTCTCCAGCAACTTCGCGACGCCGGCCTGCGCGTTGATTTCCCCCTCACGGCTGCGAAGGTCGGAAAGCAATTTCAGGCCGCCGAGCAGGTCGGCGCGGAGTTGGCTGTGCTAGTTGGGGACGAGTGGCCGGAGGTAAAGATCAAGACGCTCGCGACTCGTCGCGAGGACCAAATCTCGCACACGGAGCTTGCGGATTGGTTGCGAAACCGACAAAAAGACGCCTAACCACAGAGAACACAGAGAACACAGAGGAAGGAACTTCGGCCCTCGGTAATTTCTGCGCTCCCTGTGGTTAATTTTTCAATTTATGAGTTATCGCACGAATCATTGCGGCGCTCTGCGCAAAGCGGACTCCGGAGCGCGTGTCACTCTTTGCGGTTGGGTGGATTCCCGCCGCGACCACGGTGGCGTCGTTTTCATTGACCTTCGCGATCGCAACGGCATCACGCAGGTTGTTTTTCGTCCTGAGGCACATCCCGATGCGGCCTCGGAGGCCCATGGGCTCCGGAGCGAGGACGTAATTCAAGTATCGGGAACGATCTCTCCGCGTCTTGCGGGAACTGAGAACCCCAAGCTCGCCACCGGCGAGATCGAAGTCGTCGCAGACGCGCTGGCCGTCTTGAACAAAGCGGATGTTCTGCCCTTCCCCTTGGGTGAGGAATCGGTAAGTGAAGATTTGCGTCTCGAGCACCGTTATTTGGACCTGCGACGCCCGCAGATGGTGCGCAATCTCACGGTTCGCCACCAGATCACCAAAGCCACCCGTGACTACTTCGACACGCAGGGGTTTCTTGAAATCGAAACGCCCGCTCTCTCGAAAAGCACTCCCGAGGGAGCGCGCGAATTCCTCGTGCCAAGCCGAATCTTTCCGGGGAGGTTTTACGCGCTTTCGCAGTCCCCGCAACAATACAAGCAATTGCTGATGGTGGGAGGAGTCGAGCGGTATTTCCAGATCGCAAAATGCTTCCGCGATGAAGATCCCCGTGCCGATAGGATCACCGAATTGACGCAGATCGACGTGGAGGTTTCCTTCGTGACCGAGGAGGAGATTTTCTCGCTTATTGAGGGCCTTCTTGCGCAGATTTTCCATCTCGTGCGGGGCGCCGAGGTATCGCGTCCCTTTCTACGCCTGACTTATAATGAAGCCATGAATCGTTACGGCACTGACAAGCCGGATCGCCGCTTTGGGATGGAACTTGTCGCCCTGGATGACATTTTTCGCGAGAGCCAATTCAAGGTGTTTCGCACGGCTATCGAATCCGGCGGCGTTGTGAAAGCCGTCAACGCCAAGGGATTCGCAAATATTACCGCGGGCCAGATCGAGCATCTTACCGAAATCGCGCGCCAATCCGGCGCTCGAGGACTGGCTTTCATCAAGGTCGAGGACGGAGAATGGAAGTCGCCGATCGTGAAGTTCTTTTCTGATTCGGAGAAGATCGCGCTGGCCAGCCGGCTGAGCATCGAGGAAGGCGACCTCATTCTCTTCGGAGCCGACCAATGGGAAGTGGTCTGCACCGTTCTTGGTCGCATACGCCTCCGGGTGGCCGAGATCCTCGGCCTGAATAAGAATTCGAGCGCGCTGGAATTTTTATGGGTGGTGGATTTTCCGTTGCTTGCCTACAGCGTCGAGGAACTGAAATGGAATGCTGTTCACCATCCGTTCACGAGGCCCAAACTCGAAGATATCCCCTTGCTGGAGGCAGGGGAGTTCGGCAAGGTCCGGGCGCAGGCTTATGACGTTGTTCTCAATGGAGTCGAGATCGGTGGCGGCAGCATCCGAATTCATGAACGCGATTTGCAGGCCAGAATGTTTGAGGTGCTCGGCATCCCCCCTGACAAGCAGCAACTCCTCTTCCCGCACCTGCTCAGAGCCTTTCGCTTCGGCGCGCCGCCGCACGGCGGGATCGCGCTGGGTGTGGATCGTCTCGTGATGCTTGCCGCAGGGACGGACAATATTCGCGACGTCGTGGCCTTTCCCAAGAACAACCGCGGAGAGGATCTGATGATGAATTCGCCGAGCCCGGCAGAGCCTCAGCAGCTTCGGGATCTCGGTCTTCAGATCACCAGGAAGCCTTGATGCAAAGAAAATCGCGGGAGTCTTTTGTCGGTTTGCAAAATTTCTGCCGGCACTATAGTCACATCGTCATGGGCCTGCGCACTCCAGTGCTTCTTTTGACTGCGATGCTTGTTCTCTCGGAGGTGCGAGCCGATCTCCTCAATGAGGTTCCGCGGGATGCCCGCGATGAACTGGCCGATGGTCAGACGGTGGTGAAAAGCGAGAATGTGCAAGGCGCACCCTGGCCGAGACTCAAGCTCTACAAAGTGGTGAACGCTTCGCCGCAAATCGTTGCTGAGCTCTTTTCCGATTATTCCGCGGCTCCCTCCTATACGCCTGGAATGCTGTCTGCCAAGGTGATTGCGAACAATCCCGATGGTAGCAAAGATGTGCAATATAAGGTGAAGGTTCCTGTGCTGCAGAGCATTTCCTACACCGTGCGAAACACCTACATTCAGAAAGGGAATTCTTACGAAGTCAAATGGACTCTGCTCCAATCTCCTCTCGCCAAGTCCAGTGATGGCTCTCTCCGCATCGAGCCCTACGGGAAGGGGAAGACGCTCATGCGCTATTCCAATCTGACGGTACCCCTCACCAATTTGGTAGCAGGACTGAAGAATCAAGCGCTTAATGAAGCAAAGGCCACCGTTCGTGCCATCGCCTTGGAAGCCGAGCGCCGGGGCGCAACAGGAAGTTAATAAAAAATTGTGAACTCCTCCTTCTCCCCCTTCCGCGAAAAAATGCAATCAGCGCGCTTGAGCGAAGCGGCGATTGCTGCGTTTGAACGCGCTTTCAAACTTCTCGCTTCCAAAGAAAGCGGGTTGATTTCTGAAAGTTCCATCAACCCCGTCGAGCAACTGCCGAACTACGCCGAGATTTCCTCGGGGCCAGCAGACGGAGGACTTCTTGCAAAGGCCGTCATGCTGAAACTCAATGGAGGCCTCGGCACTAGCATGGGGCTGGAGAAAGCGAAATCGCTTCTTGTTGTGCGCAATGGCGAAACCTTCCTCGACTTGATCGCCCGCCAGGCGCTAGCTGCCCGCAAGCAGACGGGCGAAAACCTGCGCTTTCTCTTGATGAACAGTTTCAGCACCAGCAAAGACACACTCGCGCATCTTGCCCGTTATCCGGAGCTTGGCGCTCCGGGCGACCTCGAGCTTCTGCAGAACAAGGTGCCGAAGATCGCGCTCGATACGCTCATGCCCGTTGAATGGCCCGCGGATCCTGAACTCGAATGGTGCCCGCCCGGGCACGGCGATCTGTATCCGGCAATCCTCGGCTCAGGCGTGCTCGACGGCCTGCTGAAGGAGGGGTACCTTTACCTCTTCGTGAGCAACTCCGATAACCTCGGTGCGACCCTGGATCCGGCGCTGCTGAATTGGTTCGCCGGTTCGAATATGCCTTTCCTGATGGAGGTTACGACCCGGACCGCCGCGGATCGGAAGGGCGGCCATCTTGCGAAGCGCGCAAGCGACGGCCAGTTCCTCCTCCGCGAGTCTGCCCAGTGTCCGCAGCAGGATATGGAGGCCTTTCAGGACATTAACCGTCATAGCTATTTTAATACCAACAATCTCTGGCTCAGGCTCGATCATCTCGCCGAAGGACTTCGGCGCAACGGCGGCCTGCTGCCCCTGCCAGTGATCACAAACTCAGAAGACCGTGGATCCTCGTAACAAGAAATCGCCGGCCGTTTATCAACTCGAGACCGCCATGGGCGCGGCCATCGAGTGCTTTTCGGGCGCTGGCGCAGTAGTCGTCCCGCGCACGCGCTTCGCTCCGGTCAAAACGACGGCGGATCTGCTCGCTCTTCGCTCGGACGCCTATGTGATCGCAGAAGACGGCCGCGCCATGCTTGCGCCGGAACGCAACGGAATTCCGCCGGAAATCGATCTCGATAGCGATCATTTCAAGCTGGTGGACCAGCTCGAAGCCGCGCTCGCCGGCGGCGTGCCGTCCCTGCTGCATTGCCGCAGGCTCACAGTGCGCGGCCCAGTGCGCTTCTCCTCATCTGACCGCTTCGAAGGTGACGTGGTCATGGAAGCGTAGCGCGCCTTTAGACTATTTCAAGGGCTCCGAGACGCGAACGCCTTTGGGCGGCTGGAAACGGAAGTTCTCCGGCGACAGGTTTACTCTGCGTTCGTTGGAGAAGACGATGACCGTGCGGTCGCCTTCCGTGCCAGCGATTTCGAGGCGCTTTGCGGAAAGCTCATTGGAGATATCCACTTGAATTTCGGCAACCGTTTTTCGCAGGCTGGAGGTCTTCGGGGTGAGCTTGGCTCCGATAGCCGTCTGAAGTCTTCCACGCCTGGACGTTGTAGTTCTTCGAAAGGTTTTGCAGTCCGAAACCTGACGTCATTGCCGCGACGGATTCGCGAAGAGGGCGATTGGAAGACAAGGTATATTTTTCCGCCTCGCCAAACTGCGGGTAGAAGAGCCACAAGGTGTCGCCATCGCAAACTGTCAAGGTCCCGCCGTCCACCTGCCGGCGAAACTTATCGGGAGGAAGAAAGGAAACGGTTCCCGTCTCGATGACGGGTTTATTCATCAGTGCCAGCCGGCGTTCCTCCCGAAAATTCGCCTGCATTGCGGCGCCGCCCTGGCTTTCGGATAGGCGCGACAAGAAAGCCTCAACTTCCTTTGGTGAGAGTTCCTGCGCATTGAGGGCTGAGGCAGTGACGAGAAGGGCCAGCAGTGGCCTCATAGTCCGACGGGCACAAATTGATACCACTGCAGGGGCGCGCGACGAATTTCTTCAAACAGGGAGGCGCCAAGTTCGCGAGTGCAGCGAGCAATTTCTGCGTCACGCTGCCGCGTGCGGGACACGACGCGCTTGCACCGCCGGCTTGGCAGTGATCCGATAGCGTCCATCGGGCAGACGGGTGACGATAACGGGCAGAATTTTACATCCCGTCATCCACGAGAGCAGGGCAGGCGAGGAGGAAAGCATTGTGCGGCCGTTCGGGAGATCAAAGGACACGCGGTGTTCGGTCAATCGGCCGGTCAGCCAGCATCGCCATGCAACGGCCTTCTCCGATGGCGCGAGCGACCTGAAGGGATGCGAAAGGATCTGTCCCGACAGCGATCGTCTCGGTGCCCCAACGCCGTCTCCACGTCGCGCGCCAGGCGGTGAGCTCATGCGACGGTTCGGGCAGAGTTGCAATCGTCACTTTTCGACCCATGCGCCCCAGAACAACAGCGCCGAATTCAAAGAAGCTGAAGTGACCCGTAGCCAGAATGACGCCTTGGCCTGCCGGTGTGGCGGCCCGGAGGTGCTCAGTGCCTTCGTGTTCGGCACAGAGCGCGAGCGCTTTATCCTGGGAGAGCGCTCCCACCGCCACGTAGTCGGCGATGGTGGCTCCAAAATTGACGAAGACCGAAATGGCGTCCTGTTCGGAGACAGGCTCTTTTCGCAGCAGGGAGATATTATCGCGGACAATCCTGCGGATCGAATGCTGTGTCACTGCGTAGGTCCATGCTACCGTCTGGCCGAGAACTTGAGCGCCCGGGCGGCGAAAGAAAGGATAGATTCGTCTTGCCAGCTCAAAGATGTTCGCCGAGTAAAGCCTGCGGTAGGCCCACCGCTCCGTGTGCGGTTTTTCGGCGGACAGTGGAGCGTGCATCAGCGAAGGACGTGTTCGGGCGGAAGCAAGCAACGATATCCCGCTTCGTCGAGTTTATCCAGAAGACGCGTCAGGGTGAGAAGGCGGTGTCTCGATCCGCCGCCCTCGTGGATAAGAATGATCGCGCCCGGATGGATCGCCCGCATGATTTTAGTGACGATCGATGTTGGTGCGGCGGGACAACCGTCGCAGCCGTCCACCGACCAGCCTGCCACGCGAAGTCCCAACTCGGCCGCAACCGGATGAATCGATGAATTGTTCATACCCACGGGAGAGCGAAAAAACCGTGGCGCCCGTCCGGTCGCCGAAACAATAGCATGGTATCCCCGTTCAATTTCCCGGCGAACAAACAGTCGAGGCATAACCCACCAGAAACCAGCAGGATGCGAATAGGTGTGATTTTCGACGGCGTGACCCTCAGAGACCATCCGGCGGCAAAGGGCCGAATTTTGCTCGGCCTTTCTTCCGATCACGAAAAATGCCGCCTTCGCATCGTGCTTGGCAAGCAAGTCGAGGATTTTCGGACTGCCCTCGGCGTCGGGACCGTCATCGATCGTAAGCCAGACCGCGCGCTCCGAAGTATGGAAATGAGTGAGTATTTCACCATGCCATGGGCAGTTTCTTCGAAGCGTCGGATACAGCCAGAGAAAATCATGTGTGCCCCAGGCGATGGCGCGTGCCCGTCCGCGCATCGCCAGGACGCCTAAGACGGCGGCAAGCCGACCAGCTAGCACCAAGTGTCTTGTCTCCATCGTTTTCGCAGTTTCCAAACCGGCCAAAAGCGCAGGAGCATTAGAAGACACAACCGTGTGTGCGTTCCTGCAAGCAGCAAGTTGTCACGAAGGTATTTGAAATGCGTCACACCGCCTGCCATGCGAGGAGGATAGTGAACGGGAACCGGCTGATTTATTGGGCGGACTCCCGCCCAAAAGAGCCTGACAACAAGCTCGGTGTCGAAGTCGAATCGCCGGGCCGTTCGGATTGATTCCATGATGCGCACAGCGGGCTTGAGCGGATAAAGCCGGAAGCCGAAGAGCGAATCATGCACGCCGCCCCAGAGGGTTTCAAGGCTGGCGAACCAGTTTCCGATGCGGCGTCCCTTCACGCGTTCCGGAGGGGCATCCGGTCCAAACACCGGAACTCCGAGGACCATCGCCTCGGGATGATTGCTTGAGATCTGCATGAATGGGCCAATCCGGTCCGCGGGATGCTGGCCGTCCGCATCGACCACCAGAGCGTGAGAGTATCCTGCTTCGAGCGCCGCTCGCATCGCGACCAGAGTCGCAGCACCCTTGCCATGGTTACGGTGTAATGTGAAGAGGCGCAGATCCGCGTGTTGGCGCAAGAGGTCGTGGGCTTCCGCCACGCTGGAATCCGTGCTACCATCGAGCACGATCCAAACGGGTTTCCAATACTCAAGCGCGGCGCGGGCTGTCTCCGCCAGCAGGGGACCGCTATTGTAACTGGGCAGGACGACCAGGTGCGAGCCGTTTCCCGGAGAAGGCGAGGGATTCAAGAGGGCTTAAGAAGGCGGACGTCCTTGCCCGTGTTTTCCAAGTGCTCGCGAAAATAAAGCTCAAGGCGCGCGGAAAGCTGCTGGGCGGTTTCTCCGGGTCCTGCGTGAATGACCTGACCGAGGTGGAGCCGGAATCGAATGGGAATCTGAGAGGGGGCGAAAAGAGAAACGCCCTTTGAGAGGTAGCGGCCCTCGCGTTCGATGAAGACGGTCTGGATGGATGCGCCAGACCTTTTTGCGATGAGGGCGAAGCCATTCTTGAAAGGATTGATCGCCTGCGCGCCTGTGCGGGTACCCTCCGGAAAAATCAGGAGATTTTCGCCGGCTTCGAGTTTTTTCGTGCCCTGCCGGATGAGCGCGGGACCCTTGTCGTTTGGGACAAAACCGGCCAGCCTCGCTGCGCCGCCTAAAAATGGGCTCTCAATCAACTTCGCTCGCATGATGCAGACGGTGCGGGGAACAATTGAAAGAAGAATCACGGCGTCGATGAGACTCGGATGGTTCGGAGCGAGCAGCGTTCCGCGAAGCTCCCGAAGCTGTTCTGCTTCAGGAAAGCAAATGTCAAATACGCCGATTTTGCAGGAGAAACGCAGCCAGCCTTTGAAGAGTCCGCGTATGAGACGCTGGCCCGTGGACGAGGGGATCCTGCTGCCGAAACATCGCGCCAGCAGCGCACAAATTGGACTCACCACGATTCCGATTCCGAAGAATAACAAAACGCAAAAGACCTGCCTCAGGTATCCCCAGCATGTTCGAGGCGAGCGGGATCCATCAGCAAGGTGCTCTGCGAGAGATGGCGAAGGTTCGGCTCGCGCGGAAGGCATGGGTGGTAGTCTAACGGAAACTTTTGTGGAAAAAAGCAGAGATGACCCCAAAATTTTGTCCGACTTTCCCTCCGAAGCCCGGCACACTGCTTGGGTCTTGGTTTCCCTCAGTCACTTCGGTAGAACGCGCCGGTTGCTTTGCTTGAAGACGTGTTTGGCATGAAAAAATGGGTTCTCGTCGTTATTCAATCGCTGGTCAGCGTGGCGCTGCTGGCATGGATCTTTTGGAGAGAGGATTTTCGTGCGCGGACCTGGCATGTCTTGACTTCGGCGGATCCGGGATGGCTGACGGCCGGTTTTCTTGTCGCCGGCGTGGGCAACCTGCTCGGGGTTGTGCGGTGGGCAATTTTCCTTCGAGTTCTCGGAATCCGGCTTCCCCCGTGGGATGTGCTCCGCCTGAGTTTCGTGGGCCTGTTCTTTAACAATTTCCTGGTGGGCGTTGTCGGAGGCGACGCGGTAAAGGTCGTATGGCTTGTCGCCAAGGGTCATCGGAAGACAGCTGCTCTGCTTTCCGTACTCATGGACCGGATGAGTGGATTCGGCGCGCTGATTCTGTGTTCGCTGATTTTTATGCTCTTGCGTTTGGATTGGCTAATGCGAAGCGCCGTGGTCGCGGGTCTCATCAAGGGGGTATTCATTTACCTCGTTGCGGTTGTGGTGTTGATGGCGTTTTCTTTCGTCATGAGTGCAAAGGGCCTTACCAGGCGCTTGCCGCGACGCTTTCCGGGCCGGGAGATGATCATCGAGTTCACCGAAGCCTATTTTCAGTTTGTCACCTCCTGGAGGCAGACTTTGCTTGCCTCTCTTCTGTCGGTGGCGATGCTGCTTGCGTATTTCTTGACCTTTTACTTCAGCGCCCGGGCATTCGGATTTCCGGTGCCTATCGGAGAATTTTTCGCTTTCATGCCTGCAGTGGATATCATTTCGGCTCTTCCAGTCAGTCTCGGTGGCTTTGGTGTGCGCGAACAATTGTTTGCGACGGTTCTGGGTGAGTTATGGGGCGCTTCCGCGGAGCAAGCGGTGTCCATCTCCCTGGGAGGCGCATCGCTTTCGCTGCTGTGGGGGTTGTTCGGTCTGGCTTTGTTGCCGGCTTATCATCAGGCTGTGGGGAGAGCGGTCAGGGCATGAACTCACCGCTTCGCGAAGCCGCCGCCGGCTACCGGCCCTGGCCGAACCTATACTACTATGCAATCGGTAAGATTGCTCTCGACCCCGCGTACCCCGTCGTCGTCTCGATCTTGCGAGGCTCGCAGCGTCCCTTGCTTGATCTCGGCTGTGGTATGGGACTGCTTGCGGCGTATCTGCGAGCAAACGGCCATCGTGCGCCAATCCTTGGTTTGGATGTGGATCAACGGAAAATCGACGTCGCGCAGCAGGTGCTCGCCGGAACGAGCGAGAAATTCCACGCGGGGGACGCCATGAATTTTCCCGAACATTCCGGTGATATCGTGATGCTCGATGTCCTTCACTACTTCAGCGATGAGGACCAGCAACGTCTGCTCAAGAAGATCGCCGCGAGCATCGCACCACGTGGGGTTGCTTTAATCCGACTCGCTCTAAACGAATCAAACTGGCGGTTCGCTGCCACAAAGTTTGAGGAATGGTTTGTGCACTTCAGCCGCTGGATTCCGAAGTGCGGTTGGAATTTTCCAACGCGCGATGAAGTCTTCTCCCCATTCTACGAAGAAGGTTTGGCTGGCGATGTTCGTCCGATGTGGGGCTTGACTCCCTTCAACAGTCATCTGTTTACCTTCAGACGGAAAGACTGAATGACCCATTTCCCTGCTTCCGACCGTCCTTTTGGTGCAAAGCGGAAAATAAACTTTGCGGATCAAGTCCTTCAAGTTATTCGTGACCAAGGGAGGTAAGTTTGCCATGAAAACTGTGAAGGAAATTCTAGGTGAAAACCAGGCTCTGCGCGGCGCGCTGCGGGTGCTTACGGGAAAGACAAACTCTGGAAAGCGCGCCATTTACATCTCGGGAAATCCGGCGGGATTCCGGTTGCTGGCTGACATTCTGCAAGCTCAAGCCGATTCCGTCGGAAGTGGCGGAGGCGAATCCAGGTATTTCTTCAAGTTGGAGCGCGAATCGGGATCGCTCTATTTTGCGACGGACGATTCGGTGGACGTCTTCGAAATTCATTGCGAAGATCATTTCCCTGAAAGGCACGAGACAGCAGCCCCGAGAAGGGACTAAACTCGGCGCGCTGCAGCGTGGAGAACCCTTAGCAGGCGGACAGATTTATCCCCTCGAAAGGACTCGCGGATCGCCAGCGAGCTTTTTTTCGAGGACGAGTCTTGTACCGCGCCGACACGGTTCGTATTTCACGTAGTCGAACACCTCGCGAATGATGTGCACTCCGACGCCGCCGGGCCGGATGTCTTCGAGGTCTCGGCTGCGTATGCACTTCGGATCGCACGAGCGCCCGTAGTCCCGCAGAACAAAGCGCACGCGATCGCGCAGACGCTCCATTTCGAGTCGGATTGGCTTTCCATTGTGACCGTAAGCGTGACGGATGATGTTCGTGCATGCTTCGTCCAGACCCAGCACCAAGAGTTCGATCAAGCACTCGTCGAAGCCGCATTTTTCGAGAAACGACCGTACGCAGCGGCGCACATCCGCCAATTGGCAGGAATCGCTGGTGAAGGTGAATTTACGTTTCACGACAATCCTCCCGCGAGGATCGTAAGGTCATCGTTCTGTCTTCTTGCGCCGCGGTGTCGCCGTTCGCACTCGATCAAATGGTCCACGATCAACTGGGGCGACTCGAATTTCCGGCCTGCGAGAGACGAGATGATTTTTTGTTCGAAGAACACTTCACCGGCCCAATTTTTCGATTCCGAAAGCCCGTCGGTATAGCACACGAACCAGTCGCCGCGGTGGAGATCGATCTTGCCTTGCCGGTAGGCGACATTCGGCAGAATCCCCAGAGGCAGGGAGCCGTCGGTCTCGATCTCGAAGGCCGAGCCGTCTGCGCGAAGCATGACTGGCTTGCAATGGCCGGCGCTAGCGAGCTCAATTCTGCCGGCGGAGGGGATGATGCGTCCCACAATGGTTGTGACAAACATTCCGCGGACGATGCGTTCATTGAGCGTCGAATTCAACTTAGCCAAAGCGTTCGACGGGCTTGTCGTCGCAGCAAACACAAACTGCATGGCACTAAGAGTTTGCGCCATCAGAAGTGATGCGGAGATGCCCTTGCCCGAAACGTCGCCGATCGCAAAGTAGGTTTCATAGGGGCTGTGAACAAAAACGTTATAGAAATCTCCGCCAACATTCGAGGCTGCCTCGTTGTGGGCGGCAAAAATGGCTCCCGGGATGTGCGCGGGAATAGCGCGCGCGAGCAGTTCACGTTGGATGTCGCTGGCGATGGCCAGGTCCCGCTCGACGCGTTCCTGAGCGCGCATGCGCTCAAGCGCACGCAGCTTTTCGATAGCGGTGGCGATCAAGTTTGCATAGGCAGTGAAGCCTTCAAGTTCCTGTTCGTCGAAGCTTTCCTTGTCGCGCGGATTGAGGATCTGGAGCACGCCAATCACTTCGCCGTGATGCTTGAGCGGAGCACACAAGATCGAACGCGTTCGAAAGCCGGTCTGCGCATCGGCCTCCTTGTAAAAGCGGGCATCGGCGTAGGCATTCGGGATGAGCAAGCTTTCCGCATGAGTTACCACCCATCCGACAATGCCCCTTCCGCGCGGCACAGAAATCCTTGGTTCGACGAACTGTCCCTCGGCGAACGATGTAATGGTAAGTTCCAGCGCGCCGGTCTCCTTATTAACGAAGAAAAGAGAAGCCGCTTCGGCAAGAATCACACGCCGCGCGACATCAAGAATTGCCCGGAGAAGCTCATCATAGTCGGTGATGGAATTGATGAGACCGCTGACCTCGATCAGACCTTTGTAGATGGTGAGGGATTTGCGAAGCGATTCAACTTCCGCCGGCATGCTTCACTTTTCGCATTGAGGCCAGCGTACCGCCAGCCGGATTTTTGCGTGGAAAACTCGACGGTTGTGCGTGATGGTTTTCGACGATGGCAAAAATCCTGACGCTTGCATTGGGCTTGTGGTTGGTTGCGGCTTCGGCGCGGGCCGATGGCGGAACGGCGTATTTGGCGCTCAAGGCTGCGCAAAAGGGCACGGATGGCTCGGCGGGCCTCATTTTGGTTACGGGTGAGCGGGGCGAACCGCAGCCGCAGGAATGGAAGGTCGTTCTCAGCGACCCGGCCGCAAGGGGAGGAATCCGGGAGATCGTGGCCTCCGGCGACGTGATCGTTTCGCAGCGTACGCCTTTGAAAGGCTACGCCGGGGTTGGCTCTGAGCCGTCGATTGCCCTCAATCGTCTGAACCTTGATTCGGATCGCGCGTTTGAAATCGCCAACAAGCAGGCGATCGCCAGGCGAATCGGCTTTAGCTGGGTGGATTATACTTTGCGGGCAAACGCCGCGGACGGCGCCCCGATGTGGATTGTTCGGCTTTACAACAGCATGGGAATAAAGGTCGGCGTGATTCAGATCTCAGCCGAGAACGGCGCTGTCATCATGCCGCTGGAAGCAAGCGAGCAGCCGCCTACCGAATCTGCTGAGCAATTCAGCGACTCGTCGACCGGCAAGAGAATCGAAGGCGTCCTCGGCAGGGTTGGCGGAACTCTCGGAGGTGTCGCGAATACCGTGAAAGACAAGACGCTTCGGACCGTGGGAACGGTTCAGGAATTTTTGACCGGCGAGCGGACCATTGGACCAAGAGATGAGGATGATCAATAGGGGCCCGTGGTGCGAGATTTCGCACCTTTGACGAGCAATGGGCCCGTTTGAAGCAATCGTCGTTCTGATCATCGTCGGCTTTCTGATGCTCGCGGCAGAAGTGTTCGTACCGGGCATGGTGCTGGGATTGCTCGGAGGATTATGCCTTTCGGGCGCGGTGATCGTGGCATTTATTTACTATGACGCCGTCACCGGCTCGGTGGTCTTCGCTGGCGTCTGTGTGCTCACGGTTGCGGGCTTCTTTGCGTGGATGGCAGCGTTTCCGCACACCGCGATCGGGAGGAGAATCATGCTGCAGAAAAGCCACGCGAGCGGCGTCGGAGAGCGGGCGTCTCCCTCCGAGTTGCTTGGAGCACAGGGACGCTCTCTCACGCCGCTTCGTCCCGCGGGTTCGGCATTCATCGGCGGCAGGAAGGTGGACGTCGTGGCGGAGAGTGATTTTATTGCGCCTGATGAGCCGGTCGTGGTGGTTCGCGAAGAGGGGCTGCGCGTTGTTGTTCGAAAAAAGGTGTAGCCGGATTAGCGCCGATGCATAAGCTTTGCCGCCAAATCAACTCGACCCAATGAATCTATTCGCTCTCATTCTCGTCGGCATTGCCGCCGTCATCGGCGTGGTGCTGGTGCTGATAATGGCCAATTTCTTTGGCGTGTGGCTCCGTGCAAAAATCGCGGATGCGCCGGTGGCATTTGCCAAGCTCATCGGCATGCGTCTGCGCCGGGTTCCCGTAGGGCTCATCGTTGACAGCCGCATTACGGCGGTGAAGGCCGGCCTGCCGCTCGATACCGATTCTTTGGAGGCTCACTACCTATCGGGGGGAAACGTCGCGCATGTCGTGCTGGCGCTCATCGCCGCGGACAAAGCAGGCATCACGCTCGACTTCAACCGAGCCTGCGCGATCGATCTCGCCATCAAAGGCACCAGCAAGACCGTGCTGGAAGCTGTGCGCACGAGCATCAATCCCAAGGTCATCGACTGCCCGAATCCTCAGCAGTCCGGCGGGAGGGTTACGATCGATGCCGTGGCTCGCGACGGCATCGGGGTGAAGGTGCGCGCCCGGGTGACAGTGCGCTCGAATCTTGATCGTTTCGTCGGCGGCGCCACGGAAGAGACCATTATCGCGCGTGTTGGCGAAGGCATTGTGACATCGATCGGTTCCGCGGTGTCCTACAAGGACGTCCTCGAGAATCCAGACCGCATCTCGAAGGTCGTTCTCCAGAAGGGCCTCGACAGCGGCACCGCATTCGAAATTCTTTCGGTGGACATCGCCGATGTGGACATCGGCGACAACGTCGGGGCGAAGCTTCAGGCCGAACAGGCAGAGGCCGACAAGGTCGTGGCCCAGGCCAAAGCGGAAATGCGGCGCGCTGCCGCTGTCGCCAGCGAGCAGGAAATGAAGGCGCGCACGCAGGAGATGCAGGCAAAGGTCGTCGAAGCCGAAGCCCAGGTGCCCCTGGCAATGGCCGAAGCCTTTCGCAGCGGCAACCTTGGCGTAATGGATTACCTTAAGATGAAAAACATACAGTCCGACACAGGCATGCGCGAGTCCATCGCGGGAACGGAAAAGCCCGGGCAGGGCCATTGATGGCGGACGACCGAAGCGCAAATGGAACAGCTCGTCATTCTGCTGCTGATCGCATTGATCAGCTTCATTAACTGGCTCATCAAGAAGTCGGCTGCGCTGCGCGAAGCGCGCAAGCTGGAACAAGGCGCCGCCAAGAGTGGCGACAGTTTGCGAGGCGAACAGGGCGCCGCCAAGACTGGCGACAGTTTGCGAGGCGAACCGTCTCGATCGCCTGAGGCTGAACCTGAGATTTCCATGCGCCGTTTGAGGGAGGCGCTCGGGCTGCCTGACCACGCACAGCCGCCCGCTCTTCCCAAGAGATTGGAACAGCGCGTGCCGCTGCCAATAGCGCCGCCGCCACCGCCGCTTCCTCCTGCAAGGCCGGTTATTTCGCACGTTTCACTGACGCCTGCTCATGAAGAGTATCGGTTTATTGGAATGCCTCACAGGGTCGGCAAACCGGCTCGTTCCAAGGTCGAAGTTACAGTGAGCCCGTCGCGTATTCGGGAACTCCTCGGCTCGGCCGGAGGTTTGCGCGATGCTGTGGTGCTGTCCGAGATCCTGGGACCGCCAAAATGCCTGCGGGTGCATGAAGGACAATTCCTGAGATGACCACGCTTTTCTCCGAACTGCGTGCCGCGCTGCAAGACCGGTTGAGCGTCGTGGCCGATCACGACTTGCGCGATCGCGACCCTCAGGCCCACCTCGAACGACTCAAGTCCGCCGCCTCCCGGCTGGATGCGGCGATCGCTCAGCTTCCTGCCCAATGCGATCCGGACTTGCGCCATTACCTCAATCGGCAAAGCTACCTCAAGGCACTGGCGTGGCTGGAGAGCCAAAATTCATAGCGGATAATCCTGTCGGCGCCGAATAGGATATTCAACAAGCTAACCGCTCATTGCAGGGGTCACATTGCTTCGTCTTTGAGGTTCCCCACTTTGTTCTTGCCAAGCGATTTGAGGTTGCCTATTGGACTATCGGCAAGATGAAAGCTGTCTTCTCCCTTCTTATATTGGTCGCGACGATCGGTTTTGCGCGCGCGGGAGCCTTTGGGGGTCCGCCCCCATTTACGAATGAATCGCCTTTGCAAAGCGGTATGAATGGTATCTATCAAGCGATTGCTACCGGAGTTAACCTTACAGGGGTGTTTTCATTTCAAATTGTAGACGGGATCCAGACATCAACTCAGAGCCTGACGATTAACAGCTGGGTCTTCTTTGTCGATGGTAACATATTTCAAGGCTCGGTTGTCGCGGCGATTTCACAGACGAGGGTCGCTGGCGTTCTCAATGGGGGAACGACCACTTTACCATTTGAAAGAGGTGAAGCTTTGACTTTCCCATCCGCATTTGTCGTTCCTGGCAACACAGCGTCTGGAGACTTTCGTGGGCATATTTCGCTACATTCTCCGGAGGGCGCATTTGGAGGCGACGGTACTTTGCAGGGAACGCCGGAGCGAACTGATCAGCTTATATTCATTACTGACCCTACTGTTACCACAGTTGTTGAGACTGGTACAACCACCACTACTACTACTTCCCCTAGTACGAACTTCCAACCCGTTTTTCCCATAACTATTCCAGGGGCCGGCATCTCCGAAACCGACTTCAAGTTTCACGGTACCCGGGTTTTTACGGGCACTTCGGCGGCGCCCAGTCCGTCGCCTACTCCGACTTCTTCTGGCGCGACGACCGGCACGACTGGAACGACGACCGGCACGACTGGAACGACGACCGGCACGACTGGAACGACGACCGGCACGACTACCGGTACCACAACGACCAACTGAACGACCACATCTGGTTAGACGATCAGTGCACCAGGTGCGTGGGGGGTTGTTTTTTCGGCTTGGCTTTAGCGAGCGTTCTGTCCTTTTCTCGCTTCCGTGCGTGAACAAAAGGATTTTCAGTGTCAGCAACGCATTGCGAGGTCTCAGAGGTTTCCCTCTTTCACGCTGACTGAGCTTCTCGTTTCGATCGCAATCATTGCAATTCTAAGCGCATTGGCGATTCAGGGTTACTCGAAAATTGCTGCCTCAGTCGCCAAAGGCAGATGCATTGGAAACCTGAGAAGCCTGCATGTCAGCTTCGCGACATATATTCAGGACAATGGTCACTGGCCCCAGCAGCCCGATTTTTCGAGCGGCAACTCGCAACAATATCAGGATTGGTGGCTAAACACGATGGACCCGTATACTCAGTCCCGCGAAGTATGGAAGTGCCCGCTCTTGAAAAAATTGGGAGCATACGGCTCCGAAGGCAAAAAACTGGAAATTCATTACACTCCGACGCGGTTTGATGCGAGGCCCACGACGCCTTATCGCTGGGAAAAGCAGCCCTGGCTCATTGAGGTGAGCAGTATTCATGGAAAGGGCCCACTGCTCTTGATGCCGGATGGGAGCGTAAGAAATCTCACCGACTTAGTGCCCAACTTCCATTGAAAAGTAAAAAATGCACGAAAGTTTGTCGCATATGCGACAAGAATTGGTGCTTTGCACAATAGTCTGTTGCTGCGAATTTTGCGTCCCGGCGCTCTGATCATCCTTTTTCCTGTGCGACCCAGTCGATCGAGAACCGGACCATCTCGCTTGCGTCCTTGAAGCCGAGCTTCTCCTTGATGTGGGCGCGGTGCGTTTCGATGGTTTTCACGCTGAGATGGAGTTCGGATGCGATGCCCTTGGTTCCCAGGCCGCGTCCGAGCATTTCGAGCACTTCGAGCTCCCTGTCTGAAAGTTTGTCCACTGGAGAGCCCATCCCGCCCTCCACGGATTGAACGGCTTGAAAGATGAGGCGTTCGCTAAATTCCGCGCTGACATAGATTTCCCCTTTGAGCACTTTGCGCAGCGCGGCGAGGACATGGTTCAGAGCCTCGGCCTTCATGACATAGCCGAGGGCGCCGGCCCGGAGGGCCCGAAGAGCGTAGAGCGACTCATCGTGCATCGAGAGCATGAGGAGCGGCAAATTGGGCTGTTCGGCTTTCATCAGTTTGATCAATTCGATACCGTTGGTTCCGGGCAGGGAAATATCCAGCAGGGCGACGTCCGGCCGGAACGTTCTCATTGCATCCAGAGCAGAAGGGGAAGAGGACGCCTCACCGCACACGACGAGGTCTGGCTCGGCATTGATGAGCGCTGTGATGCCGTGGCGAAAGACAGGATGATCATCGACGATTAAAACGCGTTTCTTCAGCGGTTCGGAAGAGGTGTCAGCTTCGATTCTGGTCTTGTCGGAGCTCATGACGGGTGAGGAAACGTACATGTGATGTGCGTGCCAACCCTGCTGTGAAACTTGGCGCGAAGGTGGCCGTGGATGGCTTGTGCACGATACCACAAAGTCTTTGACGCAAGATGATTTGGGTCGGTTGTCAAGGGACCCTCTTTCGTACCATCGTCGGCGATCTCGAGGCGAATCGAGCCACCCCTTTCTGAAAGACGGATGGAAATCTTCGTCGCGCCTGTGTCTTGCAATGCGTGAACTACGGCTTCCTGGGCGATGCGATAGGCGTGTAGCGCTGGATCGGAGTTTTCAATGCACGCGTTTTCTTCGCAGCGACACTCGCAAGGAACCATGTGGCTAACCCGGCCTGCGAGCCTCCGCAGCGCGGCCGGTAATCCCCCGGACTTAAGCTCGACAGGATGAAGGCCTCGGGAAATATCGCGAACCTGAGTCACTGACTCATTGACCAGGCGGGCGACGTCGTGCAGTTGTCCGGCGTGGCGGGATCCTTCGCGATCGAGGTCCCCTGCAAGAGCCTTTACAGCAAAGGCTGCACCGAGAATGTGCTGGCACAGGGAATCATGCATTTCCTGACCGATCCTCCGTTGCTCGCGCTCCGCGGCATCGAGAAATGCGTGTTCAAGGAATTTCAACTCGGTCACGTCCCGAATCATCAAGAGGCGCCGTTGATCGGATGCTGGAATTGGACACACCCAGACATCCACCAGGACACTGTTGCCTCCCTTGGTTCGGCAGGAGGACTCGAAGTGTTTCGCCCGCGGGTCGCGCTCCAACCTAAGGGCGTCTTCCAAGCGGCCGTCGGGAGCAAGAAGCGATATCCTTCGCCCGATGACCTCCTTCTCGTCCCAACCGAAAATTAGTTTCGCTGCGGCACTCCACGAGGCCACTTCGAGCGCGGAATCTACGGAGATCAGGGCAATCTGGCTGGCTTCAAGGAGGCCACGGATGGCAACGCTCTCTTCGAGCCGCGTTGCTTCCGTGGCACCAAAACCGTTGTCGTGAGTCATCTCCCAAGATCTGTTGAAGCTTATATCAAAAGTCTTCCGAGGCTCATAAAGTTTTTTGGCCCTTCCCCTGTGTCGCTTCGAGTTCTTCCCAGCCACCCGTCCCATGACCGGTCTATGACCGGTCCTCGAACCGTCCTCGAACCTCCACTAGGCGCCGGGAGGCCGCCCGCGGAAAACGAAGGACAAAAGAAACAGGATGATGAATAGAACGAAGAGAACTTGCGCGATCCAGGCTGCCTGACCTGCAATTCCTCCGAAACCGAGTACTGCCGCGATAAGTGCAATGATCAAGAAGGTAAGCGCCCAACTAAGCATAGAATTCCTTTCTGTTTTTCCTTGAATCGCTCCCAAGGCCGGCGTCGGGCGTATTTTTGAGGAAATCTGCCTTTGCTTTTACGAAATTTGAGAGGCAGCCTCTTCCAAAAGGGCATCGAGGTCGTCTGGGAGGAATGGCTTCGTCAAGTGATGACTGTAGCCAGCAGCATGGCTCTTTTCGCGATCCGAGGACGCTCCAAAGCCGCTCATCGCGATGCCGAACGGTTTGGGCTTCATTTGGCCGATCAATTGCCATCCATCCCCGTCCGGAAGCCCAATATCGCTGATCAAGACATCGAAGTGGGAAGAAGAGATCACCTTGAGGGCGGAAGCCATATCCCGCATGCCGCAGACCTCGTGCCCCTGCTGCTCAAGATAGCGGGTCAGGTACGTCAGGCTATCTTCGTGGTTTTCGACAAGGAGAATTCTCAAGCGGCGTGAAGGGGGAATTCGTCAAATAAGTGTTTGAGAAAGGACTGTTGCAAGCTCTAGAATGCATTTTCAGGAGAATTGAGGACCGCCAGAGCGACCCACAACGATACCTCGGAAAGGAAACTATGGTAAAGAAGAGTATGGATAAAGGCGCTAGCAAGCCGAGCAAGCGGGGTCTCAAATGCGTCAAAGAAGTGGCTTCAGACGAGCCGAAGCCATTGCAAGAGAGAAGCTCGCTCAAGGAAGCCGGCGAAAAGATGAGATCGCTTCATACCAGTCGATTGCCGGTTGCATCAGGTAATCGTCTGGTTGGGGCTCTGGAGGGCGACCACCCTGAGCGAAAGGCCGCCGGCTTTGGCCATGATCCCGAGACAACGCCTGTTCATTGTATCATGTCAAAGAAGGCGTACTATTGCTCCGAAAATCAATCGGTGGATGAGGCACGGGAAATCATGCGCGAGCATGACCTTCAATATCTGCCCGTTGTGGACGAGAATATGCGCATCATTGGTATCGTTGCGCTGAGGGACCTTGCGGCAAAGGAGCGCCGGCGACGAAAGAAATAGTCCCGACAGTCAAATGGTCGTCCTGCCAAAGAAAGGACCCTCTCTGTCCCCACCCCACGTAAGCAAGACGAAAGAGAGAGAGTTGCAGCGGCATGTCCTCATTGCGGACCCGCGAGGATACGGCACCGCTCCGCAAGTCGTCGCTCTGCGCAGCATTCAAATTGGACCGCAGTGAGGGCTCAGGGTTCGGGCGGGCCGGAGGGAGAATCCAGGAGAGGCTCCCGGTCCCTCTCAGCCTCTCCCGTTGATCGGACCTCGCCGCTTTGCTTTTGGATAAACTCGAAAAGCTTTAGAGCACCGAAGAGCAAAATGAGCGGTTTGAGGGCAAAGAAGAAGAGCTTTACGACAATGCCGAGGATCAGGGCTATCGGAAAAAAGCGAAGCAGGTAACCGATCACGACCGCAACGGAGACGGCAGCCAGCGGGGTCGAGCGGACTTTGTCCTCCAAATCATTGACGCCTCGTGTAAAAGATTCGTTGAGGGATTGGCAGCCCTTTTCGAGAGAGGACTGGAGCGAGTAGTTTTCAGAGTTCATAAATCACCACCATTTCAGTTTCTTTCCTACCTGCTGAGCTTGGTCCAGGAATGTTGCCTGGCACCAAGATGAAGTAGGCTTCTTTGGTTGCGGAAGCTTTTCGGCGAGTTGCGGAAGCTTTTCGGCGAGTTGCTCGTACGCGGCCTCAAGCCACTCTTTCGCCGCTTGCACAGCATCCTTTTGCTTTCGCTCGCGCCGGCTCAAGAAAGCGCCGAGGAGCGCTCCAACCACAAGCGCCAAGAGGACGAGTGGGAGTTGGTTTTCCCGGGCGTATTGTTGGCCAGATTTCCAAGCTTCCTGGGCTTTATCAATATCGGCAAAGTCTGGGGATTCTGGATCGGGTCCATTTTCAGAAGGCGGGTATGACATGATGTTGTTGCTTTTTTCGGTTGCCGGGGCGGCTCCGGTTGTTTTTTTGGAGTATATTATGGCATCCCTCTTTGGCAATTCCAGCGATTCCACTTAATGTTTTCAAGACTGCATTCCCAAAGGACTCGATATCGCCGGCTCGGAACCGGTCGGATCAAAGCCTGCATTCTGAAGCGCTGCTTGCAGGTCGTGCTAGCAATTGCCAGTTTAGTAATTTCTGCGAACGCCTCGGGCCAGGCAACGAAAAGAACTTCCTCGCCAAGATCGGCGGACGTGTCATCACGGAAAAAAACTCCCTCGCCAGAGCCGGCGGACGTATCATCACCGAAAAAAACTCCCTCGCCAGAGCCGGCGGACGTGTCATCACCGAAAACAACTCCCTCGCCAATGCCGGTGGACGTGTCATCACTAAAGCCCGACGACCTGCGCAGCTTCGACACCAATCCGCCGGAGGTTCAGAAGCTCTTGACCGCTGCGTTGGAACTTACGGAGCGCAAGCTTGGGTACCTTTATGGCTCGGCGGATCCTGCGCGGGGTGGAATGGACTGTTCAGGCACGATCTACTTTTTGTTGCAGGAGGCGGGAATGGCGGACGCCCCTAGATCAGCAAGTCAGCAGTATGTGTGGGTGCGCAAGGCAGACACATTTCATGCGGTCGTAAGCACTCGCTCGGACAGCTTCGAATTGGACGCTTTGCGCCCGGGAGACCTTCTATTTTGGACGGGTACGTATGCTGTAAAGAATGATCCTCCCGTGACTCATACGATGATTTACCTTGGAAAGGCGCGATCCGATGGGCTTCCCCTCATGGTTGGGGCAAGCGACGGGCGCACATACCGCGGAGACAAGAAATTCGGCGTGAGCGTTTTCGATTTTGTGCTCCCGAAGCCAAATGGGAAGAATCCCGCGAGCCGATTTATTGGATATGCAAAAATCCCCCGGTGATCTGTGAAGCCGAATTTCTGGCCCTTCGTCTGGAGTTCGAGTCCGAGCTCCTTGATTACTTCGAATGGAAAGCGAGGCCCATTCTGCGCGTAACGGAGCCGGGTGAAAGTGAATGGCAAGCGACGCCGAATGCATTCGCTCGATTCGCGATTGTGCGGCGTAGCAGGTTGGTCCAGGGATCAACCAAAACTTGCCAGCGGAAATCTTGTGCTCGATGGTTTCAAGAAGCACCATACTCTGCGAAAATGATATCCATGAATGTGCCGGAGGATAGAGAATACACACCGAGTCACGAATGGATTCGAATGGATGGCGAGGGCGCTGTGGTGGGTCTTACGGCGAACGATCCCGCGATTTCTGCCGAGATCGCACGCGTCGATCTTCCGCACGCGGGCAGTTCCGTAAAGGCGGGCGAAAGTGTCGCGACCGTTGTCTTCTGACGACGCGAAGCGGACCGTTCGCGCACCCCTTAGCGGCAGCATCCGCGGGATCAACCGCGATCTTGAGTCGCATCCAGAGCTTCTCAAGCAGGACCCTTACGGCGCAGGCTGGCTTTTTTGTTTGGAAATTGAGGCCGGAGAAGAAATCGAGCATCTTCTTGCTTCCAGCGCTTATCGTGAGCAACTGCGAGCTGCAGAGGCAATGAACATCGAAGTGCCTTAGCTGACCGGGACGCCTCACGATGATCCTTCAACGCAGGTTATGCGACCGAGTGATTTTTGCACCTCGCATGAGCATCACGATGCGACCCCTCGCACAAGTTAGGAATTCGCAGCGACTTGTGAACGCTAGCAAGGCCTTTGCTCTAGTCCCGCTCTACTTGATTTGGCAGTTCGTTGCGATCGTCGGGCCGGCGAGGAAAGTGGCTTGCGAGGACCTCGCCAGCCTTACCGATTGCATCGACGACTGCCTCCGTGAAGCGCCCCTCGCGGAGCTTCTCACGGATGCCCGATGCGACCTCGTTCCAGAACGTTTCACCACATTTCTCATGAATGCCCTTGTCGCCGACGATGGCGAACTGATGGGCACGGGGCACGAAGTAGAGAAGCACGGCATTGCGGTCTCGAGTGGCCGTCATGCCGAGCTTCTCAAGCCGAGCGGCGGCGCGATCGACAACTCGCTCAGCGCCCAAGTCTCGGTCGGTAACGAAGACGCGGATTTCGCCGGACGTTTTACGCTCCGCCGCTTGAATGGCGCGAACGACTTGAGCATCATCCAGCTTTTGAAGGAAATCGTGCGGTTTCATGTTTCTGGCCTCTTACCAACTGCCACTGGCTCCTCCGCCTCCGAAGCTCCCGCCCCCCCCGCTGAATCCACCACCACCGCCTGATCCGCGATCAAATCCTCCACCGCCCCAGCCTGCTCCGATGGGGGGACCCCACACTGTGCGCCTCCCACTCGGTCCATAGTAGGTGCCGCGCCGCATGGCATTTCGATTTGCGGCGATGATGATCATGATGATCAGAAGGAAGAAAAGGAAGATGATCCAGGAGCCCTGATCGCCTTCCTCCCTATCTGCATTCGTGCGGCCCGTGCCTCTGTATTCTCCGCGAGTTGCCTGCAGGATGGCATTTACGCCACGGCTCACGCCGGAATCGAAATCTCCCGCGCGAAAAGCAGGAAGCATTTCGTTTTCAATGATCCTCTTGGCGACAATATCTGGAAGAGCGCCCTCGAGACCGTAGCCGACCTCAATGCGCGTCTTGCGGTCCTTGGGAAAGACGAAAAGAGCAACGCCATTGTCATCTTTCTTTTGTCCGATGCCCCAAGCTTCTGCGGTGCGCTGGCTGAAATCTTCCAATACGTACCCGTCGGGCACATTGGGAAATGTCGCGACGATCAGCTGATTCGACGTGTCCCGTTCGAACGCCTCGAGACGCGAATTCAGAGCCGCAATCGTTTGTGGCGAGAGAATCCCTGCCGTGTCGCTCACGAACTGAGTGGGTTTCGGGGGCAGGGGATCGGCCGCCACAGCGATGACAGCCGATGCCAACGCGGCAGCGAGCAGCGACCACCGCCGCCAGAAGGGATGTCTCTTCACCCTGCGGATGGGCGGCATGAGCCCTCTTTACTGATTTGTGGCAGGTGTCGCGGGCGGCGCCGGGGCGGGGGAGCCGCCGCCGAAGTCGAACTTCACCTCCGGGGCGACATCCGATCCCTCCCGCGCCGTGAAGTACGGTCTCGGGGAAAAGCCGAGCAGACCGGCGAAGAGTACTGTGGGCATGCTCTGCACCGCCGTGTTGAATGCCTGCACCGTCTCGTTGAATTTGCGGCGTTCAACGGTGATGCGGTTCTCGGTTCCCTCAAGTTGCGCCTGCAATTCCTGGAAATTGGCGTTCGCCTTTAGTTCCGGATAACGCTCGACGACGACCAGAAGCCGGGCGAGGGAATTCGACAGTTGATCTTGAGTCTGCTGAAAACGCTGCAAAGCCTGCGGATCGGTCGGGGCAGAACTCGGATCGAGTTGCACTTTTGTGACCTGCTGCCGAGCTTGGATCACGTCGGTGAGCGTGCTTTTCTCGAAATTAGCCGCGCCCTCCACTGTGCGCACGAGATTTGGAACGAGATCGGCGCGGCGTTGATAGACATTTTGAACATCCGCCCAGCTCCGGTCCACTTGCTGTTTGAGACCTACAAGCCTGTTGTACGTTCCACAGCCGCCGATGAGAATGAGCACGACAAGGGCCGCGAGAATCGCAAGAATGGCGAGAGGGGCTTTCATAGGGGGAAATTGTAGAACCCATCTTGCGAAAAGCGAGCACCAGATGAGGGCAAGCTGCATGCGTGGGCGGAAGATCTTTCTATCTCGCCTTCGTGGATCATGATAGGTTATTATCCAGCCAGACCATCGATAGCATGCGATAGTTTCTTATGGATCTGCCACGCAACGTTCAAAAGATCGCCTTTCTGGCGGATTATATTCCGCGGCAATGCGGAATTGCCACATTCACAGCGGACTTACGGCAGGCAATCGCGTCGCAATATCCGGGCCTGCAAAGTTCGATTATTGCGATGACCGATTGCCCGGGGGGATACGATTATCCTCCCGAGGTGCGTTTCGAAATTCCTGAACAGGATATTTCCGCGTACCGGAGGGCGGCCGATTTCTTGAATCTCATCAACGTGGATGTCCTCTGCCTGCAGCACGAATACGGAATCTTTGGAGGCCCGAACGGCCGCCATGTGCTGACGTTGCTACGAAATCTCCGAATGCCGGTAGTCACCACTTTGCATACGATCCTGCGCGATCCCACGCGCGAACAAAAGCTGGTGCTTCAGGAGGTGATCAAACTTTCGGCGCGCGTCGTTTCCATGGCTGAAAAGGGCATTGAGTTTCTTCGCGACATTTACGAAACGCCGATGAGCAAGATCGATCTCATCCCTCACGGCATCCCCGACGTCCCCTTTGCCGATCCGAACTATTACAAGGACAAATTTGGGGCGGAAGGGCGCCCCGTCCTGCTTACGTTCGGCCTTCTCTCGCCGAACAAGGGCATCGAACACGTCCTCAACGCGCTGCCAGCGGTCGTGCGGGATTTTCCCAATGTCGTGTACATCGTGCTCGGTGCGACCCATCCGAATCTCGTAAGGGACCATGGCGAAACGTACCGGCTCAGCCTCGAGCGCCTTGCTAAGAAAAATGGCGTCGAAAAGAACGTGATTTTTTTCAACCGCTTTGTGGACAAGGACGAGTTGCTGGAGTTTCTCGGCGCGACCGACATATATATCACGCCGTATCTGAACAAAGCACAAATCACGAGCGGCACACTTGCCTACAGTTTTGGCGCGGGCAAGGCAGTAATATCCACACCCTACTGGCATGCGGAGGAATTGCTGGCAGATGGGCGCGGACTGCTTGTTCCCTTCGCTGACGCCCCGTCGATCTCCCAAGCGATTTGTGAGCTGCTCCGTAACGAGACGATGCGCCACTCCATCCGCAAAGCGGCCTATTTGCTGGGGCGAAAGATGGTCTGGTCGCATGTGGCGCATGATAATGTACAGAGCTTTGAACGCGCGCGTCACGAGCACTCTGCCCAAACCGCGAAACGCATTGAGGCGCCCACTTTGGACCAGCAGGCCGCCCTGCCCGTGTGGAGACTTGATCATCTCATATGCCTGACGGATGACACCGGAATGCTTCAGCACGCTGTCTATACGCTTCCGAACTACGAGCACGGCTACTGCACTGACGATAATGCCCGGGCGCTCATCCTCATGATGCACCTGGAGGAGCTGGAGGAGGGCTTCCCAGAGCGTACTCGGTTGACCAGCATTTACGCGGCGTTCCTGCAGAACGCGTTTGATGCAGACCTGGGACGCTTCCGCAACTTCATGACCTATCATCGGGATTGGATTGGCGAAATCGGTTCGGAAGACAGCCACGGACGAGCATTATGGGCTCTTGGCACCTGCGTCGGCCGCTCCCGGCGCGAGGGACTGCGCTCCTGGGCGGCGGAGCTTTTCGAAAAGGCATTGCCGGCCGTGCAAGGTTTCACGTCTCCGCGGGCATGGGCTTTCGCGATCATCGGCCTTCACGAATACCTTCGCACATTGAGCGGCGATCTCATGGCCAATCAGATTCGCGCGGAATTGGCGCAGCATTTGCGCTCTCTCTACGAAACGGTTGCGAGTCCGGATTGGTTGTGGTTTGAGGATGTCGTCAGTTACGACAATGCGCGACTTCCGCACGCCTTGATCATGACGGGCCGCTGGGCGAATCAACCCGATCTCCGTGAGATTGGTCTCAAGAGTCTGCGCTGGCTCGCGGAACACCAGATCGCTCCGGATGGGCATTTCCGGCCGATTGGTTCCAACGGCTTTTGGAAGCGCGGTGAGGGGCCAGCGTCGTTCGACCAGCAGCCGGTCGAAGCTCATGCCATGATTTGCGCCTGTCTCGAAGCTCATGAAGCCACCGGCGATCGGTATTGGCTCGCTCAGGCTGGCAAGGCATTTGAATGGTTCCAGGGCAGCAATGACCTCGGTCTTGCTCTCTATGATGCTCAGAGCGGTGGGTGCAGGGATGGCTTGCACATTGACCGGGTCAACCAGAACCAAGGTGCGGAATCGACCCTCGCTTTCTTGCTCTCACTCGCCGAAATGCGCCGTACGCAAGACTCCTTGTCCACATCCGTCCTCGAGCAGCAGATATCCCTGGCCGCATGAGGTGTCGTGCGCGCAGCTTTCGTGCTCGGCGATCGTAATTCGCCGGCGTTCCCGTTTGCGCGTGAGGCGCAATCCAGATCTCCAGGACGAATCCACGAAGTGGATTGCTGCTGGCGATCAGCTCTCTTGCGGATAGGCTCTTTGCCACCATGTCCAGCCGCGCCGCGCCTCGATCGTCACCCCTGTTTGAACAAGTGGACCATTGCGTTATGCGGCTCGCGCCGGAGCTAGTGGAAATTCGCCGCCACCTTCACGCTTATCCGGAGCTTAGCGGCGCGGAATGTGCTTCAACGGCCTTTGTCGCCAAACGACTTGCTGCCGCTGGGATTTTGCATGAGTCGGGGCCGGACGGGCGGGGGATTATCACTAGGATATCAAAACCATCTACGCCCAAGGCTCCCATTGTCGCGCTCCGTGCCGACATTGATGCGTTGCCCATCGCTGAGGAGAACAACGTCCCGTATCGCTCGCGAAATGCTGGTGTCATGCACGCGTGCGGCCACGACGCTCATTCGGCAATTTTGCTTGGGGCCTTGTGCGGATTGAATTCAGCGAGTCCAATTCCAGTGGGCTGGCGTGGCATCTTCCAGCCTTCGGAGGAAGCCGGCCACGGCGCGCGGGAGATGATAGAACGCGGTGCGCTCGCCGGAGTCGATGCGATCGTCGCCCTGCATGTCGACCCCACAATCGCTTCGGGCCAGCTCGCTCTGACTGCTGGTCCTCAAACGGCGTTTTGCCAGGATTTTAAGATCGACGTCCGCGGCCGCGGAGGCCACGGGGCGCGTCCTCACAACACGATCGATCCGATTGCCATCGCGGCGCAGCTTGTCACGCTCATCTATCAGGCCCTTCCAAGAAAGACGGATGCTCGTGATCCCTTGGTTGTTACAATTGGCCAAATCCAGGGAGGCCACACGGCAAACGTCATCCCGGACGCCGTGACAATGAAAGGAACAGTGCGCGCCTTGGACCTCATGGTTTCGCGAAATGCTCGCGACATCATTAAGAGACTGTGTCGGGGCACCGCCCAAACACTGGGCGGTACGGTGCGTGTCACGTTCGATACGCAACTTCCTGGCGTCGTTAATGATCCTGCCGTAACTGCAATTTGTCTTGATGCTGCTCATGAAGTTGCCGGCGCGGATAATGTCCTCGTCCAGGGTCGTCCAAGTATGGGTGCCGAAGATTTTGCCGACTACTTGACCTCTGTTCCCGGCTGCATGATCAGGCTCGGGGTGAGGCGAAGGGGAAAGAAAATTACACCCTTGCATACCTCGACGTTCGATATCGATGAAAATGCCCTGCTCCTCGGAGCACGCCTTCTTGCAAGGGTGCTGCTGCGTTGGCCGGGGGATTTCAAACGCTAATCCAGAAAATGCTTATTTCATTTGGCTACGATATTTCGCTTCGTCTCGAAGTGGAAACTGACGTGCTGTTCTGCCTGAGAATCCATCCTTCCCGTCGCAAAGATCTTGTTTCCGGTGAGAATTTTCGAATCGATTCGCAAAAACCCTTCGAAGAATATTCGGACGCATACGGAAATCGGTGCGGGCGGGTCCATTGCGAACCGGGGGTCGTCCGCTTTGTTAATCGCGGTGTCATTCGCGACAGCGGAATGTTGGACGCCTTTGCGCCGCAGGCTCCCCAGGAAGAGATTTCCAACCTGCCTTCCGACACGTTGGTCTATCTGCTTCCAAGCCGCTATTGCGAGACGGATAGCGAGCTTTCGGACTTCGCGTGGGCGAACTTTGTCGCCACTCCGGCGGGGTGGGCGCGCGTTCAGAAAATTTGCGATTTCGTCCACGGTCACATGGAGTTTGACTACATGAAAGCAAGGGCCAACCGAACGGCGCTGGAAGCTTTTCGCGAGCGCGTGGGCGTTTGCCGCGACTTTACGCACCTTGCTATCGCGCTTTGCCGCTGCATGAACGTACCGGCCCGCTATGTGACCGGCTACCTTGGTGATATCGGCGTTCCTCCGGCGCCTGATCCAATGGACTTTAGCGCATGGATGGAAGTGTATCTTGGAGGACGGTGGTTCGTATTCGACCCCAGGCACAATTGCCGCCGGATTGGTCGCATTGTCATTGCCCGAGGTCGCGACGCGAGCGATGTGGCCCTCACGACGGTCTTCGGAAACCATACGCTTGCGGAATTCTTCGTAGTGACTGAGGAAGTGCCGGAAAATCGCGCGTTGCGGACGCCGGAAAATTCTAAAAACGGCTCGGGCTCTGAGAATCAATTTCGAGGCGACATTCTGACGGCCGCGGTTGCGGCTAGGTAACGCATCAGGGTCCCTTCGTTCCGCCCTCTCTCGGTTTCGTTTTCGCGGGCGGTTTGCGCCGTTTCAGCTCGCCTCTTGCTTGTGCTGCAAGCTTTTCGTAACCCGATCGGATCCGGTCGAGCTCTTCTTCCTCGAGATCTTCAAGATCGAGAAGAGCATTATGGGCGGACTTGTCAGCTCGAATGAGCTCATCGAGTTTCACGTGCATGGCTTCCGCATCGCGATTCTGGGTGTTCTGAATCAGGAACACCATGAGGAAGGTGACGATCGTCGTTCCTGTGTTGATTACCAGTTGCCACGTATCGCTAAAGCCGAAGAGAGGCCCCGAGACGGCCCAAACGAGCAGTGCTCCCACCGCGATCGCAAATGCCATCGGCTGTCCAGCGGCGTGTGACGTCCACTTTGCGAATCGGGTGAAGAAGGAAGTGGATTTTGTCGGCGTCATGGCAATCTAAAAGAGGAACATCAACAAAATATCGTGGCTGGCTGGCGTTTTGCGCGTTCCCAAGGATCCGGCCAGCGCGTTATTTCCTGGGAGTCCTGACGCGACCGTGACCCGGATGCGGGTTTCTCCTCGCGAGTCAAGTTCGAGGAACGCTATTCGAAAATTCTTTACGCCCGCTCGCTCAACGCCATACGATTTCTTATTATGAAGCGAAAAGGATCTGCGATTTGGAAAGGTGGTTTAAAGGATGGTACTGGAATAGTTTCGACGGAAAGCGGCGTGCTTTCCAGCGTCCCGTATTCGTTCGCCAAGCGGTTCGGAGATGAAGCTGGCACGAACCCCGAGGAATTGATCGGCGCCGCGCATGCAGGCTGCTTCTCGATGGCGTTTTCCGGCCAACTCGGGGAAGCGGGTGTGACGCCCGAAAAGATTGAGACGACAGCGACTGTGACCATTGAGAACGTCGGAGGTGGTTTTACGATAAACGCTGTTCACCTTGATGTTCAGGCAACCATCCCTAACTTGGAAGACAGCAAATTCCAGGAGATCGCGAAAAAAGCAAAAGAGGGGTGTCCTGTTTCCAAATTGTTTAAGGCGGATATCACGATGGACGCCAAACTTGTGTGAGTGGCGCCTCCGCGTCATGAAGGATTCACCAAACTCGAAAAGCACATTGGACGCGGCAGTGCCCAAGAGCGACGCCGCTCGCCAGCTCAGCGAAGAGGAAAAGAAAGCGCTGGAATTGGCCGGCCGCGCCGAGCATGAAACGGGCCGCAAACGTGAGATTCTGCAGGCTGAGGCACGCCGAAAGGCGGAGAGCGGCTGATAATTGTCGCAGCGCAATATTCTTCACTTAAGCACGAAATTGTAGCCGTGATGTCACGCGCGCAGTCGCTGCGCGTCAGCGTTGCGCGCAGGTCCTCATCGCCGACCGTGGCGCATGATCCGGGCTCGTTTCATCTACGAGCACAGAATGGGAAGAAAGGGTTGGTTGCGTTCAAAGGCTCCGAGATGAAGACAACTCGCCGGAATTTGCCTCGAATCCGCATCGGAATCTCCGGATGGACCTATCCGCCCTGGCGCGGCGGCAAGTTTTATCCCAAGAGATTTCCGCAGAAGCGGGAACTCGAATACGCGTCACGGCAGGTCAACTCAATCGAAATCAACGGTTCTTTTTATTCGCTCCAAAGGCCTGAAAGCTACTTTGCCTGGTATCAAGCAACCCCAGAAGACTTTGTCTTCGTTTACTTCGACAACGATGTCAAAGTGCGCGCCCCATTCGACGCGATGTCACTTGCTTGTCGTTTAGGACTCGGTCCCGCCCCGGCCAAGCCGCCCCGAATTGTGTCTCCAAGTGGGAATCCAAGGCGCGGCTGGCCTCCAATAGAACGCCGTTGGAACGCTTTGCCGCACTGATTAGTCTAAGTCTAGTCGTTTGCCGAAGATGGCGAATCACACGAGGCAAGCCATCGTAGAGGCGATGTCTCCATGGCCGAAAATTGTCGATAGCGACCTGAGAATTTTTACAGCGAGGATCTCTAAACTTGAGGACTGGCCAGCAGCGCGGTGATCTGCGCATGCAAGGAGGGCCTGTCCTGAATTCCCGCTACGAACCGCGCCGGAAGCCGGTCGATTCCGGCGGCGCCACCGAGCATCGCGCCAATGACTGCGCCGCGATGGCAGTTTTCGCCGCCAGCGTTGGTGTTGGCAATGACTCCCGCTTCGAAATTGTCGGCGTACTTCCAGGCGAGATAAAGCGACGCCAGGAATGCGTTTGGGATGTAGCACGCGGCACTGAGCCGCTCGCCGATCACGACGTCGTCCGCGTCGCGTGACCATTCCTCCGCCTTGTGGCTGGAGATCCAGTCGCCCGCCTCTGAAAAGATCGTTTCGCGCAGGTCGGCGCCAGAGGGAAGGGCGCAAAGGATTCTCGCAAGCGCGTCCCCGGCGTCGAGTGTTTCCGATGCGCGGTGGGTGAGCGCGATGTGTTCGCGGACTGCGCGGCGGGCGCTCTTCACGTCTCCTCCGAAGAACGCGCACAGTATGCCGACGTGAGCAAGGCCGCCGATGCAAATGTCGCCGTCGCCGCACGCTCGCGGGGCGGTTCCACGAGCGTAGTTGGTAAAGAACTTCCGGTGGCACTCCTCGACATAGGTATCCCGGTGCCGTCCCGGGGTGAGCATGAATTCGATATAGCGCTGGAGGTAATCGTCGGCATCGTAGCCTCTGCACGCTATGAGCGACGCGATGAGCACTTTGGCAAGCTGAAGGTTCAGCGTGTTTTCTCCGGCATGAAGGAATTGGTGATAGTGAATTCCGTGCTTTCCCCAATATTGAGCCTGATCGTGCAGGATATCGCCACGGGCGTTGAGCGGCGCGTACTTGGAGCGCCCGAGAATGCTGTCAGGATGCGGGTTCCGCGGCGCCACGTAATCGCGGACGATATCGTAATCGCGGCGCAACGCGGCGCGGTCATAATACCAGTGGACCGGCATCGCCAGCGCGTCCCCAATGAATGAACCCCAAGCGAGGCCTCCACGCTTACGCTCTGACATCTTGTTCATCAAGGTGTCGCTGCGTAGCGATCTCCGCGACCTTGTTTGCGAGTTCTCAATCAATGCTTCCGAAGATGATGCCGTGAACGATCCTTAAGGAATATCCCTTCTGATCAAAATCCCGCAACTTTCGCCTTTCACGCAGGGAAAAAAGAGAGTGGGTGTAGGGGTTTCTTTTGCGAAACGGTTGCCGCTTGCAGACCAGGTGTCTTACGTCGGAAGATTTCGGTTTCTATGACTACGATCGTAATCGGAGATATTCACGGGTGCAGTCGCGAATTCACGGCGCTTCTACACAAGGTTGCCCCGGCCTCCGATGACCGGCTGGTGCTATTGGGCGACCTCCTCAATAAAGGACCTGATCCCGTTGGGGTTCTCGAGACTTTCGAATCACTGGATTGCGTCTGCCTGCTCGGTAATCATGATTTTGATCACCTCAGGTGGCAAGCAGGGAGCCTCCCAAAACCGGAGAGTGTGCTAACAAGGAAATTGATGCCGCCGGCGTGCTACGAGAGATATCTGAGCTTGTTGGTGCAATGCCACTGTACTTCGAAAATAAGGA
>CAVPTR010000016.1:0-41372 GCA_963708595.1 uncultured Verrucomicrobiae bacterium
TCCAACGCAGATCAAACAATGGGAGGACTTCATCGAAGCTGTCAAAAAGGTCAAGGCGGCAGGCGCTCGCCCGATAGCGGCGGGCGGCAAGGATAAATGGCCCCTGCACTTTTATCCGGCCCTGCTCATAATGCGGATCCTCGGCAAGGACGGCATGCAAGCCGCTTATGAGGATAAGGACGGCGGGTTTGCGAATCTCAACGTTCTCAAGGCGTTCCAGCTCTACAAGGAGCTCACTACGCTCGAGCCATTTCAAAAAGGCTATCTATCCAATACCTATCCGGAAGCATCAGGCGTATTTCACGACGGCCAGGCGGCCTTTCATCTGATGGGCACCTGGGATTTGGTCGAGGGGAGGAAAAACGCTGCCGACAAGAAGGGGCTTCCTAATGAAAAATTGGGATGGTTCTTCTTTCCTGAAGTCAAGGACGGCAAAGGCAAAGCCAATGACATCTTCGCGAGCCTGGACGGTTGGCTGGTATCCAAACAAGCACCGAAAGAGACGACCGATTTGATGAGGGTGTGGCTGGGGAAAGAAACGCAGACCAAATTGGCGGAGGAAGGCTTATTCATTCCAGCGGTCGAGGGGACGGCTGAGGCAATCAAGGATCCATTCTTCAAGGCGATTGCCGAGGAGATCGGCAAATCACAATGGATCGGGATCGCCGTCGATCAGTTGCTTGGACCGGACACCGGTCGCGTCTTCAACAACATCTCCGCGGATATTGCCGCCGGAAACATGACCCCCAGAAGCAGGTGTTGAAGCCATGAGGAGTCCTGGCAACAGAATAAGATGGATTAACTAGGCTCCGTCGCCGCGATTCTCCAATTGGGCCATCGAGCTAACGACTCGATGGCCCATTGCTTTCTCACGAGCGCTTCAACGGTGAAATTGCAACGGCACCCTGCGCAACGGCTGGTGAGTCCATCTTCGCGGCGTGAACATGGTTAGTGGCTTTTCCCGTATCTGTCGGAAATCGCCGCAAGAGAGGGTGCCCAGGCCGAGTTCCGGGGAGCACACCCGTCTCGGGTGTCATTGTCCAGCTTCATGCCGGACAAACCTCTGGTGATCCTACCATGAGCTGCTTCCTCGCCATCTTCAGCACGGGACGAGCGCCTCGATCGTTTTCTCGCTCGGCGGGGACGCCGAGCGCCACACCCGAGACGGTTGTGCTTCCGAGCCCTTCGTTTCGAGATGATGTTGCCAGAGGTGCAAGCGACAGCTCAAACGCGACGACCCTTATCCAACCGGACGACTTGATTAGCCGCCTCAAGGAAGGCTTGGCGATGGCTGGCAACGACAATCATAGCGCCTGTCTGACGGCGGGCGATCAGCGCCTGGATGAGTTTGGCTTCCGAGTCGATGTCGAGAGCGGAGGAGGGCTCATCCATGAGGATGATCGTGTTTTCACGAAAGAGCGCGCGGGCTAGGGCAGTCGCCTACAGGACGAAGCATCTCAATCAAGGGAGCCTCCATCATTCAGCTTGAGGGCGATAAGATTGTCTCAGATCAGGCTACTTTGTTTGTCGGGCATCTTCTCCAGGCGCGGAAGCAATAACGACGGGTCTGCAAGCGCACAAACAAGGCAACAGAGCGCGAGGTCATTCAAGTTACCAGGTCGCGCAGAGCTTGGGATTTAAAGGAGACTCCGAGCCTGGAGCTACTTACTGCGGATTCACGAGTAAATCCGTCCAACGTTGCGCAGAATTGCGGAATAGTTCATCGAAAAAGAAGCCGTGCCGCCGTCATTCGCTGGCTTTCGGCTCAAGCTGCCTGTCAAAAAATCGCTCGATCACTTATCGGCTTCGGCTGATTCGAGATGCATTAAGGGCTTCGGCATCATTTCTTGCCTAGCCTTGAGCTGCTCAATAAATGCGGTTCGATTTATATCGTGATATATCCGATGTAAGGAACACGAGAACGTATCTTAACTCATCTGTCTCAGTAGTGAATCCGCAGCAATTGCCGCGCGCTACTCGATTCCATGAATCACCGAAAACCTGTGGTGTAGTTCGATCCATTCGACCGAAATCCGAGAGTTTGAGGGGAGAACATAAGGCAAAGCAGAATGATAGGCCCCATCACGACCACTACCGGTATGCAGACCACTACCATGCAGCCGACTACAAACTGCAAGAAGAGGCGCTCATACCATTCCAATGGCTCGGTCTCATCCATGTTGGGGGTGGATTCGTATTCCAGTGTAGCGGCGAGTATTCGAAAGGGCAAGAGAAAGCGTCGATGTATTCGGCATCGCGCTCTCGTTGTAGCTTTTCTCGCGCCGGGTAAGCGTCGGAGAACTTGTCCTACTGCAGAAAAAGAAAAGGCCCTGCGTGCCGATCCATGTGATCACGCGAAAAGAACCGGCGGTAACGGCCAGCATCAGGGGAACGTGAACCGGGGTCAGTTGGCAGAAACGGCTCGCAGGGGTCAGGTGTGAGCGCTAGATGGTGGCGAGGCGAAGGAGTTTGAGGTTGAGTATGCGCACGCGTCCTCGCCACGCACGGAAAAAGCCGGCGCGAGTTGAAAATGGAGGAAATGGAGGGGTCGTCGGTGCGGGATTCGCGGAAAGCTGGCAGACACTTGGGACCCTGCTCAGGGAAAACGGAACAGGGCGTCTTCTGGATGACTAGCGACGAAGCTCAACGGCCCGAGCGCCGCGGGCGAGGCTGTAATCGTTGGCAGCCGCCGCCCGGCTGGTGCAATATTGACCTCGGCCTGAACCCTGCGCGTTCCATCCTCCGACAACCCTGGTAGCAGGGCGGTGATATCTGCGATAATGGAGCGCTCCGTTGGTTTGGAGGGATTCATGCTTCGCCACTCTTCAACGCAAGCGTCGATAATCTCGATTGAACCTTTCCGGGGCGTTATTCAAAATCGCCGATATGACACACCAAGCGACTGTGACCAGCGGGTTCATGCTGTCCCCACCGCTCGACTACCCGCTGCGCCTCCGGGCCCCCGGTGGGCGGTGGGGTATGGCCCGGTTGCAGGGCTCACCCTCGGCGACCTGCTCCAGCGATCATTTCGCCTCGATAGAACCCGATGGCGTACCGGGCTTGCACCGCATCCACGAGGCGTTCGATCTGGCATCTGGTGAAGGCAACTGCGTCTTTGCCGCCTACGCGGGCATCATCGTCGACAAGAGCTCGGCGCAGCTCACCATCACCCACCACGACGACGGCGCTGCCTTCGCCACCGAGTACATCCACATCGTCCCCGGCCCCAAGAATGTCGGCGACCGGTATTGACAGGGCGAGCCGATTGCCTCGGTTGATCGTCGTCAACGCGGGGACCACCTTCATTTCGAGCTTTGGCATTGGGTCACCTCTGCCTCGAGCGGAGAACTCACCCGACAAGCAGTTCCCATCGACCCGACACGTTTGCTCTACCGGTGGGAGGTGGAACTCGAGCTGGACTATGCTGTCCCTCGGCGGCATTGATCCCTCCGTCAGCGGTGACCTCGACGCCGCAACTTGGTCCGCCCCACTCCAAGCGGCCTACGACTCGGTCGGGATTCCCAGCTTTGTCAATCCCACGATCACGGTTTTAGCGACCGGGATGGTGTGGCGCATTCGGGAAGACGAAACCACCCACCTGCTCCGCAAGGAAGGCCCCGCCAAGATCACTGTCATCGACGAGGCATACGGGACCCGATTGGTCCCCTCGGCTGTCCCCGATCGGATTGGCATCCAACGCCGGCGCGGCTTTCCCATCTTCGTCATCGAGACCGGTGGCGCCACCTACGCCATCCCCCTGCACCAGGCCCCGGCCGAGGATCTAGCCAAAGTGGCGCTGATCGAGGGAGCATTCGCAGCCAGAACCTCGGTGGAGCTAGATGTCCGTCGGTCGGCCTTTCGGGCGATGGATGGTTCGACCGACTCCGTTGTGGGAGTGATCGAAGGGGTTCGCCTGGCTAGGTAAGCGGATCGAGTCCGTCCTGTTCGCCCGAAGACCCGACCACTTGAGAACTCCGCAAGGGCCAGGGACAACGATAGGGCTCTCAAACCGTCTCAGTGTGCAAAAACGCTCACGAGGGGTCAGGGTGTGAGCGGTAGATGGTGGCAGGGCGAGGAGGTAGAGATTGAGTATGTGGACTCACCTTTGCCCTTCAGCGGTTCCGACAAGCGCCGCCATATGAGCAAAGGAGCGCGCGCGATGGTTGTTGTTGCTGGCTAACCGTCGCAGCGGCGTCGGCTAGCGGGGGGCATTTGCGGTTCATTGCGGGGCGCAATCCGCCGGCAGGCGGAGTATCCGCTGGCGCATCGCAATCAAAAGATAGCTCGCCTGGAATTCGACGAGCTTCCGCGCGATCAGCTGGCCGCCGTTCGGTCAATTCCATCGCCGCCTTCTGTTGTTTGCAGCGCAATTGCTCGTTGCGAATTTCGAGATATTCGCGGGAGCTGAGGGATTTGTTCTTTCGCCGTCTTGAGCCGAATCCGCGGCTTGGCGTTCTTTATTCCCTGCGTCGCCTGTCCGATCATTTTAGGTATGATTTTGGGTTAAAAACGAGCCTTTTCCGGGCCGCTACGCGCCGCATCCGCCTCAAAATTCGCCAAAGAACCTAATTCCCCCGCGAGAGTTAGAAATACCTTCTATTCGTCGAGCGTCGCTCATTCTACCAATCTTCTACCAATTCATCCGATTTTAGTAGAAGCCTTTCGTTCACAAGTCCATCCAGCTTCGCTCATCACCGAAATCGCCGGTCATAGGGGCTTTACCGCGGATGCGAGGATCGCGGGCATCGGAAGTTCAATTGTGCCGCGGTGGTTGAATTTCTTGGTAGCCTCGCTCGCCGCATTACGAATTGCCTCAAGTGCCTCGTTGGACTGGGCGCGAAGCACTGCTTTGATTCTTACCCCGCCGTAATAAATGGCATCGAATAGTCCACCTGGCGCATTGAACCGCCAAACCTGAGGAATAGACGTAACCCTAACATTCAGGAAACCCGCTTCGCGCAACGTTCGGTCGCATTCGGCCAGATCACTGAATCGGAAGAATGACGGCCCCTGAGGCAATTGCACCCCGGGGTTACCATGAGATTGAATGGCCTTCAGGATAATTTCAAATCCCACTGCCTCCTCCGGTTTCGCCCACACGGTGAACGCAAAACATCCACCGGGCTTGAGGACGCGCGCAGCCTCGGTCATCGCTCGCTCGGGTCGCGCAAGGTGAAGCATTCCGAAATTCATGACTACGGCGTCGAAGCTGCAATCCTCAAATGAAAGTGCTTCCGCGTCCCCTTCTTGAAACTCAACGGGGGGATGGATCGCACGGGCATGCGCAACCATCGGAACGGAAAAGTCGATACCCAGGGCCCTCGCTCCGCGCGCGGCCGCGGCAGCCGCGACATAACCCGGTCCGGTCGCAACGTCGAGGAGTCGAGCCCCGTGGCGCAGGTTCACTGCATCCAATAACGGCGCAACGGCTTGCCTCGTGAGGCGTGTGAACGCCGCCTCGTATTCGGATACGTTAGACGTCCAACCTGCGTGTTCGAAGTCACGAAACGCATCGGGATCAGGTGTTTGGTTGCTTGACATTGGCCTCTCCAATTGACGCGTCATCTCGGCCAGACGCATGGTCTAGTCTCTTCGCCGCAATTCATCAGGCGTGGTTTCTGGAAGAACGCAATCCAGGGTTTCATCATCTCTTCGGGAATTATGAAAGAGAATTGTCGAAAGTTGCGCATTTCTTCGCGCCAGCCGCCGAAGCAATTCATCGTCCGGCACATCGAGGAAATGCACTTCGCTACTTGCCCCAAGCTGCTTCGCTCGCGAGCGGAAATCTTCTCGTTCCTCGCGCGCCCAAAAGCCAAAATCAAGTATCACATTCGTTCCCAACACAAGCGCTCGACTGGCCACATCCCAAAGCAGCGGCTTCAATGAGAGCATGCCTGGCGTTATGCTCTGGCTCTTCTGCGTCTTGACCGAAGAGACGCAATTGCCATTCATCAGGCGTCAGTCGAAGCGCTGAATACTCACATTCAAGCGTTCGGGCCAGCGTTGTTTTTCCTGAACAGGGAAGCCCAACCATCAGGTGAAGAGTTGCCATCGCTAATCCTGAATGGTGCGTAGCGCGCGACGAGATTGATGACGCCCAACAAGAGCGGACGTTTTCAGGGTGGATGAGTGGGGTTGGGCGTCCCAAAGTCGAGATTAAAGCAGTTTGGGTTCAGAGTGAAAAGCGAGTTGTTTACGTATTAAAAAGGAGCTTGACCTGTGCGGTGTGGTGCCTCGTATCGCTGAGGACGACAGGAGTATGCGTCGGCGCCGCGCATGCGCGTAGGCGTTGAAAAAGTTAGGATTAGCTTTTAAATGGAGCTCATCCCACAGGCCGGCGTGGCGAAATGGCAGACGCAAGGGACTTAAAATTCGTCATTTAGCTGTTTTACCGCGTCTAAGTGCGTCTCGCGGAAGGTCTTCTAATGCGCATGAATAAAGGCTCTAGGGTAATTGCCAAGGATTGATGCACTTCGCCAGACGGTGCTTCAAAATAGCACAAGATGTAGCACAAAGGCGCAAGGGATCTTGAGCCGAGCAAGTCTACTTCGATGTTCGCCGATGTCGGCGATCGAGCTGGTTTCGTGAACTGAGCCAGCTAACATTGGCATGCACCTGACCGGCTACGAGCGGGCTCTCCAACTCCGCTGGCAGGTGATGCGGGCGGCTAGGTCACGAGAGAACGTAGGCGTATTTCCAATAACAATGAACAAGCAAAACAAAACATCATGAAAACAGTCATCTGGAAAACGCGCGGCAGAACTGGACTCGGTCATGGGTTCCATCAAAGGCTTGGTAACCTACGCTGGTAAAGCGGCGACGGCGACTTCTCTGTGGCTATCTGCCAGGATCAAGCCGGGTTGGACGAGAGCACAAAGAATGCGAAAGATTGGATCGCGAAGAACGCCGCTAACACTGGTGTTGCTGCACCGGAGTAATCGTTGGCAGCGTGATTGAGCACCTGTAGTCCGCGAAAATCGCCCCACCTTGCTGGCCTTCCGGATCCGACCAAGCACTGGCTGGAGGTGAGATGAAGGTCCGCGTTAGCTTCGGCAGCGGGAAGAGCGATCAGCTGCTAAGGCTGAAATCTGACCGTTTGCGGAAGGGGTGGCGAGGTCAATATTGACCCCGGTCCGGCCTGCACGGCATGCTCTTCTCCAAAGAAGAAAATTCCTGCAAAAAGATTGGGCGGTCTCAGCGCTTGAGCCCCATCCGCCCGCGAAGGCCCCTGGAAAGGGAAGAGACGCCAGCATAGCGCAGCGGTAATGCAACTGATTCGTAATCAGTAGGTCCCCGGTTCGAATCCGGTGCTGGCTTGTTTAATAATCAGCAAAGTTACGAGATATTTGGTGTTCGGAGGAAATCTTGCCTGGACACTTCTTGGACACATTTTCTTTTCCGAGCTGCTGAAAGTTGGGCGCTCTGCCCGCGGTCCGTCTGAGGGATGGATGCGCCTGGCGATCCATTCGGGCGTGTCTCTTTTTGCCGACGAACGCAGCAGGCCGCGGTCAAACGCAAGAGAGGCTCTTCTTCGAATGTTCGGACAACCAACAGAGGTTCAATTCCTTTCGCCTCCACCATCCTCGTGTGCAGCGGCGGAGCGGCTCAGTTCCGTAGGTGAAAAAAGCATGAATTGTGCAATGATGAAGGATTGGCAGCGGCGGGCAGGGCGCCATTTGTTTGGAGCTATGACGGTTGAAGGCCAATCGTTGGTGATCATCGGCGGCAGTTCCGGGATGGGATTGGCAATCGCTAAAAAGGCTGTGGTGGCTGGCGCGAACGTAACGATTGCGGCGCGTTCGCGGGCCAAATTGGATGAGGCGCGTGAAGCGATTGCCGCGGATGTGACGACTCACACTGTCGATGTCTCAGAGGAGCAGTCGGTGAAGACGTTGTTCTCAAAGATCGGCCCGTTTGATCACCTCGTTGTCCCCGGTAGTTCGGTCCGCAGTGGTCCACTACGCGAACTCTCGCTGGCGGCCGCTCGCGCTTCAATGGACAGCAAGTTCTGGGGGCAATACCTGGCAGCTCGCTACGCGCAGATTCGTTCGAGAGGCTCCATTACACTCTTTTCTGGAATTTTGAGCCGCCGTCCCTCGGCGGGGCTGGCAAGTCTTGCTTCCATAAACGCAGCGGTTGAAGCGTTGGGGCGCGCCCTTGCCGTCGAACTTGCGCCCATTCGGGTCAACGTGATTTCGCCCGGCACAACTGATACGCCCGCCTATGCGGGAATGCCCGACGACGCGCGTGTCGAGATGTTTGCAGCTGCGGCAAAACGTACCTCGTCGGACGCGTTGGCCAGCCCGAAGATATCGCTTCGCTCGCCCTCGAACTCATGTGCAACAGCTTTATGACCGGAATCGTAGTCGATGTTGACGGCGGCGCCTTGCTCGCAGGTTGAGAAAGCTTGAGTAACACGCATGAATACGCCTGAACATCTCATGGTTATCACCGGCGGCAGTCGCGCCATTTCCTTTAAAATCTGCCGATTGGCAGGATGTCATCACAGCCGCGGACTGACGGTTGGCCGCCCGACCAGAGTATATTGTCGCATCGGAAAGACATGCTGACGGCTATCGGCGGACCTTGCCAAATGATGCTTCGATAGAGCGATCGAAGTTAGCCTAGCCATGGATTCAGCTCTAATCACAGGAATGGCGGCAGTGCTGGGCTCACTCGCTGGTGCGTCCGCCTCGATTGCAACTACCTGGATGACACAACGAAGCCAAAAGATTAGGGAGCACGCCCAGCTAGAACTTCGTAGGCGCGAGGCGCTCTCCGGGGACTTCATTGCTGAGGTATCCCGCTTGACGGGCGACGCCTTCGGTCATTCGCTGGAACACCCCGAGACTTTTGCGAACGTCTACGGGCTCTTTGGCCGTATGCAGCTCGTAGCATCCGCGCCCGTCATGAAGGCGGCGGACGATTGTTGTCGGTACCTTGTCGATTTGTATTCAAAAAACATGACGCAGGAAGACATCTTAACCACGCTTCGGGAGTCATCGGCGCATCCACTCACTGCTTTCGGTGCCGCCTGCCGGGCAGAGCTTGATCGATATGTGGCTTAGCTAACCCACCAGATCGTTGAGAATTTGGTCGATCTGAATGATGGTCTACCAAGAGACTTTCGTACAGCGGAATCAACACCGGATCTACGTCAGAGAACACCCGGGAGAGGAACCGACGATCATTCTGATGCATGGCTTCCCAGACAACGTACACCTCTACGACCCTCTGTTTCCGACTGGCCGGATCCTGTTGCACGCTTAAACCTCCCCGATCCGCCTGTCACAACGTAAAACCCATTCGCCTGCGCGAGCTGCTAGTCCCACTCGACCTCGGTGTAGAAATCAATCGAATCGGTTTTAATTAAACCCGGTTCGCTGGCAGGCGTTATCGACGGTTATTTCTGATGGAGCATTGGGAAATGATCGGGTGCGGCGATCCTGGCCGCAATCGGCGGGGGGTGTTTGGACTTTCTTTGCCCCCAGAGGCCGGAGCGGGCGGATGGGTAAACCGCAAGGGGGCTGTTGGAGGCGGGTGCTGGATCAATGGCGGCGACGGTGGTGGTTGGGTTAACCGGCGCGTTGGTGGCGGAGGCGGCTGGGTCAATCGCTGGTAGGCAGCTTTACCGGAATCGGTGCGTGCCACAGGAAGCTGATAAGCCACTTGGACCAAAGCCGGATTTCGGTCTCCTTGCCGAAATTTTGAGTTTGGATACCTTTAGTGACGCTGGCCGTAGTGAGCGACCGTTCCTTCGTTTCCGCTCACTCTCGCCGCCCCTATCGTCCATGCCTTAACGGAGCTGGCTGTCACGCGAGGCGGCCGCAGCGTCACCCTGAAGCAGGAGTCGGAACACAAGCCCATGCGTGATAAAGAGCAGCGGTACCACGACGGTCGGAATGAAGTAAGTGGCACCCAACTGACCTGGCTCGATCCCCACACCGATTAGACCCTGATAAAATGCGTAGAGCAGATCCGCACTACCCCAAAGGTTGAACACCCAGACCAAGACGATTCCCAGCCTGCTCTGGAGTCCCGCCAGCGCGAGCAAGGCCAGGACTGCGGCAATGAGGTCACCGTATGCAGCTGGAAGAGCGAAAGCGCCCGGCAAGTGCGGCGAGACAACGCCGGGCACCAAGAACGCCAACCCGATGAACCGGAAGCTGTGCAAGAGGAGTAGCGGCCGCAGGGCACGGGCCCGCGGTTTGTAGCGCAATGCTGGCCAAAGGTATCGCGCTGCAATGATCCCCCAAGCAACGAAGCTGAGAGCGACACTGGTCCCGAAGAAAGCTAGCGGAGGCACCTTTAGACTCCTTCCCTAAAGCTCGTTCGTGCTGCCTAACAAGTGAATTCTGTGGTTTTAGGGGGGACGTGGTAGTCTAGACGTCGATTGGAAGAACGCCTCCGCGCCGCGACGGGCGCAACTCGCAATCAAGTGTCCGCCCCGTAACAAGTGTGCGCATGCGCCAGAGTGCCGTCCTAATCGACATGCAGCGAATCGGGGCCCGCGGCACGCCCTTGAGTGCCGAGCGCACACTCTCAAAGTCGAGCAGGTCATCTCAATTCCAAAAAATTCAAGTGTCTTGCGGAATTTGACAAACCGACCAGTTGGTATTAAAGGTCCTTTGGAATGAAACAATTGGGCTCGAATAGCCGACTGAATCCCATCAGCCCCGAGCAGTAGATCGCCCGATTCTGACTGGCCGTCCGCAAGCCGTGCGGTGACAACGTCGCTGTGCTGCTCGAAACCGACGCATGTGGCATTCGTCCGGATTACGCTTAGCTTCAGGGCCTCGGCAAAGGTGCGCAGAAGATCCGCTCGATGAACGCACAGCGAGGGAGCGCCAGCCTTCCGGCTCAGTTCCTGAATGGTAATCTGGCTGAGCACTTGGCCGGAGGCGGACGACCTGCATCCGTACCAGGGGCGACCCGAGTTCTGTGATTTGTGACTCGAGTCCCAACCGCCGCAAGGCGGTGACCGCATTAGACCACAGGGACAGACCGGCGCCGACCTCGCAGATTTCGGGGGCGCGTTCGAACACCGTTGCGGCCATTCCGACCTTTCGCAGCGCCACCGCTGCGGCCAGCGGCCGCCGATGCCACCGCCAATGACGATGGCTTTGGGTGCTGTCGTTTCCACCCCCCTCAAGCTTTACGGTCGGAACACCATCACGAGCGGGTTCGATTTCGGGAGGGCTCGTTGGGCGCGGCAATGGCGACGAACCCTTCCTCCCACGGCGAACAATGACAGACCAGACGGCAGGTCCGGATGCTGAAAATGGGCGATCCCGCGCCAACAGGTGTAACCGGCATACCGCGGCTCTGACGGGCCGAACAATTGGGCTCGAATAGCCGACTGAATCCCATCAGCCCCGAGCAGTAGATCGCCCGATTCTGACTGGCCGTCTGCAAACCGTGCGGTGACAACGTCGCTGTGCTGTTCAAAACCGACGCACGTGGCATTCGTCCGGATTACGCTTAGCTCCAGGGCCTCGGCAAAGATGCGCAGAAGATCGGCTCGATGAACGCACAGCGAGGGAGCGCCAGCCTTCCGACTCAGTTCCTCAATGGTGATCTCGCTGAGCACTTGGCCGGAGGCGGTGACGACCTGGATCCGTTCCACAGGCGACCCGAGTTCTGTGATTCGTGACTCGAGTCCCAACCGCCGCAAGGCGGTGACGGCATTAGACCACAGTGACAGACCGGCGCCGACCTCGCAGATTTCGGGGGCGCGTTCGAAGACCGTTACGGTCATTCCAACCTTTCGCAGCGCCACCGCTGCTGCCAGGCCGCCGATGCCACCGCCAATGACGATGGCTTTGGGTGCTGTCATTTTCCACCCCCCTGAAGCTTTACCGTCGGAACACCATCACGAGCAGGTTCGATTTCGAGAGCCTGCTGCGATTCACCGGCCGGAGCAAGCGTAGCTTGCGAAGGTCCGGTGCAAGCGCTCGTTGGGCGCGTTACTGGCGACGAACCTTCGTCCCACGCGACCCACTACGGTTTAAGATCCACCGCAGCGCGATAGCTCCCATCCATGTAGAAGGGCACGGACGAGTGATCGCAGACGATTCGCCATCGCCCGCTTGTCTTCCGAAGACACATCGTCGTGCGATACCACATGTCCTGGTCTTCACCGCCTTGGCGCCCGCGCATTCTGTTGAACGCTGATACGAACGCCAAGTCGCCATCGACCGTAAGACTGACATCGCGCGCATCGATCTGAATTGGCCCCTGCCAGCCGGCGAGCCAGGCCGTGACGCTGTCGCGGTTCATTCCGCGGCGCCCTAGCGGCGGCGCTAGGTCGTAAATCACAGCGTCCGGTGCATAGGCCTCGACGATGGCGTCCGCATCGTGGTCCGCATGCGCTTTTGCCAGTTGTTGGAAGAGCGCTTCAATCTCAGCGCTATCCGTTGTCGAACTCATTACATTCCTCCTTCTCGAATTAGCAGCCAATAGTCGAACGGCGCAATTGTAGATCAACAGGTATCATGAAGATTTCTTCCACCGGGTGTCACTCCGGCGCCCAACGGAGAAGCTCGGCCGGGGCCGGCCGAGTGAGCTCGAAGTCCTAGAAACCAAGAAGGCGGCGGCCGTCTGCTCCAGCGCTTGGTTCGGCGGGCGATTTGATTACAGGCATCAGGCCTGGTTGCTCCCTGGACCTGGCATGGCCAGGATTAATCGCGCCACCTGCTCCGGTTCGTCCAGTTGGACGAAGTGTCGAGCACCCGGGATAAGGAATAGTTCAGACTCTGGAAAGAACTCATGGAACGTCCGGGCGACACCGCTATTCAGGGTGTAATCAGCGTCGCCGAAGATGATCCGAACCGGGCGCTTGAACTCCCGCAGTCTGGGGATCTTTTCGGTATGCGACCTGATCATGGGCAATAGATCTTCGTTCAGGCGAAAGAAGGCGGGGCGGGCGCTGGGCGTGGCGTCGAACTGTTGATATAGCAGCGGCACGAACTCACGTCTGACATCCGCGTCTCGGATGAACCTCCCGACCTGCCACCAGTACATCCGGCGGAAGAGCCAGTTCCCGAAGATCTGCGACACAGGCCTCGCGACGCTTCTGACCACGGGCGTGGAGAAGAGCCAGATCGCCTCCGGCGGCCGGAGCGTCGGCATTTCGCAGTAGTACGTGTTCAACAACACCAGCCCTTCCACGCGCTCGGGGTGGGCCAGTGCCCAGTCGATGGCCGGCGGGCCCGAGGCGTCGTGCGCGACGAGGACGACCGGCCCGAGCTTCAGTTGTGTGATGACGGCGTCGAGGTCGCCGACTTGATTGTCCGTGGTGTAAGGGTAGCCGGGCGGTTTATCCGAATTGCCCCACCCGAGAAAATCAAATGCCACGACCCGGCGCGGCGGCGAGAGGTGGGGGAGCAGACGATCGTAGAGGTGCAAGTTGTCCGGGAACCCGTGCATCACAACGATCGTCGGTTCCGCCCCCGGGTGGTCTCGAACGTAGATCCGGTGTTGGCCCCGCTGCACAAAAGTCTCTTGGTAGACCATCGTTCGCTCTGGAAGGGAAGTCACCGAACGGTCGGGCGTGCTCAGGTCCTCAGTAACACGAAGCTTGCGAACGACAAGCTCGTCAATTTCCACGCGCCGTATCCGCGCGCGCCCGATCACCAGGCGACCAATGGCAACTGCGCCAAGCGCTAGCGCGCCGACCGCCAGCGCGCCGACCGCTAGCGCGCCCAGGGCCAATGATCCTAACGCTTGAGCGCCGACGCTGAGCGCGGCGCCAGTGCGCGAAGCAATCGATTCATTGGCACGAGAAGTAGAAGGGGGATGGTGTTTCATCGGATCGATGACGCGAAGGATGATGGCATTTTGGGGAAGCGCGGCCTAACAAGTGATTCCGCGATTTTCGCAATCATGCCAGATCGGAGTAATCCGAACGTAACCCGCGCACAACAAACCACGCCAGCTTCCATACATACGCAATCGATCCGAAATCAGATGGCCGTCAATCAGAATTGAGGTTGCGAGCCCGAGCAAGCATCCGAACTGCCCAGGCTTCCCGCCGCTGAGGCGGACACTGTCGTCGGAAAATCGCCATGGTCTGCTTGGTCATCAACGTGCTCCTCCGTTGAGGCGCTTTGCTAGACTGCCTAGCTCGGCCGCGAAACGTGCAACCCTAGCTTGCAGAACGAGGCCGAGAATAACTTGGTGGTTATAAACCTGTGCGAGAAGCCTTGGATGATGTAACGCCCGCACGCCGAAAGAAATGCTCAAGAGTAAAGTCGTCGAGTTGCAGCCAACAGGGAATCCTTACGCTCACGTAGCCGCTCTCAATCTCGCCAGGCGGACCTTCTCCCGATCCGCACCGGTGTGAATGTACCCGACATGCTACTTGCGGATATCAAAGCGTCTGATCAGGCCGTCCTCAAATTGGAAAACATGGCTTGCCTTCGCATCGAACAAGGCGTTCCCGTGCAGATCGCGCGCGGTCAGATGAACCTCGACGTAGGCTGTTCCATCCTCGCCGATCGAAAAGCCGGATGGCTCCGCGTGTGAGTCCATCATCGCCCATTGTCGCGTCCAGTAGTCGCGGACTCCGTCGTGCCCGTGGACATGCCCGCCTTCCAACCCGTTGGCCCAGATGACGTCCGGGTGCATGTCGCCAGCGCCGCTCCTATGTCGCGGGCATTGAAACTGTCGTACAGCCGCTCGAGAAGTTCAGTGTCGCTGGGCATATCAAATCGGAGGAAATTTACACGAGAGCGCAGGTTTCGGGTAGAGCAAAATTCGGGCACTTTAAGGGCACCACCTGAAAATTTTGCCTCGTTTTAGGGCAGCCAGAATTATTGTAAATCCCTGATTGTAAATCTATAGCCAGCGAGGGGATTCGAACCCCTGACCTATCGATTACGAATCAGGAGGAACCGGATGCGGAAAATCGAACTGGCCTACTTCGAAGAGGATTTCAACGACCGCGCGTTCAAGAACCCCTTCCTGCACCAGGACGTTCTGAAGAACCGCGGACTCATTCTCTCTGCAATAAATGCCGTCTCCCAAAATTGGGCCAAGCAGGGATTCCCGAAGGGACTCCTTTAAAAGCTTCCCCGACTGGTCCAATGTGGTCGGCGGTGCGATGGTGGCCGCGGGTCTTGGAGACCCCTGCCTCCCATTCAAGGGCGAATACGACGACGGCGGCGGGGATCGGGACACCCTGGCCATGACCGAGCTGTTCCGGGCCTGCCATACCGGCTTCGGCGACAAATGGGTCCTGAAGAAGCCTGATCGTGGGCTGGACGTCCCAGTCCTCGTCGACAACTCTACCGTCCTTGGCTAGGAAGAGCGGATGGCGCGCCCATCGAGCCACGCGAGCAACCCCGCTTGCTTTGGAGCTCCAGGAAGGTCCGCATGAGGACAATTCGATTCGGTTTTTTGATTGGCAAGTTCCAAGGCGGCGCAACGGCCCCTAAAACTACCAAGCAACTTCCAAACTTCATTATGCTCCCTTCCGAAGCTTCGCTGTAACATCCTGTCCATCAACTGGCTGCCTCGCATGGATTCGAACCATGACAAAGTGATCCAGAATCACTTGTGCTACCGTTACACCACGAGGCAATGAAAACTCGTTACCACCAATAACCCCCACAAGCGTCCCGAATTCTTGAGCGTCGACTATGGTGCGTTTCAGGGCCTCAAGTTACAAGAAATTTTTCCGAGCGCGAGATCAGATAAAGGAGGTCACGCGGAATGAAAAATCATTCTGGCTCGTCCCAAGGGCGGCAAGCGCCTCGGTTCATCAATCCCCATCGCTTGTTCCACGGGGTTTGGTTGCCCCAATGGCTTGAGGAGCGCCCGGAGGTTTCCGAGAAGGCAAAGAAGCTATATGCCTGCCTAACCTACTTCGCGGGCGGCAAGGGCTACACTTGGCCTTCGTTTGACCATCTCGCAGCGAAGCTCCATATTTCGCGCCGCTATGTGATCAGGCTCGTGCAGGAGCTTTCTGCTCACGGCCTCATTGTGGCGACCCGCGTCAATGTCCAACGAAGGGCCACTGCACGAATTACTACCGATTCCTGTGGTATGGTTTCGTCGTAAAGTCGGAAGGCACGGCGCTTCGTGCAAGGAGTCAGCACCACAACATCGTTGTCACTGGCAGCCAGTGGTTCGACAACAAAGCAGGTGTCGGCGGCGTTGGCGCGATTGACTTGGTCATGCACGTCGCAGAGGTGGATTTCTCCGCTGCGTGCCAGTCACTCTCCGATCAATTCCGGTCGTTTGCGGCAAACCAGACGGTCATTTCATTCCCTAGCAGTTGGCAAAGATGGATTTTCGCGGCTGAAAGGCACCACCTCGGCTTGGTCGAGCGCCAACTCATCGCGCAGCGTTTCGGCGCACCTCACTGCGCCAAAGCCGCCACCGAGGATGATGATGCGTTTGGTGCTCATTTGTGAAGAGGCAACCAACTTACCAGCACCGGAAAGTTAGTTACCACAGAGAAGCTGCCGGCGAGGTGCGCTCTACGCTGGATATGATTCATCTTAAATAGCTTATGGTCGCACGCGGAAAATGGCACAGACGAAGCTAAAGGTGCGGACAAGCACCGTGCCCAGTAAGCGCGGGGCTGGAAAGAAAGACACAATGAAAACATCAATGCTTATAAAGACCGTCGCCGCGCTGGCCGTCGGTGCGGCGTTCCCCTTGGTGCCATCGCCGCTCAGCCGGCTAAGACGATGACCGAGCGAGACGTGATCCAGAAGGTCAAAGCTCCGAAAAAAGAGTTCGCGCACAATTGGTTGGACAGCTGAAGCAGACGGCGACCTTCGAGTGGAGCGCGTCGATGCGGTTTGTCGAGAATAGCAAACCGGCTGCAGCCTCCGAGCTGAAGAAGGGGGAACGCGCCACCGTGAACTACGCGCGCCACGGCAAGCAGCGCTTCGCGACCAGGATCGCAATCTCGCCGAGCGGCAAAACGGCTCAGGCTCGCAAAGCCGCGGGCACTCTTGATACCGCAGCAAATTGCCCTGCGGGAGTGCCAGCTCCCGCAGGTACCTGCCACTCCATGAACAGATTCTGGCTCCTTGGCCTCGTCTCCGGCGCCGCCGGTCTCTTCCAGCCATTTCGGTTTTCTCAGGTAAACCGATTTAACTGCCCTTCTTATGGTCACAAGCACTTGGCTGCTGGCCCTTCTGCGTCACATAGGGCGCTTGGATTCCCACGTCCGGCAGATCGTTGCCCTCGTTGTCGCTGTCGTCACCTTTCTGTTTTTCATCCAGCATGGCCGATCTCCCATCACCCACTTCATCGCGATTTGGGACGTTTACGCGATCGTGGTCGTGCTGATGGCATGGGTAACGATCTGCACGGCGAATCCTCGGACTATCCAGCGGAGAGCCAGATTGCAGGATTCAAGCAGGACCCTCATTTTCGCCTTCATCATCGTCGCCGCATGCATGAGCTTGCTTGCCGTGATTCTGGTTCTCCGGGAACACAAGGCGCTGCAAACGACCGGCGGACTGCATTTGTTTATGGCGGCGCTGGCGGTGATTGAGTCATGGCTTCTGATTCACACGGTGTTTACTCTGCGCTACGCCCACGTTTACTACCGATCTGAGCGGGAGACTGACGTGGAAGGGCCCGGCGGAGGACTGATCTTTCCGGGCGGGCAGAATCCCGACTACCAAGATTTCGCGTATTTTTCCTTCGTCGTCGGAATGACCTGCCAGGTGTCAGATGTGAATGTCACCTCACGCTCCATGCGGCGTCTGGCCCTACTGCACGGCCTTCTCTCCTTTGCCTTCAACACAGTGATCCTCGCTCTAAGCATCAACATCATTTCTGGCTTGTTTGTGAACTGAGGCGTCGACGAGTCCGCCCGCGCAGATCCCATGACATGCTAAGCGCCAAACCCCCGTGATCTGGCACGACTCTGAGAGTGTCGATTGAATGAAGAGGGTTCGTTTGACAAAAGGCGCCGAAATCCGGCGGCCTATTCGTTCGCTCTTCGCCGCGCGTTCAGCTGCCATCGTGGCGGTTTTCCTTCTTTTGACCCTTGTCGGAATTGCTGATTACGTGACAGGCTTCAGCCTCTCGTTTTCGGTCTTCTATTTGCTTCCGATTATTCTTGCGGGATGGCGGGTGGGCCGGGGTTTCGCTTGTTTCATCGCCGTCCTAAGCGTTTTCTTCCTTGATGCGAGTGATCTGCTTGCCGGCCAAAGAGTCGAGCTTGGGCTTCTTCTCGTTTGGAACGCGCTAATCCAGCTTTTCTTCTATTTGATTGTGATCTGGCTCCTGATGCGATGGAAAGGCCTCCATGAGACTCTAGAAGCTGCAGTTCGTGAACGAACACGTGATCTCACCGCGGAGATCGCCGTCCGTGAAGAACTGGAAAGCAAGATTTTGACCATTAGCGAACGCGAGCAGAGACGCATTGGTTGCGATCTCCACGACGTGCTTTGTCAGCATCTGGCTGCGACAGCGTTGGCTGCGAAACTACTTGAGGAAAGGACAGCGGGCTCGGCTGCCGTCGAGGCCGGGCATGTCGTGAGAATGATCGAGGATGGCATGACCATCGCCCGTGAAATGGCGCGCGGGCTCACACTCGTTCTCTCCAGCAACGACAATCTCTGCGTTGCGTTGGAGGAATTGGTGGCGAAGACGCGGGAACATTTCGGGATTGAATGCCTCTTGAGATCTGGTGATGCGCAACCCTCTCTCGACGATTTTCGAGCCATTCACCTCTATCGAATCGCTCAGGAGGCGATCAACAACGCGATCCGCCATGGGAAGGCCGCTCGCCTCATCGTGACGCTCTCCCGAGTCGGCGACCGGGGTATCCTCACCGTGCAGGATGACGGTTCCGGAATGCCGGATCACCAGGCTCCTTCCTCTGGAATGGGCATTCGGATCATGAGACATCGGGCGCGAATGTTGGGCGGCCAGCTGGATATTTATGAAGAAGTCGCGAGGGGTGTCACAATCAGTTGCTCTTTTCCCGTAGACCGGGAACTTCCTTCTGCATCGGATGACATCCAGTGATCTGAGAGAAAGTCGTAGGCGGATATTCCTGGTGGACGATCATCCCCTTGTCCGGGAGTGGCTTGGTCATCTCATCAATCGGCAGACCGATCTTACTGTTTGCGGCGAAGCGGGAGGCGCGTCGGAAGCTATGCGGGAGATTCGACGACGCGCGCCAGATGCTGTGGTGGCGGATATTTCGCTGGGTGGAGGCTCCGGGATTGAACTCATTATGGAAATCAAACTGGCCTTTCCGAAAGTAGCGGTCCTGGTTCTCTCGATGCATGAGGAATCGACTTATGTGGAGCGAGCTCTGCGCGCCGGAGCTCTCGGCTATGTTGCAAAACGGGAGACGACCACGAAGATCATCTCGGCGATCCGCCAGGTTCTCCGCGGGGAGTATTTTCTCAGTGGACCTCTAGCCTTGGCCATGACACGAAAATATGTTGAGACGCCCGCGCGAGCCGGCTTGTCACCTGCGGAGCGCCTTAGTAATCGCGAGCTGGAAATCTTCGGAATGCTGGGACAGGGACTTGAAACGCGACGGGTTGCTGAGGAACTTCACATCAGCATGAAAACGGTGCAGGCATACTGCGCACGCATTAAGGAAAAGCTCCATCTCAATAGCGCGACGGAACTCCTGCGCGAGGCCATTCTCTGGGATCAGCGCGACAAGGCGACGGGATAGTTCGTTGCTGGTGTAGGATTTCGCCCTACACAATTATCATCTCTCGCCTAGCAGACACGGCGCGCCGCCCTGGTCTAGTTTTGCCGCGTCGAATGAGCCGCGAAGCAACCATAGTCACTCTTGGGGCAAGGCCTCCTCTAGCGCTGCCAGAAAAACCAAAGCAGGAATCCCGCTGGGAGCAGCGCAGCGAGGTTGCGAAAACTACGCGAGGGATGTTTCGCGCCGATCCTTCGGAGGGCGAAAGGATCACGGATTTCGGTGTTAACGCCGAAGTCCAAAGTGACTGCGGTTGCCTAGCGGGCTCATTCGACAAGATCGCGCACGCGGCGCGACCATTTGCCGTAGGGGTAGAAGAAGTTGCGGACTGTTACTCCAAAGATATCCTTGAGGTTCTTCTTCAAGATCCAGCGACTCCATTGGAAAAACGCGTGGTACAGATCGCGCATCTACCAAGCGAAGCCGCCCTCTCCAACATACAGGCTCTTCATTTTCACCCCAGCCGCAAGCGATCCCAGCTTGCGAAGGGCCGGGATTGGCATCTCTTGCAAAAAACGACTCCCGATAGGGGACGCAGCGCGGAATATGAGAAACGCGTCTGCGAACTTTCCTTCATGCAATGAAGTCTCTGACGTCCTTTTCCGAAGAGTCCCCGTTGAAGTTGCTAATGACAGATGCGAGCCCAGATTGGGGCGACCAGCAATACCGGTTGGTCCGCGAAGCTGTCTGGCTTCACGCGCGCGCACATGAGGTCATCGTCTTATGCGGGGAAACCAGCAAGCTCGCAGCAAATCTGAAACGGAGTGCGCCTTGGATCCGCGTTGAGAAAGTTCGCTCATGGGGCAGCCCCCGGGCTCTTCTGCGCCTGGCCGGAATCATCCGGCGCTCGCAGCCGGATCTCATCCATACGCGAGGCGGACAGGACTCCATTTGGGGATCGTATTTTCATCTCGCGGGCCGGCCGGTCGTCTGTTCGCGTCACATGGCAATTCCCGAGCATGTTCCGATTCGTGATGCTATCAGATACCGCTTCGGCTGCAGGCGGATCATTGCCGCGGCTCATTTTATAAAGAGAGACTTGGTGGCTCGCGCTGGAGTTTCGGATTCGCGCATCGCCGTGGTGGGGGAAGGCGCGAATCTCGAAGAGTTCCATCCTGGGTTGGATGGAGGGGGATTTCGTGCTGAATTCAAGATTCCGCCGAAATCCCCCCTTTTTGGAGTGATCGCGATGATGCGCCCCGAAAAAGGCCAGCGGACTTTTATCAACGCGGCTGCCAGGGTGCTGGGACGGGTTTCCGATGCGCGATTCGTCATCGTTGGCGGGGGCGGAGGATCTTACGTTGACAGGTTGTATGAAAAGATCCGCCGAACGTTTCCACAAAGCCCCGCTCCCGTCACTATCACGGGTCACCGGGAGGATCTCTCGCAGGTGATGGGTGCCCTGGATTTCGTTGTTGTGCCATCCTTGGATGAGACGCAAACGATCGTTATTCCGCAGGCTTTCGCAGCTGGGAAGCCCGTGATTGCCTCGCTGGTAGGCGGCATTCCTGAACTTGTTAGACATGAACAAAACGGGCTGCTAGTCCAGCCGGCTAACACTGATGCTCTTGCGGCGGCAATGCTTCGCCTGCTCGCAGACCCGGCTCTTTGTGCGAACCTTGCCAGCGCCGGCCTAAGCCTAGCTCGACGTGAACTCTCTTTCGAAGAGAAAGCGGAACTCCTCCTGGAATCGTACCGCAGAGCGATTGATCAAGATGCGCTTGACGATCAGGCAAGCGCCGACGTTCGCGCGTCCGCTTGCGAAGGCTTCGCGCAATCGGCGGCTCGCTGACTGCTCCGCTTCTCCACAATCCTATCTTGGTGCGCGAATTCCGGCAGCGCGTCGCCGTTCTTCAGTGAGCATGGCCGCCCGGCTCAACAATCCCGCCGCGCGACTGGTTAATCTCTTTTTCTTGAGAGCTATTCTCTGGCCGCGCGCCGGGGATATGTGAATGCATAGAAAATTGTTCCAACCGCGCCGAACGCCGCTGCACTCCAGAAAAATTCACAGCTCGGCCAATCTTCCAAAGCCCGGCGCCGATAAACGTGGATTCACACGGCCAATAGAAGATGGTCTTGGCGCTCTGCCACCTGCTTGGCCTCACTGCGGCTATTCGCTTCGGCCGGGACGCAAGCCGAGGCGGTTGAGTTTTTCTCGCATCGTGAGGCGGGAAATGCCGAGCCAACGGGCGGCCTTGGCCTGGTTACCCTGGGCGAGCTGGATCGCTTGAGTGAAAAGCTCGCGCTCGGCGGCTTCGATAAGAGCGGCGTGGGCGTTTTCGATCTCACCGCGGCTGGCGGCGGCGAGCAGCTCGGAGACGCAGCCGGACAGCGACTGGCCGGAGACGCCGGGCGCGGGTGAGCCAGCGCAGGCACGGGACGCTTCGTCGAACCCGATCGGGTAGCCACGCGCCATGAGCAGCGCCTTACGCACGGCGTTCTCCAGCTCACGCACGTTGCCGGGCCAAGGCTGCTGCTGGATAAAATGCAGCGCCTCGGGATGGATCGACGGCTCTTTGATTCCGAGTTCCGCGCCGTATCGGGCGAGGAAATATCTCACCGTATCGGGGATGTCCTCGGGCCGTTTGCGAAGCGGCGGGACCTCAATGACCACGACGTTAAGCCGGAAGAACAGATCTTCGCGGAACTGCTTCTCCCGCATCGCTGCCTCGAGGTCGCGATGCGTGGCGGCGAGGACGCGCACGTCAATCCGCAGGCTGTCGCGGCCGCCGAGGCGCTGGATCGATCTTTCCTGCAGCACGCGCAACAGCTTCGCCTGCGTGTTGAGGCTCATGTCGCCGATCTCGTCGAGAAAGATGGTGCCGCCGTCGGCCTGCTCGAAGCGGCCGATCCGCCGCGCGTCAGCGCCGGTGAAAGCACCCTTCTCGTGCCCGAATAGATCGCTCTCCAGCAATGTCTCCGGGATCGCCGCGCAGTTCACCGCGATGAATGGCTTCTCCGCGCGGTCGCTGTGTTGATAGATCGCTCGGGCGATCAACTCTTTGCCGGTGCCGGTCTCACCGCGGATGAGCACTGTCACCGACGTGGCGGCGACGCGGCCGATCTCCTTGTAGGTCTCCTGCATGGCGCGGCTGTTGCCGATGATAGCGTCGCGACCGGGGACGACGTTGCCGATTTCGACCGGCTGAAACATCAGTCGGCTGGCAGCGAGCGCTTTCTGGATAGCGTCGAGCATCGCCGGCATCTCGAACGGCTTGAGCAGATAATCGAACGCGCCGTGCCTAGTCGCTTCGATCGCCACCTCAGTTGTGCCGTGGGCGGTCATGAGAATGATCGGCAGCCGGGCCCGGGCGGTGTGCAGGCGCTTGACGAGGTCGAGTCCGCTGAGTCCGGGTAGCTTCAGGTCGGTAAGCACCAGGTCGTAGCGCCCTTTGCCCGCCAGCGCCAACCCTTCCTCGCCGGTGCGGGCAGCTATGACTGTGTAGCCTTCTTCCTCGAGCACATGCTGGAGCGACTCTGCGGCGCCCGGATCATCTTCGACAAACAGGATTGTGCCAGAGCGGCTCATAGTTTCACCGGGAGCTCGATACCGTAAGCCGTGCCGTGAATCATCGTGGATTGGAATCGCTGCCCACTGCCGAGCGTCAGTCGGCTCTCGACAGCGCGCAAAGTGATCTTCCCGCGAGGCGCGCCACGGCATGTGAGATTGTGTGTTTGGTTTTCTAAACTACTCATCCTTAGAATTTTCCGGCAAGCCCACCTTCTGGCACAGTCGATAATGAATGGAGCTTCTAGCATGCTGACGCAAAACGCGCTAGCCACAGTCGAAAGCCGGATTGTCCCGTGCGGCTCATGGCTCCACCGGCAGCACGACACCGAAGGTCGTGCCCCGGTTCACGGCAGTTTTGACGCGGAGCGCGCCGGCGTGTTTCTCGACAATCCGCGCGGCGATCGAGAGGCCCAGGCCGGTGCCGGTTTGCTTGGTGGTGAAAAACGGGTCGAAGAGCCGCTTCTGTACCTCGGGCGGAATACCGACGCCGTTGTCCTCGACCTCGATGATGGCGACCTCGCGCATTCGGCCGCCCAGAGCGATCCGGCTCTCCACCGCCCGAAGTCTGATCGTTCCGCCCGCGCTGAGAGCCTCCGCGGCGTTCTGCACGAGGTTGATCAGCACTTGTTTGAGCTGCTCGGGATCGCCCAGGACCTTGGTCTCCACGGCACGCTCGACAGCGAGATCGATCGAAGATTCGCGCAGTTGCTGGGCCATCAGCTGGCGCACCTCGTGCAGCAAATCCGCCGGTGAAAGCGGCACTCGCTCAGGCTCTACGGGTCGCGCGAAACGCAAAAAGTCGCTCACGATTTTTTCCAACCTGTCAATCTCCCTGCCGATGAACTCGGCGTCCGCGCGCTCGCGCGAGCCCGGTGCGAGCGCCTTCTGCTGAGTGTAAAGGCGAGCCTTGATCGCGGTCAGCGGATTGCGGATTTCGTGCGCGACACCCGCAGCGAGCACGCCGAGTGAGGCGAGCTTTTCGTGCCGCTCGACCAGCGCCTGGCTTTCGATGAGCTTGACCCGCAGCGGCGCGATCATTTCGCGGTAAACGACGGCTGCCGCCCAAGCCACGAGCAGCACCAGCGCCAGCAGCGCGGTGAAGATGACGGCTTGGAGCAGCGCAAGCGATTGCTGTGTCGAAGCGACGAAGCGGCCAAGCGCCTCTCGGTGGGCATTCGCGAGCTTTAGTCCGAGGCTGATCAGCCGCTCGTCGGCGGCCTCGACTTTGAACTTATCGAAGGTGGCTGCGCCGGCAGCAATCTCACTGGCGGCGGCGAGATAGCCGTCGTAGGCCGCGTTGATCTCGGTGAGAACCGCCTTCTCATCCGGCGTGGTGAGCACGGCTTTCTGCTGATCGATCCACGCGTCCAGCCGTCGGCTTTCGTCCTCAAAACTGCGCCAGTCCTCGGGACGACGGTCGTCCGCATATTTGAGCAGGCGCGAGTCGACTTTGCGCAATCCTGCCTGTAGCTGATCGGCAATGCGAAAACTTTCGAGCTGTACGGTCGTAAAGCCGCCCCGCAGCTCGCGGATCTCCCGCCAGCTCACAAACGCCGACCAGCCGATGAGCAGCGCCAGGCAGGTGAGAATGGCAGCGAGCAGAAGCAGTTGGCGTGCGATGGGGAAGTTCATCGAGTCCGGCGGCGTCCGATTTCCACGCGCTGGTTACCGAGCGCGTTCGGGCGGCGCAGCCGCCGCGCCAGCCGGATGGGCGCGGCGACCTCGTCGAGTTCTTGACAGCCGAGCGGCAATTCATCGCGCAGCATTTCGGCCCACTTCACTCCGCCAAAACCGCCACCGAGGATGATGATTCGTTTGGTGCTCATTCGTGGAGAGGCAAGCAACTTACCAGCACCGGCAAGTTAGTTACCAAAGAGAAGCTGCAGGTGAAGTGCGTTCTATGGTGGATGTAGTTGATTTCGCACCACTTATTGTCGAATGCCGAAACTGGCACAGGTGAAGCTAAAACTGTAGGCAGGCCACGTGCCCAGTAAGCGCGGGCCGGAAAGAAAGACACAATGAAAACATCAATGCTCATTAAAACCGCCGCCGCGCTGGCCATCGGTGCGGCGTTTCCGCTTGGCGCCATCGCCGCTCCGCCGGCGAAGACGATGACCGAGCGAGGCGTGATCGAGAAGGTCAATACCGCGGGAAAAGAGTTCGCGCTCAAGGGCGGACACTTGAATCGGACGGCGATCTTCGAGTGGAACGCTTCGACGCAGTTTGTCGAGAACGGCAAGCCGGCTGCAGCCTCCGAGCTGAAGATGGGCGAGCACGCCACCGTGAACTACGCCCGCCACGGCAAGCAGCGCGTCGCGACCAGGATCGCGATCTCGCCGAGCGGCAAAACGGCCCAGGCTCACAGGGCTCAGGCCAGTCCATCGAAAAAAGCGTTCGCGCACAATTGGTTGGACTCCTGAAGCGGACAGCGGCAAGCCGGCTGCAGCCTCCGAGCTAAAGGCGGCGAGCGTGCCAATGTGAACTACGCTCGCCACCTCAAGCAGCGCCTCGCCATCAGGATCGCGATCTCGCCGGGGGCAAGACGGCTTGTGCTCACAAGGCTCCACAGCACATTGGCCCTGCGGGAGCGCCAGCTCCCGCAGGCGCCTGTTACTCAACCGTCATGAACAAACCCAGGGTCCTCCTCGTCGATGATGATCGGTCGGTGCTCGATGCGCTCGGCGCCGTGATCGAGTCCGAAGGCTTCGAGTTGGTCCGCGCCGCAGACGGTCACGAGGCTGTCGAAAACTTTCGCCAGCAACCCATCGACATTGTGCTGCTCGATTTGAACATGCCAGTCAAAGGCGGCTGGGACACCTTTGAGCGGCTCACAACCATCAATCCTTTGCTTCCAATTATCGTCATCACAGCGCGGCCGGATGCCTATCCGGTCGCGATGGCCACGGGCGTCGCCGCGCTGATGCAGAAGCCGCTCGACATCCCATTGTTGCTCGAAGCCATGCGGGAGTTGCTCGCCGAGCCAGCCAGGGAGCGCCTCTCGCGTATCGCGGGCCACGGACCGCAAACGCGGAAGATCTGATGAACCAAGAGAATGCCTTCCCACTCGGTGACACTCCTGATGACGACGCGCGCTCGATCGTGATCGAGCTCGAAGCGCACGACGTGTCCCGATTCGAATGGCGCGTCGCTGTTCCTTTGCCCGCGCACGAAAATTTGAATTACACCGTCCAGGCGGAATTCGAGCTTCCTTCGATCTCTTCGGAGCGAAGCGACCATCGGACGACAATCACTCTGGATCTTGTTTGGAAGTTTCATTCGGCCGCTGCTGCTCTCTCATCATCTCCGCAAAATTCCTGGCTGTCGCGCGCTGACGCTCATAGCTCTCCAGATCATCGACATCCTCCAGTGGCGGCAGACAACGGAATGAAATACCGGCAGCGATGGCGGTGCGAAGAGTCGCCGCGAAGACGGTTTCCGAACTCCATGGGATTCCCTCGAAAATCGAGGCCATCGGTTTCCTAAGCCCGAGCAAGACATAGCCTCCGTCACGTGCAGGAGCGATGATCATGTCTGTCTCAGCGAGGGCGGCTTCTGCCTCCTCGAGGTAACTGCGCGTCAGTCCGGGGCAGTCTCCTCCGAGAAAAAACACACAATCTGCGCCCGAGGCAAATCCGTGGTTCATCGCGGAGATCAGGCGTGAGCCCAAGTCGCCATTCGGTTGGGGAAGGAACTGGTTCAGCGGAAACTTTTCCAACCATGAGCGCATTTCAGCTTCAGCGCCGGATGGCGCGAAGTAAATTACTGTTCGCCAATTTGCCGGGATTTGGGCGAGCTGATGCTCGACCAGAGCCCGGTAAATTCTTGTTGCGCGTTCCGCTCCGACCGAACGCGCAAGACGCGTTTTGACCTGGCCGGCACGAGGAGCTTTCAATATGAGGGCGGCTTCCGTCACTTTACTTGCCTCAAGGATAGACCTGAATGAAGGACCCGTTAATCACTTTGATCGTTCCCGTGTGGGGTGATGACGCTCTTCTTGTCGATCTGGTAAACCGGCTGGCGTTCCCTCCAGAGCCTGTCGAGTGGGTCGCGGCTGCTGTCGAGCCCTCCGAGACGCTGAGGGAATTGGCGCGAAGCGGCAAGATCCGCCTCGTCGTTTGTGGCAAGCCCTCCCGCGGAGCACAGATGAACGCCGGAGCTACGGAAGCGCGCGGCTCCTTGTTGTGCTTCCATCATGCGGATTCCAAGCTGGGGCCAGAGCACGTTGCCGCGCTGACGGCTGCCGCCAAGAATCACCGAATAGTGGGTGGAGCGTTTCATCGCCAGTTTGACGACCGGCACTTCTGGATGAAGCGGTGGGAGGGGCTGGTGCGGCGTATCAGCGCAGCGGCAGGGCCACTATTCGGCGACCAGTCAATCTTCGTCAAAGCCGACGTTTTTCAACAGATGGGCGGCTTCGCGGACATCCCGCTCATGGAGGACATCGAATTTTCGCGACGCCTCCGTCGCATGGGGCGCATCACCTTGCTCGATCCGCCTGTTTGGTCGTCGCCAAGGCGCTTCCGGCGTCTGGGCAACGTACGCACTTTACTTCTCAATGCCGCGTTCATCGGTCTCTTCTATATCGGCGTCAATCCCCACACGCTTCATCGCTGGTATTACGGCGAGCAATTCCGCCACCCGTCGAAATAAACCCTCTTTCGACCAACTCCCGTCGGGCTATGTTGATTGTTTCTCATTTGTAATGACGAGACCCGCGACTTTTCCCATTGACAGTGCCAAAGATCTTTTTCGTCTCGATCTGGATGACATTCCCAGATTGCAGGCGTATCTAGTGGAACGCGGGTTTGCCGAGGTCGAGGAAGCGATGACCACGGAACGGGCGGGTGAAGGTAACATGAACTGCGTCGTGCGCGTGCGGCTTTCGAATCGAAGTTTGATCCTGAAGCAGGCACGCCCCTGGGTGGAGAAGTATCCATCAATTGCGGCCCCGGTCGAACGCGCCGCGTCGGAGGCCCGCTTCTACCATTTTGCGGCTCAAAGCTCCTCTGTCGCCGCAATGATGCCGCGTCTTTTGGATTTCGACGCAAACTCGGCATTGCTGATCATGGAGGATATTTCCCCGGCGGATACCTTGCTTGACTGCTACCAGGGCACACGCTCATTTGACCGGCTCCAATTGAATGAACTGGCTCGCTACACATCCGCTCTCCACCGACTGACCATCCCACGGGATGAGCGCGCCGCCTTCCGCAACGAGGCGATGCGGAAGCTAAACCATGAGCATATTTTCGATATTCCGCTGCGGACGGATGGAGCGTTGTCCGAAATGTTGGAACGAATCACTCCCGGTTTGGATCGCGCCGGCGATGTCTTGCGTCGAGACCGGAGATTCTGCGAAGCCGTCGAGAGGCTCGGACGCTGCTATCTCGAGCACGAGGGACCGAGCCTGATTCACGGCGACTTGTTTCCGGGAAGTCTGCTTCAAATCGATTCGGGCCAGTTGCGAGTCATCGACCCCGAATTTTCCTTTTGCGGGAACCCTGAATTCGACATCGGCGTCTTCTACGCGCACTTGTTGCTTTCCCGTCACGACGACGATACCGCATCGTTCTGGCTGCAGGTGGTACTGCAAGACACTCCGTACTCCGAGTCTCTCGTCGTTCAATTCGCCGGCGTGGAAATCATGCGCCGCATTCTCGGGGTGGCCCAACTCCCCGCTGCCCTCTCGCTGGAAGCCAAGCGGCATCTGCTCGAACAAAGCCGAGAAACGGTTCTTCGTCGCGTCAAGCTCAGCAAATGAGGCATCCTCGGGTATCGGAATTCTGAGCTCTTTGCTATCTTTCCCGGGATTCATCATTTTGCCATGGCCGTTGCGCAATCGTTCGCCGCATCTGTTTCATGGGTGTAGTCAACAGGCCGACCAGCGTGTGGTGCTCTGGTCGATCAAATTCCTCCAGGCCGAATTGAAGTGTGCTCGGGTTCGCGCGCAATCGGAAGGTTCCGAAAAACCGGTCCCAAAACGAGAATACTGACGAGTAGTTCGAGTCCGTCTCCTGCTGCCAGCGCGAATGGTGAACCTTGTGCATGAAGGGCGTCACAATGAGCACACGCAAACCGCGGTCCAACCATGCTGGCAGGGCAATGTTGGCATGGTGGAGTTGAACGACGGTGAACATGGCCGTTTCGTAGAGGGCCAGTTCCCAAAGTTCCAAGCCCAACAGTGCGATCACTGGCACGCGTAGGATGGATGACAGAAAGATTTCGCCCAAGTGGAAGCGATTGGCCGTGGTGACATCCATCCTTGGATCAGAATGGTGGGTTCGATGAAAGCGCCACAGCAATGGCACGCGGTGATTCAGGCGATGCCAGAGATACATCCAGGCGTCGAACAAGATAAACGCGCCGACCACATGCGCCCAACCCGGCAACGGCAGCCAATTCAGCAGTCCGAAGTTGTGAGCTTGAGCCCACTCCGCAGTCGTCCACCAAAGCGCGACAAACGCGAGTCCGGTGAGCAGCGCGTTAAGGATACCCAACACGAGATTTTTCAGACCGTGACGCAACCGTTCGCCTGAGTTGCCGACAAAATAGAAGCCGAAGGGGGCCGAGCTTTCCCACACCAACAACAAGAGCAGCACCGCCACGGCACTGATGCTTCGCAGCTGACCAAGATTATGCAGAATGTCGTCCATGGCTTTCCCTTACCAGCGGGAGCACCGATAGTTTATGTTAGCATGGATTCGAGCCGCTTGACGGGCCTCAAATGAGAATGATTCAGCCACATTTTGCTTTCCGACCACACAGTCATAAAGTCCGAGTGATGAGTGAGGCTGGCACCGACCACAGAGGCGCCCGGAAACGCCGCCTGAATAAATTTGGTGCAGGCGGATTATTTTTCGCGACGCTCCTCAGTTCAGGCCTGGAGGCGGACTCCGCTGATCGCCCATCCTCGCTGGCGGCCGTTGAAGATTACTCAGCGCCGCAAACTTCGAATGTGGCCTTAATCGGAGTTCAACCGGGAGATTGGCAGACGCGCGACTGGATTAACTCGCAGCCGCTGACGCTGAACTCGCTACGCGGGAAGGTGGTGCTCGTGCGCTGGTGGACTTCGCCGGGCTGCCCGTTCTGCCAAGCAAGTGCCCCCGCATTGAACGAGTTCTGGGAACGCTACCGCCGGCGTGGACTGATGGTGATCGGGTTGTACCATCATAAATCCTCAGTGCCTCTAACCGCTGCCCATGTGGCGGAGCAGGCCCATAAGCTGGGTTTCGAGTTTCCGGTGGCCACCGATCCGCAGTGGACTACGCTGCGCCGATGGTGGCTTGACCAAAATGATAGCGGCTGGACCTCGGTGACAATGCTCCTCGATCGCTACGGGAGAATCCGTCACATCCACCCCGGCGGAGCATTCTTCAAAGGCGAGCCTGGCTACGCCGACTTGCAAAAGAAGATCGAGGCCCTGCTCGCAGAACCTGCGGCGCCAGAAGCCCAGCCGATTGCTCTGTGACAAGCCGTCACTCGCACATGGGGAGCGGCGCTGACCGCGGCCAGCAAGGGAATCCACTCTCCGTCGCCGGACTCCGATCGCATGTGAACCCATCTCTTCTAATTCCATGACCAGTACAGCGGGGAGCAGGAAGAAATCATCTGCATGGAAGTGGATTGCGCTCGGGGCGGTTTTACTAGGCCTCTCTGCGGCGGCTCGGGCTCTTCCAATCGACCAATGGCTGAGGGCGTTTAATGAATGGGTCGGCGGCCTGGGGGTATGGGGCATTGTAATCTTCATCGTCGTTTATGTGATCGCCACCGTCCTTCTGGTTCCCGGTTCGGCGCTCACGGTCGGAGCCGGGTTCGTCTTCGGTCTTGGATGGGGATTGCTCGCCGTCTCGCTCGGTTCCACGGCCGGAGCGGCGATTGCCTTCCTCATCGCACGATTCGTGGCGCGTGAAAAAATTACGTCCATCGCAAGGAAAAACGAAAACTTTCGTCGGATCGATGCCGCCATCGGAGAGCAGGGCGCGAAGCTCGTTTTCCTGCTTCGCCTTAGTCCGCTCATTCCGTTCAATCTTAGCAACTATTTCTACGGCCTGACGGCGGTAAAGTTCTGGCCCTATGTGCTTGCGAGCTGGATCGGCATGCTGCCCGGCACTCTGCTTTACGTCTATCTAGGCACGGTTGGCAGAGCCGGACTTCAGGCGGCAAGCGGGGCGGATGCAGGTCGCAGTCCGTTGGAATGGACCTTCCTCGCCGTCGGCCTTGCGGCCACCGTGGCGGTCACCATCTGGGTGACAAGAATCGCCCGCAAAGCCCTGAAAGAGCAGCATGTGAAGTAATTGTTGCGACATCCCTAACCGGAGAGCACTCCCGATGAAACTCCGCCACGCCATGCACGAAATCGCCGCGCTCCATCCGAGGGACGCCTATAACCGCGAACTCGAAAGCAACGTTCATCCGCCAGATTGGATCAACCCCAAGCCGACCGGCCGCTACAATCTGGTCGTCGTCGGCGCGGGCACGGCTGGACTGGTTACCGCCGCAGGCGCGGCGGGCCTGGGAGCTAAAGTCGCTCTGATCGAGCGCGACTTGCTCGGCGGCGACTGTTTGAATGTGGGATGCGTCCCTTCAAAAGGGCTGCTTAGCGCGGCGAGGCGTGCTGGTGCGGTGCGGAGAGCGGCGGAATTCGGCGTCAGGGCCGAAGCGACCGTCGATTTCGCGGCCGTAATGGAGCGCATGCGGCGCTTGCGGGCCGGGATCAGCGCACACGATTCCGCTACTCGGTTCCGTGAACTCGGCGTGGACGTGTTTCTTGGCCAGGGCACATTCACAGGTCCGAATCGGATCGATGTCGCCGGTCAGGCGCTGGAATTCAGCCGCGGTGTCATCGCGACCGGAGCACGCGCCGCCGTGCCGCCGATTCCCGGCCTGGACGAAGTCGAATATCTTACCAATGAATCCGTTTTCTCGCTGACGGAACGACCGGGACGCCTGGGCGTGATCGGCGCGGGACCCATCGGGTGCGAGATGGCGCAGGCCTTCGCCCGCTTCGGATCCGAAGTCGTGCTGGTGGCAACCGAGCACGGCATCCTGCCCAGGGAAGATTCCGATGCCTCGAAGATTGTGCGCGAAGCGATCAAACGCGACGGCGTCGCCGTGCGCGGTAACGGCAGGGAATTGACCGTCTCACGAGTCGACGGCTCCAAGATCCGGCTCCGTGTTGATAGCTCCGGCAACGCCTACGAGGAGAATGTGGACAAGCTGCTGATCGGGACCGGACGGGCGCCCAACGTAGAGGGGCTCGGGCTCGAAGCCGCCGGGGTAGAGTTTTCCGAAAAGGGCGTCAAAGTGAACGACCGTCTCCAGACGACCAATCCACGAATCTTCGCGGCCGGTGACATCTGTTCGCGGTATCAATTCACGCATGCCGCCGACTTCATGGCGCGCATTGTCATTCAGAATGCCTTGTTTTTCGGTCGCGCGAAAATGAGTTCGCTCGTGATTCCTTGGTGCACCTATACCGAACCGGAAATCGCCCACGTTGGCGCCTCCCTGAGGGACGCGAAGGAAAGGGGCGTCGAGCTGGACACCTTTACGCAGCCGATGAGCGAGGTGGATCGCGCAATCCTTGATGGAGAAACCGAAGGATTTGTGCGCGTGCATGTTCGGAAGGGCACAGACAAAATTGTGGGTGCCACCATCGTGGCGGCGCATGCCGGTGACATGATTTCCAACGTCGCGATGGCCATGACCCACGGGCTGGGTCTTGGAAAAATGGCGACTACGATCTTCCCGTATCCAACCCAGGCCGAAGCGGTCCGAAAGACGGGCGACGCCTATAATCGGACCCGACTGACGCCGCGAGTAAAGCAGCTTTTCCGCTGGTGGCTTGCGCGAAACCGCTGACCTGTCCGCGAACCGCGCCTCGGAGCAAATGCCGCTCCGTGCTTGCCAACACCGCTTGAAATAGTGGTAACTTCGAGGCCAATCGACTTGCGATGGAGGGGAACTGTTGTTGATTTGTGACACCAGAAAGAGGAGCAATGCCGTCCATTATTCAACGATTTCCGGGCGTAGCGACGGATCCGACGGCACTTGCGAGGGAACTCGACCAGTCCGTCAAGCAAACCTTTTCCCGGACATTGGCCGACCACCGCCTGACGCTGCGGCGGGAACGCACTGAAATCCTTCAACTGAACCTCGGCAAACTCTGCAACCTGACCTGCATCCACTGCCATGTTAACGCTGGCCCGAAGCGCAAAGAAATCATCGCCCGCGATACTGTTAACCGCATCCTCGAGTGGCTGGCCAGCACCGACATTGAGACCGTCGATCTTACCGGAGGAGCTCCGGAGATGGTTCCCGATTTCCGCTACTTGGTCGAACGCTTGCGCCAAATACCGCAGGTCGAGACCATCATCGACCGCTGCAATCTCACCATTCTCCTGGAAGCCGGCTACGAATGGCTCGCCGATTTTCTCGCCGCTCATCACGTCAAAATCGTCGCCTCCATGCCCTGCTACGAACCCGAAAACGTTAACGCCCAGCGGGGCAACGGCGTCTTCGATGCCAGTATCCGGGCACTCCAACTCCTGAACCAGCTTGGGTACGGCCGTCAAGACGACCTTGTTCTCGACCTCGTTTACAATCCCAACGGCGCTTTTCTACCCCCGGAACAGGCCGAACTCGAAGCCGATTACAAACGCGAACTGAAAAACTACTTCGGCATCGATTTTCACCGCCTCTACACGATTACCAACATGCCTATCGCCCGCTTCGCCTCATGGCTCAAGCGCAACGGTAAGCTGGATACCTACATGCAGTTGCTCGTCGGGTCGTTCAACCCCGCTTCCGTTGCAGGTCTCATGTGCCGCAGCACGCTGAGCATCGGCTGGCGCGGCGAGGTATATGATTGCGATTTCAACCAGCAACTCGGAATGCAGTGGAACAATAACCGCCCGCTCTTCCTCTGGGATATCGATCCTAAGCGGCTGGAAGACCGACCTATCGCCCTCGGCAACCATTGCTTCGGGTGCACCGCCGGTCACGGTTCCTCTTGCGGCGGCGCGCTGACTTGATTCCAGCGGGAAAGATCGGGCAAGGTTGGTCTGCGTTACTTCAATCAGCTTGCCGACTTAAAAAATTCTGTGCGATCCGAGCATCCTACTGGATTTCGACGAGCGTCCCGATCGGCACTGAGGCATAAAGCCTCCTCGCAGATCTCCCAGGCAGGCGGATGCACCCGTGCGAGGCCGGGTAGCCAGGCAACCTGCCCATGTGAAGGCCGAAATCGCCACAGGACAGCCGCAAAAAGAAAGGCATCTCGGCCGGATACAGTGTCGATTTCCAAAACCGGTATTTGTTTGTAACGAGATATCGTCCTCTCGGCGTGGGATGGGATCTTGTCCCGGAGGAGATCGGCGTCACGAGTTCAATTTTTCCATTTCGCCACAGGAAAGCGCTCTGCTCGGAAAGGCTGATCGTAATACGGAAGGCATGAGACTCGTGGTTCGGTCCTATTCCCATGAGACTTCGCATGATCTCGATGTTTTTGTATTTCGCTGCCAGCCAGAGAGCGTAGGTCTTATGCTTCTTGGTCAATTTCCAAGGGTCCGCGCCCGCGCTGAGCAAGATATTCACGAACGTGTGGTTCCCGAGCGCCGTTGCGAGCATGAGGGCGGTGAATCCCTTCTCACTTGAAACATAGTAGCGAAGACGCGCGTCAGTAAACCGCTTCTGAAATGCCACCTCCACCGGGACCGGGAGCTCGGCATTCGGATCCATCCCTTCGTTGAGCATTTTGCAAAGCGTGTCCCTGTCGTTCCCGGCGATAGCCTCGAAAAAACTCATCAGCCTTAAGCGTTCCTCTTCAACTTGGCGCGCATCTGCAAGCCGGCGTTCTTCCTCCGGCTGTGCATCGGCCGCGGAAGACCATGACGGAATCGGAGGCGGAACGACAAAAACCGTCGTCGCCGCAAGATCCGGCCCGCCCAACAAATCGGCAGAGCGCCCTGCGGGGAGGGGCCCTGCCAGGCAGAAGATCAGGCAAGCGAGGATCCGTCTCTCCCCTGACAGAATTGGTTTCATGTCAAAATGCCCTGTTAATGGGGCGTCCCGACCCACATAATCTTCCCTGAAATTCGATTTTGCGTCAAGCTGGCGATGGAAAAGTCCGTAAAAATTCCTTATCCAGCGCGGACGGGCCGGAGAGAATCTCAACAACGAATGGCCGGGTGACCGCCGGAACCATCACGCTTCTCTCAACCGTGCGTGGGAGTATCGCATTCCTTTCATTTCTGACAGTTCGCTGGTTTTGAAAGCTGGGCCGTCTTTTCAGCCAGAAATCGCTGAAATGCGGCAAGCGTCTCAACGCCGACGTGGTGCTCAATGCCTTCCGCATCGGCTCGCGCCGCTGATGAAGAAATGCCAAGCAGCTCAGCTCAACCAGAGCGCCCGCGCTTAAGCACTTCGGCTAGAACGAGTGGATGTTTCCGTAACGCCTTGGTGAGCGCAGCGATCGCTTCGAGCGTCGAGCGGCTGATGTGGTGCTCGATGCCCTCGACGTCTTGGGACGCGTCGGCCGCGTTAATACCCAGCACTTGGAAGAACTCAGTGAGGATCGCGTGGCGCGCTTGAATCCGATGGGCTACCGCGTGACCCTTGTTCGTCAGCCTCAGACCGCGGTAGTTCTCGAACTCGATGAGATCCTGGCCGGCGAGGCGGCGCACCATGTTGGAGACGGTCGAGGGCGTGAGATTGAGCTCGTCGGCAATGTCCGAAACGCGGGCGTAACCTTTGCGATCCAGAAGTTCCTGAATGCGCTCGAGGTAGTCTTCGGTCTGCACGGTGAGCGCCGGCGGCCTCTTGGGAGTCTTCTTCGTTGGTGATTCTCGTTTCGGCATGACGCACGAAACCTAACCGCCTCCGATGGTTTTGGAAAGCAATGAGTTTCACCTTGCCTACAAGTGGTGTGTGACAAATAAAAGTTTGGATGCACACACTTATTTATTGACGTAAAAATAGTTGGACGTATCAATATATCGACAGGACAAATCCACTCGTCCACGGCTCAATGACCTCTTTCGAGAATTCCGATTCAGTTGCCATTTCGCGACGCAGGTTCTTGCAGCCGTGGAGCGATTACGGTTGCCGGCGCGGCGGCGCTAACCACAATTCCGGCGCAAAAGGCGCGTGCCTGCATGGAGTGCCTGACTGAAAAGCTCGACGGCAGGTATCCCATCGGCAAGACGGCGCTGGTCGGCGACCAGGTGATCCCCGTCAGTTCGACCAGCGAAGCTGCCGCCGTCCCGCCCCAAAGACCGTACCAGCCGGCACAGGATGGGGCGATGGACCCGATGAAGTATCTGACTACGTTTGACCACGGAAACGTGACGCCGCGTCCGGACGGCACCTCGCAACGCGAATACGTGGTCATCGCTGAGGACAAGGAAATCGAGATCGCGGAAGGGCTCAAATTTCCAGCCTGGGTCTACAACGGTTTCATGCCCGGCCCGACGCTCCGAGCGACGGTCGGCGACCGGATCATCATCCATTTTGAGAATCGGGGAAGCAAACCGCACACGATGCATTTTCACGGGGTTCATCCGGCGAACATGGACGGCGTATTCGAGGTCGTGCCGGAGGGCAAGACGTTCACCTACGACTTCCTCGCCGAGCCGTTCGGCGTGTTCCCGTATCACTGTCATATGATGCCGCTGCGCAAGCACATCTCGCGCGGACTTTACGGCACATTGATCGTCGATCCCAATCCGCCGCGCCCGTCAGCCACCGAGATGATCATGGTGATGCACGGGCTCGATGTGGATCTCGACATGGAGAACGAGTTCTATGCCGTCAACGGTGTCGCGAACTACTACGCGGAGCATCCGGTCGAAATCAAAGTTGGCGAGAAAGTGCGCATCTATCTCTCCAACATGACGGAGTTCGACCTCGTGAATAACTTTCACCTCCACGCAAACATGTTCGACTACTATCCGAATGGCACCTCATTACAGCCGGCGGAGCTAACGGACACGGTCAACCTTTGCCAGGGTCAGCGCGGCATCCTGGAGTTCAGCTACAAGTATCCAGGCATGTATATGTTTCACGCTCACACTTCGGAATTCGCCGAGTTGGGCTGGATGGGGTTCTTCAACGTGAAAGGTTAGCGACTAATGGATAGCCACTGCGCCCATCTCTTTCAGGCTCTCCAAATCGCTCGCAGTGCTCAGCGCGATCTCTCCGCTGGTGCTGCTTGCAGGGTTGATCTGGTGGTTTTTCCATGGCGGCAGCCAACTCGTTGAACGCCCGGTGCCGCCGATTGAACAAATCAGCATCCGGCGCGTCGAGCTAAAGCCCGGCGAGTTCAAGCTGACCATCCGCAACACGGGCCCGATGCCGGTGGAGATGACGTTGGTTACGGTAGACGAAGCGATCTGGAAAGCCGAATTCAGCCCGAGCCGGCACTTGGAGCGGTTGCAGGAAGCGACCGTGCGCATCCCGTTCGACTGGGTGGCGGGCGACCCCTACAAGATCGAACTTTTTACTGCCAACGGGGTGTCATTTGAAAAGGAAATTCCGGTCGCAGTGGAGACACCGAGGCCTTCGACGCGCATGTTCCTCGTGTTCTCTGCGATGGGATTGTATGTCGGCATCCTTCCCGTGGCGTTCGGCATCTTGTGGCTGCCGTTCTTGCGGCAATTGGGGAAACGCTGGATCAACTTTTTCCTCAGCTTCACCGTTGGCCTGCTGATCTTCCTCGGCGTCGATGCGCTGCACGAAGGCTTCGAGGTTGCAGGCACGCTGCCGGGTGTGTTTTCGGGGGTAGGGCTTCTGGCAATCGGCTTTCTGCTGGCATTCCTCTTTATCACCGGCATCGACCAGTTTCTGCGCGCGCGGCCCGACGCGCAGGGACGGGACGCTTCGTTGATCCTGGCCTACATGATCGCCTTCGGCATCGGCATTCATAACCTTGGCGAGGGACTCGCGATCGGCAGCGCCTACGCCTCAGGCGAGATTGCGCTCGGAGCGCTTTTGCTGCTTGGCTTTACCATTCACAACACGACCGAAGGCCTGGCCATTGTGTCGCCGCTCACGCGCTCAAAGGTGAGGCTCGTTCATCTTGCCCTGCTCGGCATCGTCGGAGGCGCGCCGGCGATTCTCGGTTGCTGGATGGGAGGTTTTTCCTACTCGGACATCGCGTCGGCATTCTTTCTCGCGATCGGCGCGGGCGCGGTATTCCAAGTCGTCTGGTCGATTGGCACTCAGATGATGAAAACGGCTGAGGGCAATCTTTTTCACTTGAGCAACGCGGCCGGGCTGATGCTCGGCATGGTCGTCATGTGGGCCACGGCGCTGCTCGTCTCGGCTTAGTGAAACAGCAATTAACACTTATGAAAACCATCACAAACAAACTCGCGCTGCTGCTGGTCTGCCTGCTCGCACTCACGCTCGCTGGCTGCGGCGACTCAAGCACGGGCGATGCGCCAAAAGTTCGCATCATCCTCGTAGCCAAAGACCAGGCGTTCCATCTCGAAGACAAGCCCGAACTGCGCAACCCGCCGATCACCCTCAAGCAAGGCCAGACCGCCGAACTGGTGCTGCGCAACGACGACCCCAACCGCGTTCTGCACTGCTTCGCGATCAGCGGCCTGGATGTCAAGACACCCAGCATCGACTCAGGCCAAACATTGACGGTGACGGTCCGCCCGACCAAGCGCGGCACCCTTACCTACGCCTGCTTGATGCATCCGCCGATGGCTGGAAAATTGATCGTCCAGTGAGCGTGACGAGCCTTTATGCCGGCTGGAATGAGTTCATGCGCAAGCGCGGCTGGAAGTGATGAGGCGATCGAAACCCTTCAACCGGAGAAAGAGGGAAAGCGGCCTCTCGGATCGCGATGATATCCGCACCATGTTTGACTATATTGACGCGGACGAGGGAAGGCCTCTGTGAGAAGCAAATAAACTAGCGGATGCGTCCGGTACGCGCAGTGTCCCGCTGTCCAAAATTCCTGGGTACTTCTAAAAGTTGATCGACACACGCCCGCCTAAGACAAAGGCGTTGCGCAAATCCTGGGTGGCTCCAGGATTGATGATGAATTGGGCATCGGGTTGGATATACAACCACGGCGTGAGAATGGCCTTGATAAGTGAACTCGAGAACCATTTCCGCGCCGACTCCGCGCGAACCCTCGAGCTCCAATGTTCGCCGCGCTCCATTGGTCAACTGCGCATAAACGAAGCCTACGCCAACCTGGTCTTCATCGCGGGTAGGGATCAGCCCCGTATAGACCAGACCGGTGTCAAAGTAGAATCCGACAAAGTTGCGGTCTTGCGGCCCGAAAGCAATGCGTCCGAACCAGCCGAGTCCTTGATTGGAAGCGTTTTCCTCGATCTGCTCGCTCGCCTTGGAGGAGGAAACGGACTTTCCGTCCTTGCCGATGCCGGCTGCGGCCACGGCCTCTCCTGGTTCGCGGCAGAGCATCTGGTCCAGAATCCAGTAGAATCCGTAGTTCCAGCGATGGGTTAGTGGGTTGCCGCTGGAATCCTCATCAGCCAGCGGAATTCCAGCCTCGTCGAAAAATGGATCAGCAAAGTCGACCGTGTGGAACCATGCGCCGAATTTTGCTTGACCCGGGAGCCACTTCGCGTCGTTGCCCTGATTCCAGCGCACCTGAAGTTCGTTGATCCAAAAATAGCCTTCGTCGGCATTGAGATCCCACCTGAAACCATGCCGGTTGACATCCTGCGCGAAAACGTTGCCCTGAAAAACAGCGCTTTGCAGGGTCATCCACTCCCAAGGATTCACCGCCACGCGCACAAAGAGCGTGCCCATGGGATAGCCGGGACCACCTTCGGGAATGTTGGTGTAGAGGAATGCGGGCCATCCAAACGTGCCGTTAGTGAAAAGAGCGCCGTAGTCGGAAATGACGAACTCACTGTCGGCTATCATCTGTCCGACCCGAAGGGAGAGACCTGGCAGCCCGTCGTCTCCGCGTGGAAACAAGTCCTGTTGAAACCAAAGCTCGCCCATCCGCAGGGTGTTGAAGCCGGCAATATTCGAGATGGTGAGAAAGTTGCCGACCAGGTCCTCCGAGGCATCCCGTCCGCTAAGCCAAAGCCACCTCGTGCTCACACTGGCGCCCTTCCAGCCAACCAGCTTCTCAAGATCTAGCGTCGCACCGAAATCCAGGAGAGCAGTGTAAACGGCCCCCGTCTTGAGGCCTCCAGTCGTATTTCCCCAAACTTCCCCCGTGTACCCGCCGGAAATTTCCACCCCTTTGTCCTCCAGCTTGGCTCGAACACCCAACCAATCACCCGCGCCGTAGTCCCCCTTCCACCAAGGATCCGCGTCGTTGCTGATTTCTTCGGATGAGGAAGAGCCTGCGACGATGGCGGAGAGAGTCGCAAGGAGCACAAGAACAACTTTCTTCATGGTGGCAGCGTCGGCTCGTGAGAATTCTTTCCTCCCCGGCCTAGACTCAACAGTCGTGTCACCAACCGCCATTTGGGCAGAGTTTTCCGCTTATGCTTATCGATTGACCGCGCTCCGCCGACCATCGAGACGTGGAAAACGATGGCGAGAGTAGGAAAAGACTACTGGACGCTGAGACCGGATGACCATGCCCTTGTGATGGCAAAGTGCCGCGCGAACCGGCTTGGCTTCGCCATCCTGTCGGTATTTTTTTGCAATCGAGGGCAGTTTCCTCGGGCCGAATCTGAGATTGATCGCAATAGGGTTGAAGAATCGTTGTCACCAACGATAATAGAAGCGACACGTGAAAATCAGTCGAAAAAATTGGATCGCTGTCCTGTGCATTAGCACTGCGCTCGCATTTTTTGGCGAAATGATGCTCTGCTTTGCAGATCAGGCCGGGATTGTCCCCTGCTGCGATAGTGACCATTCGGAACACCGCCACGACCCATCGCCCTCTGACACCTCTTCTCAGGCGAACTGTTGTCTCACTCATTCGGGCAGTGCGTTGATTATTACGGGTCTGGCGAGACTGCCTATACAGTTTTCGATCGTCGGCATCGCATTTCAGACTGACGATTCTGCACCAGACGGCTGGGTGCATAAAATCGACTATCCGCCTCAATTGTCCTGACGATCACGGGCGCAGTGCGCCCATGATTCGCGCCTGCCCGGCCATTCCGCCCGGTATCACCCGAACGCGAAGTTCGGTCTTCAACAAACCGC
>CAVPTR010000017.1:0-54895 GCA_963708595.1 uncultured Verrucomicrobiae bacterium
TATATGGGGTCTTCACCCCATCGATTTGGGCCCCGACTTCGGACGGATTGGACGATTGTCACCCTCCCGTTCAGCCGCCCGGCCGAACGGCAAAGCGTCTTCCAGCTTCGATCCGAGCGAGACTTTCCTCGCTCGTCAAAGCCCACGAAGTTCAATGCGACCGGTGTGACGGCCGATCATTCAATCTGTCGGAGCGATACCTCCATTCGTCGTCGGTTGAACGCTGCTTTCAATGACTCCGGCGGCAATTGCATAACGAGTGAGACCCGCAACGTCATGGATACGCAGCTTCTGCATGAGATGCTGACGATGCTTTTCCACGGTCTTGATACTAATCCCGAGTTCGGAGGCGATTCGTTTTTGTTGGCTTTTTCCTTCGGCGATCAGTTGAAGCACCACTTCTTCGCGTGGCGTTAGCGACGCGCCTTTTCGGTTTTCGCAGAAGCGCGGTCTGAGATGTCTTCTGATAGTGTTCGCGAAGATACTTGGAGATCGATGGGCTAAAAAACTTCTTTCCCTTCTGGACCTCACGAATCGCTTCGAGGAGAATGTCGGCTGAGGTTTGCTTAATCAGATACCCTGCCGCGCCAAGCAAGACGACCTGCTCGACATGTTCGGGATCGGCATGTGCGGAGAGAATGAGCACCTTCGTCGCGGGCCGGTTCTGAGGATCTGCCGTGTCGCTTGCAGACCGTTGAGCAGCGGCATTGCGATGTCCATTACGACAACGTCGGGATGAAGCTGCAACGTCATGTCGACCGCTTCACGTCCCGTCTTCGCCTCGCCCACCACTTCGATGTCGCCTTCCGTCTCGACGAGCATCCGCAAAACTTCACGAACGACCATGTGGTCGTCGGCCAGGAGAACGCTAATTCTTTTCATATCACGCGACCTGAAACTTGCAGAGGACAATTGTGCCTCTGCGGTTCGCACGCTCGAAGCTTAGCGACGCGCCGATCGTATCAGCCCGATACTGCATGATGCGCAGACCCATCCCTTGAACAGTGCGAACGTCTCGCGGGAGACCATCACCGTTGTCGGCGACCGCCAAAGTAATGCTGCTCCGCGCACGCCTCAAGGTGACGACGATCGAGCGAGCGTGCCCGTGCTTGACAGCATTTGTGATGGCCTCCTGGGCGATCCGGTAAAGGTGAGTCGCGACCGCGTTGTTGGGGATGAGGACCGGCCGCGACAATCAAATTCGGCACGCAATTTGGAAAAGCTTGCCGGAGTTTGTGGTCAGTTCCCGGAGCGCAGACATGAGTTCTGTGATTCGAGGGTTACCGGCGACAGCCCACGCGCAAGCATCCACGCTTGACGAGCGCCATCTCGAATCAGTTCGACAATCGAGGCGGCGTGCTGCCACCTTTCATCGGGTCGTGGGGCGAGTTGCTTGGCCAGCGCGGCGGTCTTGAACTCGACACCCGCAAGGTGCTGGCACAAGCCGTCGTGCAAATCCTGGCCGATGCGGCGCTGCTCGTTGCTGCTAATGCTAAGCAGTTCTTCCTCCAGCTTTCGACGCTCAATAGCGGCCGCCAGCACGCTGGCAAGCGATTGCAGGAAGTGAACGTCATCGTTCGTGAATCTCCGTCGTCGCGTTGTATGCGCAGCGAGCACACCGTAGGGCTGCTGTCGCCCATGAATGATCACGCTCAAGCCACTCACAACAGGACGATCGAATAGGTTTGACGGGCTAAGAAAGCGTTTCTCTGCGCGCAGGTCCTCGACGCTCACGGGCTCGTTTGACAGCAGCGTAAATCCCTCCTGCGACTGCTCGCCGCTCGGGACCTGTAGAGGGAAAGGCTGCTTTTTCCAGCCGGTGCCCGCCCTGAGGAAAAGGGCCTTGCCATCGGGAAGCAGCTCCATGACTTTGCAAAACTCGCATCCGAGAATTGCCGGCACGAGACGCACTGCTTCATCCAACAGCGTTGCCAGCACCGCTCCTTCCAGAGCGCGTTGGCTCGAGTCCGGCGAGGGCGGCCTGCTCGACGAGACGCGGCATTTCGAGCGCAACCATGGTGTTCGTACGCTCCGCGGAAAGCTCCGCAGTTCGCTCGACGACGCGCGTTTCGAGTCCTCGCCGAGCTTGGCTAGCGCCTGCTCTACTCGTTTGCGCTCGGTAATGTCTCGGACGGTCGCAATCATGCCGTCAGCTCCCCCCAAAGCTAGGGGGCTGAGCATGATTTCCACGGGAAACGTCGAGCCGCCCTTGCGTTGAGCGAGCGACTCCAGTCCAGCGGGAGTGGTCAAGGAGTCAGCTTCGCGTTTGGGGCGGGGCCCTTGGGGAAGTCGCCGGGGATCGCTTTGTGATCGGCTTTCCAATGAGCTCGCGACGGTCGGAGCCGAACATCTTTTTCCGCCTGCTTGTTGACTCGCTCGATTCGCCCAGCAGCGTTCACCGTCAACACGGCGTCAGGGGTGGATTCAAAAAGAGATGCCAGCGTTTCACTGAGCTCTTGCCGTTCTCTTTCGGCTTGCCTGATCTGGTCGATGTTAATGAGAAAAATCACCGCCCCCTCAACTTCGCCGACGTTGGTGAGATAAGGTCGGATGCGCAGCGAATAATGGTGGCCATCCGCTCGCACGATCTGCTTTTCAACCCCTCCCGCCTTCGCATGACCCGCGAGGTCAACTTCGGCAGCTCAGGCAACTCCGAACCAAGAATGTCGATCCGTTCGCCGATCTTGCCGTCTTCCAGTTTGAACATTTCGGCAGCCTTCTGAGCTAAAGCGTCGCACGCGTAGGTTCTTATCGAGCATGACTACCGGAACATTCACGCCGCTGGAAAGGTTATTCAGGTCGTTAATAAGCAGTGTCAATTCCGTATTGCCCACTCCCAGCTCGTCGTTCAAGGTGGTCAGCTCCTCGTTGGCGCTTCGAAGCTCTTCCTGGCAGTTTCGAGTTCCTCGTTTGTGCTCTGAAGCTCTTCGTTGGCCGACTGCATCTCCTCGTTGGCGACCTGCATTTCCTCGTTCACCGCCTCCCTGTCTTCCAGGATCGCCTGGAACGCTTCGCGAGTGCTGACGAGTTGCTCGCGCAGAGCCGTCCGTGCGCCCTTCGGTAGCCTCGGGCGGCAAATTCTGCTGCGAATGCGTTGAAACGACCTCGAATTTCGCCCCCTTCTCAGCACGAAAGAGCACATGGAAAAAACGCTTGCGACGGTGGCGCGTGGAGGGAATCACTTCAATGGTTAAATGTTCTGAGCGCCCGGCGTTATCGGTGACCAGCGTCTGCCGCTTCGCCGGCGCCTCGCTTTTCATCGCCTGCTCGAGCACGGTGCGCACGTCGGTAAGCAAGTCCTCGCGAATCATGCGCAGGAAATCGAGGCTGGCCGCGCCGGAGGCTGTTCAAGATAGGCGCTGGTCCGGCCGAAATTCCAGCACCCGCAGTTCGGAGTCAATGGTCACCCCGCAGGGGCTCAAGCGTCGAAGCAAGACCCGATCGCCGGACCTCCGGACGTCGGGAGGATTCCCAGGAAGCGGCGCTGTCCGTTTACCTTTATGCCTGGATGCACCAAGGCGTGCCGGACGCTCAATGACGGGGGTTGACCGGGGAGTCTGCTTCTTCGCGAAAATCTTTTGCTTGGAGTCGACCGCTTCGAAAAGATCGCGGAAAGGACTTGAGCCCTCGGACAAGCCGAGGACGAGGTAGCCGCCGGGATTCAGCGCATAGTGCAACGTCGGCAATACTTTCCTTTGCAATTCCGCATCGAAATAGATGAGCAAGTTGCGGCAACTAATGAGGTCGATGCGAGCGAACGGCGGGTCGTTCGCCACGTCCTGCCGAGCAAAGATGCAGGTCTCGCGAAGCGCTTTGGCGACCTGATAGCCGTCCATGCACACCGAAAAGAACCGCTTCAGGCGGGCGGCGGATACCTCGCGGCTGATCGATTTCGGATACACCCCCGCCCGCCCACGTGCGATGGCCGCTTCGCTGATGTCTGTTGCGTAGATTTGAATCCGCGGTTGTTCGACGTCCGAAGGCAGGGCCTCCGACAGGCAAATCGCCAGCGAGTACTTCTTGCCGTTGAGCACCCAGGAACCCAAAGGCGAATCGACTCTCCCAGCTGCTTGCGTTTAACAATCTGCGGGAAGACGCGCTCCCGCAGGGTCCGTGAAACACCGTAGGGTCGCGGAAAAAGCTCGTGACATGAATCAACGCATCGCGAAAAAGAGCGTCCACTTCCGGCGCTTCCTTCTCCAGCAAACGCAGTACTCCACCTCGTTGTCAACGCCGCGCAAAACCATCCGGTGGGCAATGCGCCTTTGCAGCGTGGATTTCTTGTAATGCGTAAAATCCACGCCGACGCGGCCGCGGAGCAGACGGAGCATCCTCGCCGGTAAGTGCCGCGCTTTCCTGGTGCGTGCTTTCGGCACCTTTGGGATCGTCCGCTGCTGGAGTCCAGGATGCCGGGCGATGCGGGCCAGTTCCATACCGATTCTTTCGGGCGATAGAACGAAGTCCACAAATCCACTCGCGACGGCATTCTCCGGCATTTTCGAAAACTTTGCGCTGGTGGAATCTTCTGCGAAAGTAATGCCACCGGCAGCCTTCACGGCTTCCACCCCGGCTGTTCCGTCCGCGCCGGTTCCAGACAGGATTACGCCCACACCCAACTCGCCGTATTCCGCCGCAAGCGAGCGCAGAAAGCAATCGATCGGCGACATTGTATTTCCCGCGTGGCACGAGGACCAACCGGCCGAGGCAACGGTCATCAGGACGTTTGATGGCATCACATGGACCAGATTGGGCGAAGAATTTGCCCGTTCACCGCTTCGCGCACGGGCATCTGCGTGGCTCTGATCGAGCAAGTCTGCAAGCTGGCTATCATGCTTGGGGTCAAGATGCTGAACCAGGACGAAGGCCATGCCCGTATCTGTCGGTAGTCCTTTCAGCAATTGCAGGAACGCCTCCAATCCTCCCGCAGACGCCCCTATGCCAGCGACCGGAAACTTTGCTACCGTTTCGCTGTTAAGCTGCTTGCGAGCCGGCGTCGCGCTCGCAGCCCCTCGCTTCAGGACGACTAGATCACTTCTCGGAGACATGGTTGGAGGTGTGTGATCCGAAAAAATGGGTAAAGTTCCCCCAAGCGCCAGGGGGAAATCACAACGAAAGCGAAGTGTTCAAAGTAATTCAAAGTCGACGAAACGTCCGGGGCGGGGAGAGAATCGCCTCCATCTCTTCAGCTACTCTCGTGAGAGTGGCGTTTCGGTTCACGACTGTCCGAGGCACTGACATTCTATAATCCATTTCTGCCCTGCAGCCAAGCCGTTTGCACCGGGGACTTCTGCGTTTCCATCTACGGCACCATCGCCTAGCTCGCGGTTCCGAGAGCAAAGAGCGCACTCTGTCAAACAACTAAAGTCGACCCAAACCTCGCCGGCCGGCTGTGTGCCAGAACTGCCCGTAACCCGGTTAAGGGCGAGATTTGTCGCTCTCCGTAGCCGACGCGTTGGAAGTCGCGAGCTCAGCGCGGAAAATCGTATCGGCGGGGACCCGACGCAACTTAGAGGCAAGGCCGACTTTTGAAAGCGTCCAGATGATCCACTTCGTCGGATCAAACTGCCACGGCTTCACCCCATTCCGGTAGTCGTATGGAAACTCATGGTGGTAATTATGGTAGCCTTCGCCAAAGGTTACTAGGGACATCAGCCACGAGTCGCGCGCACTACACCTCGACGAATAAGTCTGTTTGCCAAGGTAGTGACAGAGCGAGTTGATGCAGAAGGGGACAGGTTGGACGGCAACCACCCGGGCTACGCCGGCAATAAGAAACGCTCCAAGAGCCGTCGCCCAACCGCCCCAGGCATAACCAATCGTCGTGGGCAGCACGAATGCGACCATCGCGCCAATCCAGTGAATGTAGCGGTGCTGCCACATGACAAGCCGATCCTTTTGCAGGTCGACAACGTTATCAAAGGGAGGCGGCGTCGTGAGCTTGAAAAGCAGCCAGCCGATGTGCGCCTGGAAAAGCCCTCTCTCGAATGTTGTAGGGGTCGTCCTCGTGATCAACGTGCTTGTGATGCGAGCGGTGTTCACACGCCCAGAGCAGGACCGAGTTTTCAAATGCCGCGGCACCGAAAATCAGTGTGAAGAGCCTTACGCTCCAGTGCGCCTGAAATGTGAGGTGTGAGAAAAGCCGGTGATAGCCCAGCGTAATGGAAAATCCGACCGCTAGAAACATCACCAGAAACAGAGTGATTTGGAACCAGTCGAGACCAAATAACCAAATATAGGCGGGAACCAAGGTTAAGGACAGCAAGAAAGTGCCAATCAGGAAGGAACTTGTCGGCCAGTTGACTTTATCGAATGGAATGCGGCGGAAAACTCCCGCAATTCCCGCGCGGCGAGTGCCGGGGGCTCCCACAAAGGGAGCATCTTCGTTGGGCAAGACAAGCTCGTTGGCTTTCATGCCGAACCTTCCCCCAATTCTCTGCGTCACGCGATGGGGTGATCACCGTATTTCAAGCGATCGTATCCCAGAGGACAGCGGGACGGTTATGCGGCCAAGGATATCTGCTGCTGGAAGGCAGATACTGACGTTGTGTCTTGCAGGTGGCGCATCTCGGCGAGGGAGAGCAAGAAGGCGAGCGTCGATTCGGCGCCTTGGTTTCGATTGACACGGTCGATATGCAAGCCGTCCCTGCAACCACCACTCTGAGGATCATAGAGCGCGATACCTAGATCATTGCTTCCGTGAAACCAATCGAATGCCTTGTTTGCCTGCGCCAGCCAATAGCGATCACCAGTAGCCTCATAAGCCTCAACGCAGGCGCAAATCGTAGCCTGGGCCTCGACGGGATGCTGGTCAAACGATGCAGGCGACTCTCCCCGCTTCCAGAAGCCATTGGAGCCAATCGGGCGGAAATGCCCCTCCGGAGCGATTTGGTGTTCCGCAAGCCAACGCAAACTCTCGAGACCTATCTCGCGAAGAGCGGGCAGATTGGCCCAGCGGCCGGTCATGATCAGAGCCTGCGGAAGGCGCGCATTTTCGTAGGTCACGCTCTGCTCGAACCACATCCAATCTTCTCTGGCATTCTTCTCGTAGAGAGAACCCAGAGACTGCGCCAATTCTGCCCGGATCTGGTTGGCCCGAAGATCCCCGCCCAAGGTGCGAAGGTATTCGTGCAAACCGATGATCGCGAAAGCCCATGCCCGCGGAGACGTGAAACCTTGCACCGCGGGCAATGCTTTTTCAAAAAGTTCTGCCGCCCACGAGCGTAGTTCTTCACGATGGGAGCGCCCGACGCAGGTGCCCAGTGCCCACAATGCCTGTCCGTGACTCTCTTCCGAACCGACATCGACGACCCACTCGCGGCGATAAGTCATGAAGTTGCTGAAGCGGCCGGCGACTGCATTAAATGCGTTCTGCAAGAAAGCCGCATAGATGCTGGTCAGTTGGGTGCGTTCCGAGAAGCCCTCCTCGAGTTCTTCCAACAGCATCATGAGGATGAGTGCGCGGGCATTATCGTCCGTGCTATAGCCGTGCTTGTAATTAGGAAGCGTGTAAACGGCGTGTTTCAGCATTCCGGTGTCATCCGTCAAACATCTGAGATGATCGAGTCTCCATACAGGTAAAGCGGCCTCCTGGTCCAAGGTGGGCGCCTCAATGCGTTTAGCGGTTTGCCCGGAATGTTCGTGACGAGCGCGTTCAAAGCTCCCTACGTAATCTCTTCCCACATGCGACCAGACCATCATTCGTCCCAGCAGATATGCGGCCTTGCGCATCGTGTGGCGCATCGTCTCGTTGCGAAGCAGATCACAGACCGCCAGGGAGATCGAGGAAGTGTCGGCGAAGGGCACGATTACTCCTCGCCCGTCACTCAGCAATTCTTCCGCGTGCCAATAGGGGGTAGAAATGACCGCCTTGCCCGCTCCGAAACTGAACGCGAGCGTCCCGCTCGTGATTTGAGCCTCATTCAAATACGGCGTTACATAAATGTCCGTCGCACCGAGAAATTCCATCAACTCATCCTTGTCCACGAAGCGATTGAAAAAGATCACGTTTTTCTCCACGCCGTTCTTCTTGGCTAGGCGTTCGAGACTTAGCCGGTAGGTCTCGCCGTGGTCGCGAACGAGATGCGGATGAGTCGCCCCGAGCACGATGTAGAGGACGTTGGGAAATTCCCTCACGATCGCTGGCAATGCGTTGAGAACATATTCAATGCCCTTGTTTGGCGAAAGAAGCCCAAACGTCAGCAGGACAGGCCGCCCCTCCGCCCCAAACTTGTCCTTATAGTAGTTTGGATCCGCAAATGGAACGTCTGGAATTCCATGAGGGATAAGATCGATCTTGTCCGCGGGCGTTCCGTAAATGTCGCAAAGAAAGGCGACACCTTTCTCAGCCATGGACACGACCCGCGCGGAAAGCTTGATGACTTCCTGGAGCATCAGCTTTTGCTCGCGCGTGGGATCGCGCAGAATCGTATGCAAAGTGGTTACCACGGGCATCCGGAGATTGCGAAGCAACGTCAGCAAATGCCGGCCGCTCGGGCCTCCAAAAATTCCAAATTCGTGCTGCAAACAGAGAACATCAACATTGACAAGATTCAGAAAATCGGCCGCCCGTCGGTAGGCGGAGATATCCTGTTCCGGAATTTCGAAACGCACTTCAGAAGGATAGTGGTATCCCTCGGGGCGATCGGTCACCGCAATAATCGAACTATGCAGATCGGAATATTGCGCGGCGATTGCTTCACGTAGATCCGCCGTGAAAGTGGCGATTCCACATTGCCTCGGAACATAATCCGCCAGAAATGCGATCCTCTTAACGTTGCTTGGCAGATCCATAGAAAGAATTTCGATAGTTTAACCGCATTCGATCGCCCGGGGGTAGAAAAGGCGAAACGTAGAGCAAAACCGGACACCGAGAATTATCCCGAACATGTCGAGCGTCTGGCACCCTTTGAACGTACCGGGGGCGCAATATCTTCCCTGCCGAACCAGGCCGGCTATTAACAACGAGATGAGTCCTCCGCTGTGAGCGGCCATCGCCGAGCGAGCTGTCGGAGTGAGTTGACAAGGTGCTTGCATACTACTTGGCGGCTTGGTCGCGCCGCGCGGCGGCATAAGGTTAGCAGCAATCGCTGAATGGCGTCTATAGGGTGAACACTCCATTGCGACCTAGTTTGACGTCATCCTGAGGCACTCTCCGACATCGAGCGCGTGAGCTTCGACGAGAAGGCCTTCCGTTTCGAGATGAACGAGGATGCCATGGCGACGGAAAAGATGGCGGAAGCCATTCGCAGGTTCACCGTGGACACCCAAAAACTTGAGAAGATCGTCGAATCGAAGCTCTAGCAGAAGCGGACACATAAACCGGAACGCAAGATGGGACAGCTACCGTTGGAAGACAAAGTTGCCGTGGTTACCGGCGGCGCCCGAGGAATCGGACGCGCGATTTGTGAGCGCTATGCAGCGGAAGGCGCCAAGGTTGCAGTCGCCGATCTCGACCTGAACGAGGCCCAGGCAACGGCTGAAGCGATCGGTAAGGGCGCTTTCGGCGTTCAGCTCGACGTGACTAGCCAGGATTCCATCGAAGGCATGGTCAAACGTGTCGTCGACGTTGCCGGCAGCATTGACATTCTGGTCAATAATGCAGGCTTCTTTGACTTAGGTCCGCTCTTTGAAATCACCTCGGAGAGATACGAAAAGGTGTTCGCCGTCAATGTTAAGGGTCTCCTGTTCACTCTCCAGGCCGTTGCAGCACAGATGGTCCAGCAAGGACGCGGTGGCAAAATTATCAACATGTCTTCCCAGGCAGGCCGCCGCGGCGAAGCATTGGCCACCGTCTATTGTGCAAGCAAAGCCGCGGTGATCAGCATTACCCAGTCCGCCGGACTGGAATTGATCAGAAACAAGATCAATGTGAATGGGATTGCGCCGGGGGTTGTCGATACGCCGATGTGGGATAAAGTGGACGCGCTATTTGCCAAATACGAGCACCGTCCAATTGGCGAGAAGAAACGTTTGGTGGGTGAAGCTGTGCCGTTCGGCCGAATGGGAACTCCGGAGGATCACGTCGGAGCGGCGGTGTTCTTGGCTTCAAGCGACAGTGACTACGTCGTCGCTCAGACGCTCAACGTTGATGGAGGCAATTGGTTGAGTTAAACGTGGGGAGGCTTGGAGGAACCATGGAGAAAAAGAAAATTCTACTCGTCGGCGAAAGCTGGGTCACTTCAGCAAATCACACAAAGGGATGGGACACGTTCTCGAGCGTGACGTTTCACTTGGGGGCCGAACCGCTCGTCGATGCCCTGAAGGATAGCCCATTCGAGCTGACCTACATGAAGGCGCATGAAGCGGCACTCGACTTTCCACTCTCACTGGAGGGGCTCACACATTACGATGCCATTCTGCTGTCCGATATCGGTTCGAATACGCTGTTGCTGCATCCCGACGTCTGGCTTCAGGGAAAGACGGTCCCCAACCGCCTCAAGCTCCTCAAGGAATATTCGACCCGGGGCGGCGGGCTCATGATGATCGGCGGCTACTTTTCGTTTCAGGGGATCGACGGCAGGGCCCGCTGGCACAAGACAGCAGTCGAAGAGGTCTTGCCTGTTACCTGTCTTCCCTATGACGATCGCTTCGAAGCACCTGAAGGCATTGTCGCCGAGATAACGATGCCGTCTCATCCCATCGTGTCGGGGCTCGACACACCATGGCCCGCCCTGCTTGGGGTGAACGAGGTGAAGGTCAAGGAGCGTCAGGATGTGCAGGTCATTGCGCGCCTCCCGGCAGATCAAGGTGGCCATCCCCTGCTTGTGGCTGGAAGCCATGGAAATGGCCGGACCCTGGCATGGATGTCCGATATCGGGCCGCATTGGCTGCCAAACGCCTTCGTCGGATGGCCGGGCTACAAGCGGCTCTGGATTCAGGCACTGGGCTGGCTCACCCGATCGTAGTCCCTGATGCTCCATGTCCTTGGAAACGCCTGCAGGGATATCACGTTTCGCGCGGAGATCCTGCCTAGATCAGGGAAGACACTCACTTTCCAACCGCGTCGGCCGAATGGCGTTGTTCACGAGATTGTTGTCGATCTTGATGCGACCCTCTTCAAGATAGACTCCAAGCAGCGGCCAGTTGGAAAGTGGGTTAAGCAAGTCCATCTTCTGAGCGCTTCGGCTCTCAAGGGCAGCTTGCCGATGGTGAGCGTTAGAAACAAGCTAACCAGAGTTGCCGCCAATGCATGGGCTCTGGTTAAGATCAGCGCGCATGGGAAGTGAAGAGCGTTTCGACTATTGGCGCCGGACCATTGGATTGGTGGCTGCGCCGGTTGTTTTCGTGGTGTTATGGGCGCTTCCGGTGACGGGTCTCAGCGTCGAGGCGCATCGGCTGTTGGCGGTGCTCGGCGCGGTCGTGGTTCTTTGGATGACGGAGTCGATTCCGCTGGCGGTGACGGCACTGCTCGGACCGGCGCTGTGTGTGTTGCTGGGCATCGGTTCTGCCAAGGAAATCTTTCGCGGTTTTGCCGATCCGATCGTTTTCCTTTTTCTTGGCAGCTTTCTGCTCGCGGAAGCGATGTTACAGCACGGGCTGAACCGGCGCATAGCGTTTGGAATCATGCGCGGGGTCGGGACGAGCCCGAAGCGGCTGCTCACGGCATTTGGGATCGCTACTGGGTTCGTTTCATTATGGGTGTCCAATACGGCGACGACGGCGATGATGTTCCCGATCGCGCTGGCGATCCTCAAAGAGAGCCGAATGCCACCGGCATTTGGAACGTCGCTCATGTTGATGACGGCGTTCGCCGCATCGATCGGCGGCCTGGGCACGCCCGGTCGGAACGCCGCCGAACCTGATTGGCCTGGGATTTATCGAGACGAACCTGAATATTAAGATCACGTTCTTTCAGTGGATGCTTTTTGGGCTGCCACTGTCGGTCGTGCTGATTGGATTTTTGTGCGTGTATTTTCGAACTGCCGCCGCCGAGACGCCGGCGGCAGCGACCGGGGCGATCGCGCTCCTCGACACCAGACTTTCGCGGGGCGAGCGCAATGTGTTGATCGCCTTTTTGTTGACTGTCGGTTTGTGGATCACGCCGGGGATTATCGCTTTGGCGCGTGGCGCGGAGGACCCGCTGTTCCGCTGGTTTAACGCGCGCCTGCCAGAGGCGATGGTTTCGTTGTTTGGCGCAATCCTGCTGTTTGTCCTGCCGACGAATTTGCGGCGCGGACAGTTTACGCTGTCCTGGCGCGATGCAGCGAAGATTGACTGGGGGACGATTTTACTTTTTGGCGGCGGGTTGGCGCTGGGCGAGCTGATGTTCTCCACCGGCCTGGCAAAGTGGATGGGCGAGGGCATTGCGCGCGAGCTCCAGGCCGATACGGTGCTCGGTCTAACGATGCTTTTCGCGGCGCTCGGCACGATCATGTCCGAAACGACCAGCAACACCGCTTCGGCCGCCATGGTTGTCCCGGTGGCCATCGCGGTGTCGGAAGCGGCGGGGGTGCCCCCGATCCAGCCGGCGCTGGCGGCATGTCTGGGCGCGTCGCTCGGGTTTATGCTGCCTGTTTCCACGCCGCCGAACGCGATCGTTTATGGTTCAGGATTGGTCCCGGTCCGGAAAATGATCCGGCACGGACTGGTGCTCGACGTGGTGGGCTGGGCGGCAGTGGTGGCGGTAGTGATGACGATAGTGCCAAGAGTGCTCTAAGGATTGCACCCGTTCGAGTGCCTCACGAAGCTGCTCGGGCAACAGAAGTTTATAAAACGCCGCGCCGAAGTATAATTGTTCGCCGGTGTTATCTGCGTGATTTTTGCGCTTAACTTCTCCATCTTCCCTTCGTGACCAGAAAATGGCAGGCATCCAAGGTAAGCGCCCCAATCGTCGCCTGTATCGCAGAACGAGGAAGTTAGGAACACTGAGATCGCTTCCGTCAACTTTGCGGGTTTCGGTGGGAAATAGTTTTTTCAACAACTTCTCAAACCGGGCCTTGAACGTCTCGAATGCAGTGAGCGGTTTGCCGAGAGATTCACTCATCTCGCGCTTGACGTTGAGGTTCGCCTCCGGCCAGACTGCTCTTCGAATGATTGCCCAGAAGCACCTTTCGCTAGCTAATAACTCCGATTCGGCATGATATCCGCAAAAAGGCAGAATCACTTGTTGGACGCTATGGTGGTGAGCACTCCTGCTACTCGTCCGCGTCGGGAGTCGGTGCAGAGAATGCTATGCCTAAGATAAAGCCATCGAAGATTCGGCTTGAAGCCTCATCCTATTGTCAGCTGCGTTGCCCTTCCTGCCCGACCACCAGCAAAGCGATACAACCGGCTGTGGGGAGCGGGTTCCTTAAGCTGACGGATTTTCGGAAACTTCTTGACAAGAATCCATGGCTTAAGGAGATCGAACTCTCAAATTACGGCGAAATATTCCTCAATCCTGACCTGTTGAAAATTATCAGCTATGCCTATGAACGAGGCGTTGCTTTAAGAGCTGACAATGGGGTGAATCTGAACAACGTTAACGAGAGCGTCCTCGAAGGCCTGGTCAAGTATAACTTCCGAAGCATGACCTGTTCCATAGACGGCGCTAGTAGCGAAACCTATAAGGTTTATCGAGTCAAAGGAAACTTCGAGACCGTAATCGAGAATATAAGGAAGCTAAACTGCTTAAAGCAACAGTATCGCTCAGAATATCCTCAACTTACGTGGCAGTTTCTGGCCTTTGGACATAATGAGCATGAGATACCATTGGCGAAAAAGCTGGCCAATGAGTTGGGGATGAAATTTTGCTTGAAGCTCTCTTGGGATGCCAAGGTCTCACCCGTCCGAGATCAAGAATTTGTCAGGAAAGAAGTTGGTGCCGCTTCAAGGGATGAGTTCAGACAAAATCATGGCCTCGATTACATGCAGGGAATTTGTCATCAGTTGTGGGATCAGCCGCAGATCAATTGGGATGGGAAGATATTAGGATGCTGTCGTAATTTTTGGGGTGATTTCGGCAGGGAGAATGCCTTCGAGGACGGGCTTCTAAATAGCATCAACAGCGAAAAGATTGCCTACGCTAGAGGCATGCTTCTGGGCAAAAAAGTTGCGAGAGATGACATTCCTTGTACGACGTGCAGTATTTATCTAGGTATGAGAGCGGACGGCAAGTGGCTACAGAGGCCGTGGCGCGTGCTGAGACCCATCTACCACTCATTTGGATTAAGTCATCTGCGGTCGTGGCTAAAAAACATCCGCTCGTCCTGATGGCCGCGGTCCAACCACGGCATGAACGGTGTCGTGCAAGCGAAGCAAGCAACAGCAGGCATCCGGCGACCACGTCCATCTTCACCAAAGGTGCGGCCAAGTTCCAAAGAAGAATCGCGCATCAAATTAGTTTCAAGGACGTCTTGGCCATCGTCCGCAAATCTGAGGCTGCGTTACGGCGGAGCAGTGCGGAAGTCCCGAATGAAAGATGAAAGAAGTCCCTTTGTCCGAGATCAAAGATGCTTCTCCGCCTCGCGCAGAAATCGGAAAGCTCACAGGAAATTATCATAACTCGGCACGGAAAGCCTGCTGGTGTCGCCATGACCCCCGGAGGTGAGACACTTCATAACTGAAGCTCTGCGGGTCCCCTTAGTTCCTTAGTGTTTTGTTTGTCGTTTGTTTGCCACGGCAAGCGGCGCGGGGTTTTGGGATGCGAAACCCATCAAACCGGTTTTTCCCGCCCCCGGCATCTTCGCCCGGAGTCCGGTGCCGGATTGGTCGGTCCTACACGAGAATGTAGCCCAACCGTCAGGCGTCCAAGGCACTGGCTAACATACTGGTCAGCGACGGCGGAAATAAACGCCAGCTAGCCCCCTCAAGGTCCTGGGATGCACACCAAGTGTGCAGTAGCAAAAAACGCCAGCTAGCCTTCTCAAGGTCCTGAGATGCACACCAAGGCGGAAGAATGCAACCAAGTCACCAAGCGTTGGCTTGTAACCATAATGCTCACTAAAGATCTGGAGGTAGAGTCCTTGCAACATCACCTTTGGACATTCAGGCCACTTCGATGCCAATCTTTGATAGGCGTTGAGGAGGCGTTGCTTGGAACCTACCGAGATCCTGTCTGTCCGGGGAGCTGCATTCATGAAGTACAGCGCCGCATCAAGGAGCTTCGCAGGGCCGCCGCCTTTGAGGATGCGAATGAAAAGGTCAATGTCCTGCCACGCCGGCATTTCATCATCGAAAAGCCCCGCATCTATGAAAGCCTGACGCCGTGCAAAAACCTGGTTTCCGATGGTGTTGAAGAAGAACAGATCGCGCCACTCAACAGTGCCCGGCTTGGAACTCCTGACTTCTCTAGTTCCGTTTTCAATAACATCCTGTGTAAACAGACAGGAGAACGGTTCTCCTGCCCGCTCAATGATTCGCCAATGCTGGACCAATTCGCCGATCCGTTCGGGATGGAATCTATCGTCATCATCGAGCCCCGTTACGAATTCTCCTCTCGCCGCCTGGATCGCCAGATTGCGCGAACGTGATGCGCCCAAGGACGAGGCATTGTGGATGACTTTCACGCGAGGATCCCGTCTGGCAAGTGCTTCGAGGTAATCGAAGGTTTCGTCAGACGATCCATCGTTGACAACAATGAGCTCGATCGACGGATAGGTTTGGTCAAGGACAGAGTCCACCGCCCTCCGAAGCAAGGTTTGCCTGTTCCTAGTAGGCAAGTAGACACTTACTAGTGCAGCGCAACAGATGAACGAGCTAGGCATCGATTCGTTTGTTAGGCGAAGAGTAAGTCCATTTGATGGGAGTTAGCGGTCCTGTTGTAGTGCCGGATGCAACGAAGGATTTTTCTGCGAGGATTAGTGACGGAGGAAAAAATGCCGCGGGCGATGACCTGTCTTTGAATTTTGGCGAACCGGCGCAATCGGTGAGGCTGCAGGCCGTATCGTGCCCAAACCCGGGAAACGGTCATGTGATTGGTGCCCACGCTAGATGGTGACTTCAGCTTCTTTGATGACCTGAACGGAGGCGATCAGGATTCTGGTAAAACACACAGATTGCTGAGTCCGCGCCGAGACTGGCGATAAAGAGAGGCCCATGTGCTGTTCCAACAGCTCCGGCATTCGATCGAGAATCGATCACGAGATTGCCGAAACGGTCGATGCTCGGTTCGATGCGGGCTGAGTGCGCGCACCGCCGATCTACAAGCTGAGAGTCCCGAAAGGTTCGGACAAAAGCCACAGAGACAAAGGTTCCCATCATGCGGACGGTTCGGGATAAGTTGAAGCAAGGGGCTCAAAATGGGGCAAGTGCTCCTGGTTGGCGCGATGAGGTCGGTTCGTGCGCCTTGACCACAGCAATACTCTCACGAGGACATTGAAGGTCGTTTATGGGACGCGTTCTTGATGGCCCGCCATCGCCCTGGCTAAGTCGGTTAAGCAGGCTTTAGGAAGGATTGGAAAGTCTTCAAGGTTCGAGACCAACAATCGCAAGGTCCATCGCCTTTGCCGCTCGCACGGGATCGAAGAATTCGCGGAGGAACACGATCTTGCTGCCTGCAACACGCAGAAAGACAACGTAATCCTGGCGATAGGTGCGCCCGGTAGCCTTGATGACACCCTCCGCCTCGACTTCGGCGACAGCGCCTTCGGCATCGGCCAAAGGATATACCTTGAGATTGAAGAAGCGGAAATTGTCCACCGATTCTCGGAACCACGTAACGTGACGCAGGACCTCCTCTCGCCCTGAGAGCCGTGCCGGATGGCCGATAGAAGGTGCGTAGGCGAGCTCCCACAAAATATCATCGGCGATCAGTGTCTGCCATTGGGGAGCATCATCAACGAGGGTTTCGATATGTCGTTGCAAGAGGTCAGAGGCAATCGTTTTCATCATGTGGTGTGTCGGATCCCCGGGGGGATGAGGTCTAGTCGTCAAGAAATAGCATAGCATAGCCACGCCTAAGGATTTTACTTAACGACCATGGAGCCGGCGGGCGAGACATCTGCGTGGTGGGTGCTTTTAAAATTGATAAAGGCAAGTTCGAAATCCGGCTCAAATAGGGCCGACCCGATTTGACGCGGATTCCGCTTCAGGCTGCTTAACCTCCTGATCGAGCGTCGCGGACGCACTCAGTCTCGCGAGGCTTTGCATTCTGATGTGTCGGGATATCCGAATCCGATAATTGCAGGGCTCCTAGTCCATATCCGACGTCTGCGTGGAAAGCTTGACAGCCACGCTCAGGGGCTGGAAACGGTCCGCGCAGAGGGATGTCGCTTCAATCCGGTCTTGGACCCTTCCCCTCGATGCGGACGAGCAGAAAGTGCGTCTTTAATGCAGTGGTCGCTGATCGCCCGCACAGGTCAGCTCAACTTTTCGTCCCTTGCAATGGGCCTTGCGAAGTTTGTCAGTTTTCTTTTTCCGCAATGTCCGGATCGCCGCTTTTTACCCTATTGGCGGAGTAGCGCCTTCTTCGCTGCTGCGGGTGACGCACGCATCAGCGCAGTGGACGTTCGCGACCTGGCGGACGAGCAGACGCGCTTGCCAGCCACTAGTTTGAGGACCGAGGGTGACCAGAGCGATGTCGCATCTGGCTTCGACTTGGACGATCAGAAACGCGCGGTTTCGCGAAGACGAGGCGAAAGACTCGGTCAAGGGATTGAGCCAACGGGAAAGGATATGCAGCGGGTCAGCGCGACTTTACCGCAGCCTTGGTGAGTTCAACCGTATTCTATTATGCCGAAAAAGCATAGTAGCCCAACTAACGAAGTATTGGGAGGCTTCACAACGTCGCGCTAAATCATCGGTCAGATATGAGCACAGACATCAATTCACTTGCAGGTCCTGCGGCACCGGTCACCAGCGGTTCGCGCAGCATTGTAAAACCCCGCGACAGCAAGGCGCCATCAATCAAATATCAGCCGAGATCCAAGCGTTACTACTTTGACGTCGGCATCGGTTCCGTATGCTTATCAGGCGAAGATACCGGAGGAAAATACTGCCTTATCGAGGCGGGACTCGCGCCGGATATGGGTGTCCCTCGTCATACGCATACGCGTGAGGATGAGGTCTACTATGTTCTCTCCGGAGAACTTGAGGTCACCGTCGGAAACGAAGTCTTTATTCTTAGTCAAGGTGATACTCTCGTCGCCCCGCGCGACATCCCTCACCAGCTGCGTAATTCTGGCAACACTGAAAACCACTATCTCCTCATGTTCTCCCCCTCCGGTTTCGAAGGGTTCCTGAAGGCGACGGCGGTTCCTGCGCCAGCCAACGCGGTTGCTCCAACTAAGCCGCCTGCCGTGGCCATTCGGAACGTCCATGAACTTGCGACCGACTATGGAATTCTCTTTGGCTGAGCGGTAACTAATGAGCACAAAAAGGCCAACAGCACCGTGTGGGCGTTCAAATGTCGAAATAGGGAGATCAAGATGACAACATCGGAAATAGCAACCGAAGTTCTGCCAAACGGGCATCACGGCCACAATGAATGGTTGCTGACGTTCTCATCGTCGGTCCCGCGCTACATGAAGGCGTTTATTCAATCAGTTCGCCGCGCGACATTACCTGAGCGCCGGCACCCTGCGCCAATTCATTGGAGAAAACCATGACAAACGAAGAACTGAAAACAGATAATAGCCGGCATCAGATTCCCTTGGGGAGTGGCCTTCGCAAGGTCGAAAGAAACGAAGGAGAAAAGTTTAATGTGGCCGGCGCTCGCTTTACCTGGAAGGTGAAGGGCGAGGAGACCGGCTACGCGTTCTCAATTTACGAACAGGAGCTTGAACCGGCCGAGGCGCTGTGATCACTTTTTTTGAATTCTCCCGCCGTCATAACGGCGAAACGATATCGATAGCGAGCTGCCACGCACAATCTATGAAATCAATAGAAAATACTACAACCAGCCCTGACCTGCGTTTTGCTAGGCGAGCTGGCGGCAACCCTCCTATGCTCCGAGCACAAGCTGAAAGATTCGTCGCTCAACGCGGCAGTTGAGATGGATCTAACCGAGCAAAAATGGAATCCAGTGTTCAACACGTCATTCGAAAACACCTTAGGCGAAACCGTTTCAAGCAGAACGAACCGTCCTAAGAAAGGCACCGACTTATGTATGCAATTACCGGAATCACTGGCCAGATCGGAGGGGTGATCGGGCGCCTTCTCGTTGGCGCGGGACAGCCGGTCCGCGCGGTCGTGCGAGATGTTGATAAAGGAAAGGCTTGGACAGATCGCGGGTGCGAACTGGCACTGGCCACAATTGAAGATGCAGCCTCCCTTACGGCAGCGTTCCGAGGGGCGGAAGGTGTTTTTGTACTTGTACCGCCAAGCTTTGACCCGCAGCCGGGCTTTCCCGAGGCGCGAGCGATTGGCGCAGCGCTGCGCTCCGCGCTCAAAACCGCACGTCCGGCGCGAGTGGTTTATCTTTCCACCATCGGAGCGCAGGCGAGTCAGCCCAACCTGCTGACCCAGCACACGATTATCGAGCAGGCGCTCAGCGATCTGCCGCTACCGATCACGTTTCTGCGTCCGGCCTGGTTTATGGAAAACTGCCGGTGGGATGTAGTCCCGGCACGTGAGCAGGGGACCATTCCGAGTTTCCTGCAGCCGCTCGACAAGCCGGTGCCAATGGTGGCCACCGAGGATATTGGGAAAGTGGCCGCTGCCTTGTTACAAGAACCGTGGAGCAGCCATCGAGTGGTGGAATTGGAAGGACCCCATAGGGTGACTCCAAACAAAATCGCGGCTGCATTCACGAAGGTCCTGGGCCGGCTAGTGCAAATGCAAATCGTACCGCGCGATTCTTGGGACGGACTTTTCAAGTCGCAAGGGATGAAGAACCCACTGCCTCGCATGCAGATGCTGGATGGCTTTAACGAAGGCTGGATCGAGTTCGAGAGCGGTGAAACCGGTTCGCGAAAAGGCGGTGTAGGCCTGGAGCCCGTTCTCCAAAGCTTAATACAACAAAGCAGTGCTCATTGAGTATTTTGCCATTTCGATTTCAAAGTCGATACTCTCATGAAAGCCGCAGCGTCTCACTCCTGTGTCAAGTGAGCTTTGGCAGATCGTTGTCAATCACACAAGGTGGTCGCTTGCGGATTGGCAGCTTTTCTGATCGCAACCCTTATCCGTCAGGGAAAGCGAGCGACGGGGGGTGGGCGGAAAAGTCTGCCGGGGGTTTTTAATCTTGAACTTTGGAACGTTTCCCTGAGGCAGCTTTGCCTTCTCGGGACATAAAATTGGAAGCTTGGCGTGCCGATTTGGACCAACTTAACTCAGAATACTTTACTGGTTCTGGTTTTGGCGCAGTACCTCGATATGAAATTTCCCGCAAGATTTCGCAAAACTTCTCTCCGGCGGGTGTGACGTCCCCGTGTGTGGCGCGGCCGATGCCGACCGACTGCGCCTCCGTCGTGCCGGTGAGCGGGCGGTAGAGCAGGCGTTTGCCAGCCACGTGTTTTAGGACCGTGGTCGCCAGAACGATGCCGCGTCCGGCTTCCACTTCGGTGATCACCGAACCGGCGCTGTCGCATTCCACCGCGATGCGCGGTTTGGCGGAGATGGGGGCGAACATGCGCTCGAGAATGCGGTGATACTCGGAGTAGTCCTTGCGGCGGAGAACCACGAGTGGTTGGGCAGCTACCTTTTCCAATGCAATGGATTTAAGCCGGGCGAAGGGATGGGCAGCGCTCAGCGCCACGCACCACTGGTAGGTGCGCAGCAATTCAAACTCGATGCCTGCGATCTGCTCGCCGGTCAGCTGGACCATAACCGCGAGTTCCAGGGTGGCGTTTTGCAGTCCGGCGATGAGCTCATCGCTCGAGAGGTCGTGCAGCACGACCTTCACGCGTGGCACGGCTTTTTGAAACGCTGCGAGCGCTGGTGCCAATATCTCCACCGTGGGAACCTGGACGTAGCCGACATGCAACTCGCCATATTCGCCGCGAGCCAGTGCACGGACTTTTTCCACAGATTCTTCGGCGCGCTTGAGCAGGTCACGGACTTCCTTCAGAAAAAGTTTTCCTTCTGCAGTGAGAGTCACCCCACGCGGGCTGCGGCGCAGCAGGTCGACACCAATCTCATCTTCCAAGTCCTGCACCTGCCGGCTTAATGCGGGTTGCGCGACTCGAAGTTGCGCGGCCGCCTTCGTGAACTTCAAGGCCTCACCAACAGCCAGAAAGTATCGCAGATGTCGGAGTTCCATTGTCCAAGTCCATTATGCCGAGAAAGCATCGCGGCGCAAGGAACGTGGTATTGGGCGGATTCAAAACCGCGAGGTAAATCATAGGAATATATGGAAAATATCACTAATAAACTTGCAGGCATAGTGGCGCTGCTCACCGGCGGTTCGCCGGGCGTTGGCGCAGTGATTGCAAAACGGTTGGCGCCAGATGAGGTGGACATGGCCAGTGTGTTTGTGACAAACGGCGGTTATAACGGTGTGCAGCAGGCGCTGAGACTGTCGACGCCGCTTTCGCCAAGGCCGCGCCAGATCAACTGCGATGAACCCCTGAGTCAGAATGGTAAGAATCATTGATGTAAATGGCTCTCAGGTGAACCCGAAGGCCGATTTGGAGATCCTCGCAGATAGAGGACAGATCCAAGGCGTCCCGCCGGAAAGCTGCGAGTGCATCGACTGGTTCGCCTTCGGGATCACGTTCACTCTCTCCATCCGATAAGCTTAAACCGTCCTCAATGTTCCGGTGACCCAGTGAAACGACTCCATTTCTGTCCGCTAATCGCTCAAGGTTGGGGTGATCAAATCGCACGCGCAGGCGTAGCGAGCACGCATGTGTTAGGCCGCACCTCTCTCAATGACATTCCCTTCTGCATCGGTTCGGAGAGACCCTTTCGAAGAATCGAGAATGACGAGTCGATTCTGCCACGGGTCCTCGATCATGGCGCACAAACCGATTCGAATCTCAAATGGCCCTGCAACCACCTTCCCGCCCGCTTCAACAAATCTGCTGATTGCAGCTGGCACCGAAGCAACCAAGAGGTCGGTCTCGATAGGTCGCTCGTCCGTGTGTAACACTAGTGCACTGTAACAGTGACATCTGACGGTATTGGTGTATGGTTTTCTTCATGCCAGCACCCTTTAGATTGAGCCCTCCGGAACGACGTGAGTTGAAACGCATAAGCCGCAGCCAAAGTCGGCGAGCCGATGATGTGCGACGAGTTCGGATAATCCTGGGTTTGGCGGGCGGGCGAACTTTGGCGGCAGTCAGTCGCAGCCAATCTTGTAGCGTCAATACCGTCAAGCTCTGGCGAGACCGCTTTCTGAAGGAACGCATCTCCGGTCTTTGGGGACGCCATTTGGGCAAGGCGGTGGCTGCGGGCACCGAACGTCTGGAAGCCCGGATCATTGATTGGACCTTGCATCACAAGCCCGCCGACGGTTCCACGCATTGGAGTTCGCGCAAGCTCGCCGGCCAACGGGCGCAGTCACATGAGGGTTGCTCGCGTCTGGGCCAAGGCCGGTCTGCAACCTTCCCGGCGGCGTCATTACATGGCCAGCGACGATCCGGCCTTCGAGTCCAAGGCGGCCGACATTATCGGCCTCTATCTCAAGCCTCCGGCCCACGCCGCAGTGTTCTGCGTGGATGAAAAGAGCGCCATTCAGGCTCTCGATCGCCTCGATCCGGTTCTGCCTCTTTCGCCCGGGCGTGCCGAGCGCCACGGGTTTGAATATTTCCGGCATGGCACTCTTTCGCTTTACGCTGCCCTGGAGGTTTCCAGCGGGCAAGTCTTGGGCAAAACGGCCTCGCGCCACACCAGTGCGGAGTTCGTTGCCTTTCTCGCAGATGTCGTCGCCACGCAACCCGAGGGCAAGCAAATCCACGTCGTCGCTGACAACCTTTCGGCGCACAAGACCAAGGCCGTGGCTGAGTTCCTCGCCGCCCATCCCAACGTTCAGCTCCATTACACCCCAACCTACTCTTCCTGGCTCAATCAGGTCGAAATCTGGTTCTCTAAAATTCAGCGCGACTTGATCACCCGCGGCATCTTTACCTCCAAAGCCGACCTCGCCCGCAAAATTGCTCGCTATATTAAGGGCCAGAACAAAAGCGCCCAGCCCTTCAAATGGACCTCCGAAATACCGACCGTCGCATCCGATGAGACCATCAGATCCATGCGTTACAGATCCGGACGACACCCTGATCATTGTCACCGCCGACCACAGTCACGTGTTCACGATCGCCGGCTACCCGAGCCGCGGCAATCCGATCCTGGGGCAAGGTGAAAAGCGTGCCCCAGCGTGACGGCGACCCGCTCGTCGAGGACAAGGATCTGCTCGGCCTGCCGTACACGACCTTGAGCTACGCCAACGGCCCCGGCTACACCGGCGCGTCCAACGTGCAGCCTGCGGGCGTGAAGACCTATCCGCACATCCCATCGTCGTACGATAACGACGCGAAGCGTCCCGATCTCAGCGAAATCGACACCTCGGACAGCGACTTCATGCAGGAAGCCACTGTGCCGCTGAACTCCGAATCGCACGCTGGCGAGGACGTGGCCATTTTCGCAAGCGGACCGTTCGCACACTATGTGCATGGCGTGATGGAGCAGAACTGGATCTATCACGTGATGCGCGCCGCCTTTGATTTCCATCGGTCTTCGAATCCTTCGCCTCGTTGAGAAGATCATGCAATCGACGCGCCGAATCCGGGCCCGCCTAGACGGTTCAAGGCCAAAGAGCCCGGAGCGGAGAGAGTGGACTTGGCGTCGGGGCGTGAGTTCTGGATCATCGCAGTTAATTCTCCTCGCGACATGCTAACACGAATAGACAGACATCCAAAAGATCAGCGCCCACGCGCAAATTGAGGTGGCAGAATGGCTTGAAAATAGGCCTGTCTGTGCCGCGGGAACAAACTGACAGTAGATTCAGCGTTCAAATGGCTTTTCTACGGCTTCTACGGCTTTTGCAACTCTGTTTCCTCACGCGCCGTGCTCATCTTCGCAGAGTTCGTATTCGGAGATTTGGACCTACAGCGCTGGACCTGCTCGTTGTAGTTCCCGACTTTAGACCTATGCTGAAGCATGCCTGATTTTCAGCAGAATATTGTCCCGACGTTCACACGCTTGGTCGATGAGGACCTTGGACAAATGGAAAACGATATTTTGCGCGCTGCACGACGTCTGCCGATCGGGGTAATTATCCCGGCGCTGTTTAGCGATCTTTCCTCGCCCGCCATGCAGCACATTATTCAGGAATTGGCGGAGATGAATTTCGTCAAGCGTATCTACATTAGCCTCGCCCAGAGCCTGGAGGCAGAGTTTGAGCGGGCAAGAGAGATCATCCAGCCACTCGAAGACCGTGGGGTTTTGCTCTGGAACGACGCGCCTGCGGTTCAATCCGTGCTCGGGAAGATAAATCAAGCAGTCCCGCTCGGCGACCGTGGCAAGGGAAGCGCGGTATGGACCGCGCTAGGCTATGCGCTGGGCAAGAGCGAAGTCTCTGTGCTCGCATTTCACGATGCGGACATCGTAACTTACGATCGGGGGTTCCTGTTGCGACTGCTCTATCCGGTCGTCAATCTGCGATATCAGTTTGCCAAGGGTTTTTACGTGCGCTATTCGGACCGGCTGCACGGGCGGGTCGCGCGCTTATTTTATTTCCCGTTCGTCAGAGCCTTGCGAGATATCTTAGGCAAAAGCGATTTCCTGGAATATATGGCGGACTTCCGGTATCCGCTCTCAGGCGAGTTTGCTACCTTTGCGACTATTGCCTATGATCTCGTATTCCCATCGGACTGGGGAATCGAAGTAGGCATTTTAGCCGAGATCTATCGGATCACCCGGCCCCATCGGATTTGCCAGACCGAGATCACGAGCCGCTACGATCACAAACACCAGGAAGCTGGCGACGACCCAAGCGTCGGTTTGGTGAAGATGGTGTCGGACATTGCGCGCACATTCTTCACGCATCTAGCCGCCGGAGGAACGGTCCTCACGCAAGATTTTCTACGCACGCTCAAGCATAGCTACCTCGCCAACGCCCGCGGCTTCGTGCGAATTTACGAGTCTTACGCCGAGATGAACAGTTTGCAGAAGTTCGATCGGCACCAAGAACTCGGGCTAATCGAGGTCTTTGCTGGCGCGTTCGATAGGGCTTTTGGAGAATACCAGAATCATCCTTTTGGTTCACCGACGATTCCGGATTGGCGTCGAATTGAAGTGGCGATCGACGGCATTTTGCCAGAGCTTGTAAGCGCTTTCGAACGTCATTCGGCCGCTTCTGGCGCGGGCTTAGTCCCACAAGCCCCATGACGCATATCTTTTGTTTTACCAAGGGTAAGAAGCCACCTGCCGATTCTTCGAACAACGGCAATTCGCAGCCGAATGCTAATGATCGAGAATCTGCCAGAATATCCTTGCACTGCTCCCAATGCGCATTCCTTAGGCATTAGCTTCTCCGATTTCCGGAAACTGGCCAAACCGGACTTTCCCTGTCTCGCGACACTCCCGGCAACCTGCTGGCGGTTTACCGGATCGAGGCAGGTTGTGTCCTTGATGCCTTTGTCGGCCACCAGTGTCTCAGCATTCTTGGTCTTGAGCCGATCCCAAAAGCTTGCGCTGCAAGGTTTGGACGCAACATTCAACCGTCCAAATGCGCAGTTGTGGCTGGTCGCGGGCCCGGGGGGCTATCATTTCGAACGCGCGCAATAGAAGGCGAGCAGAAAGTGAAAAGCGACAGTCTGGACATTCGATCTGGTGGCCGCGAAGATGACTCAAGGATCTGGAGCGAAGCGAATTGTATCTTCGACAGGCCTGCTTCTTTCTCATCACGGCGGCCGGTCGTTCCTTCCGTCTGTCAAGTGCAATTATTGGTCGCCCGAGCTCTACAAAATCCTCTGATTTGATTGTAAATGGAGTGGCCGTCCGCTGCGACAGAACTCTCATGGATATCACCGAGCAGGGAAGCGCGACGAAGGAGTCCGTCGCAGCCAGGCGTACCGCGAGCAAGCGGAGGCGCTCAGTCACACCGGCAGCCTCGGCTAAAATTTATCGAGCCGGGAATTGGTTTGCTCGGACGAGACTTTTCGAATCCTTGAGGACGATCGGGCGTCAACCGACACTCGATCTCCTTCGAGCGCATACATCCAGAAGATTTGAGTTCGGCCGGGCCGAGCGAGTGTCAGAAACAATCGGAAGCGAACTTCCCGTGTCCTACGCCCGCACGTGCTGCGCAAATAACAATGGAAGCCACCCAGGCGTTCATGTAGCTTTGATAGGGGTTTAAGCGACAACGAGAAAGAAATGCGTATGAAGGCGAGTGAGACCCTTCAGAACGATGAATCGACTGCGACTGAGAAGCGCACTTCGGCGTGCTGTTCGATACAACTCCTGCGTTTATCCATACCGCGCGGCCCGATGGCTATTTCGATTACTTTAACCGCGGCTGGTTGGATTTTTTCGGCAAGTCCCTCGAGGATGTGTGCGGTTGGCATTGGACTGAATCAGTTCATCCGGAAGATGTGGCTGGAATAGTTCAAAAATGGCATGCGGCGTTGGCGAGTGGGGAACCATTCGAAGTCGAAGCGCGCGTTCGACGTGCGGACGGAACATATCGCGCGTTTTTGCACCGGAAGGTGCCGCTCCATGATGAACATGGGAATATCGTGAAATGGTTCGGGTCGAGCATCGACATCGAGGACCGCAAATGTGCTGAGCAAAGGATCGCAGAGAAGACGAGTCAATTGGAACGAAGCGAATTTTATCTGCGGGAGGGAGAACGGCTCGCTCATATGGGAAGTTGGTCGCTCAGGCCGGACGGGATATTTGATTATTGGTCTCCTGAAACGTACGTGATTTTCGGTTTCGATCCCCGAAATGGCGTTCCGACGCTGAGGGAATGGCTTGCTGTCCTGCATCCTGTCGATAGTGATCGCGTACATGCACTGATCCGGAAAATGTTCTCCGAGGGAGTGAATGGCGATATCCAGTATCGCATCGATCATCGTAAACATGGCCAAATGACGATGCACAGCACCGGGGAGCCTGTGTTTGAGGACGGCAAGGTTGGGCGGTTGATCGGCAATACGCTGGATATCTCCGAACAGGAAAATGCGACACGAGATCTGAGGCTGCGCGACGCCTATAGTCAGCAAGCGGAGGCGCTCAGTCACACCGGCTGCTTCGGGTGGAATTTATCGACCGGTGAATTGATTTGGTCGGATGAGACTTTTCGGATCCTTGGTTACGAGCCCACGAATCAACCAACCCTGGACTTCGTGTTCAAACGAGTTCACCCGGAAGATCTTTCGTTGGTACACCGAGTGATCGAGAACGCAAAGGCAGGCGAGAGCCTGGATTTTGAGCATCGGCTATTATTGCCCGATGGCTCGGTCAAGCATGTCCATGTGATTGCGCGCCCCCTGACAAGCGCATCGAGCGAGGTCGAGTTCGTCGGAACGGTGATGGACGTGACGGCCAGGAAGCAGGCCTTTGAAGAGATCAAAGCGCTTCGGGACGAACTTTACAGAGAGAACATCGTGCTTCGTGAAGAACTCGGTAAAACCTCGATGTTTGAAGAGGTGATCGGCACTTCGTCGGTCTTGCAGATGGTCCTGGCCCACGCAGCCAAGGTCGCCCCGACGGACTCAACCGTTTTGATCTTGGGAGAGACGGGCACCGGAAAGGAACTAATCGCGCGCGCTATTCACAAACGGTCAAACCGTTCAGAGCGGCCGTTCATCAGTCTGAATTGCGCGGCGGTTCCTTCTTCGCTCATCATGTCGGAGTTGTTTGGTCACGAAAAAGGAGCGTTTACTGGAGCACTTCAAAGACGGCTCGGTCGATTCGAATTGGCCGAAGGCGGTACGCTTTTTCTCGACGAAGTAGGAGATCTGCCATTGGAGACACAAATCGCATTACTGCGCGTTTTGCAGGAACGCGAGTTTGAACGCGTCGGCGGCACGGAAGTTCTGCGCGCTAATGTCCGCGTGATCGCAGCGACGAATCGTGATTTGCAGGCGGCTATCGCGGAGGGCGCCTTTCGGAGTGATCTTTACTACCGGCTGAGCGTCTTTCCCATTAAACTACCGCCCTTGCGCGAACGAAAAGAGGACGTTCCACTGCTCGTGAATTACTTTGTCGATCGTTACGCGAAGAGAGCGGGAAAGAAGATCGAGCATATTCAAAAGAAGGCTCTCGAAGCGCTGCAAGAGTATTCCTGGCCAGGCAACGTCCGTGAACTGCAAAACGTGATCGAACGCTCGCTCATCATTGCGGAAACGAACGAATTTTCGATCGACGAGAGTTGGGTAGCGAACGAACCGCAACCGCCGACCCCCGCGACCGATCGGACGTTAGCCGAGCGGACACGCATCGAAGCAGCGCTTGCGCAAAGCAATGGAAAAGTGGCTGGAGCGCACGGCGCCGCGGCCAAGCTGGGCATGCCACCGTCAACTCTCGAATCCAAAATTCGCTCTCTAGGAATTAACAAATTCCAGTTCAAGGGAGTTTAGGCGCCGGGAGAGCGCGGTCACCTGGTGTCTTCGCGAATTCGCGAAGAATTCGCGAAATTTTTTCGTACTTACGCCCGCCGCAAGCATCGTCACTCCATTTTCTTCTCTGATCAGTTCCTCAGAACTCTCCTGGCATTCGATTTGCTGAACCCCGGTCAACGAAAAGGAGTCTCACAATGCCATGCTCGGTTCACACCGTATTTACAGATCACGAAGCCAGCGCGAAAGCACCGCCACGCGACCGCTCGGTCCCCCGAAAACCCGCATGGGAAAGGAGTAACCAACTTATGAGCGCAACTGAGGTCATCCTCGCCGAACTCTCCGAGATCGAAAGAATCATTGCCAACGAGGTCCGGCTCGCAAGCGAGCGACTCGGCTATCCGGTCGACTCGCATAGCCCGAAAATCCAGGCTCGGGTAAGTGAAATCATTCTTTCCGGAATGGGAGAGCATCTCCGCAACCCGTCGTCACAGCGGCGAAGCCAGGTTTATGAAACCGATACACGGAACATTGCAGGAAGGAGGAGCTGGGTTTCAAACGACGCACTGGACTCTGGTTTTGTGCGCTCGACAGTCTGATCCAACAGAAACAGGCAGAAAAGCGCTTTCCAATTTCTGTGAAGCGTATTGGCCACCCCTTTATGCCTTTCTGCGACGCAGGGGTCATGCTCCTCCCGAAGCGCAGGATCTTGTCCAAGGTTTTTTTGCCCATCTGCTTGAACAAAATACTTTGAGTCGCGCAGATCGGGAGAAAGGCCGGCTCCGTACGTTTCTGCTCGGCTCATTGCAGAAGTTTCTGTTCAACGAGTACGATCGGGCTCGCGCGCTGAAAAGAGGCGGCGGCCATCGAATTGTCTCGATTGACGAACATCTGTCCGAAGCCGAAGCATCGATGATGAACACTGCTCATCTGAGCGATTCGCGCTCTTATGATGTGGTCTGGGCGTCGAATATCGTGAAACGCGCCTGGCAGCACTTGCAAAATGCATTTCAAGAGGAAGGGAAAGCGGAGTGGCTTGAAGTCTTAAGGCCGTTCGTTGCGGGCGGCGGACGGACGCCACCAAATCAAGAAGAAGCGGCGGAGAGACTTGGAGTTCCCATCGCGACGCTGCGGACCGGGCTTTCGCGTCTGCGTCAGCGGTATCGCGAAGCCCTGAGGAGGGAAGTGGCGGGCACAGTTTCTGATCCCGCCGATGTCAATCAAGAGCTTCATTATCTCTATCAAATCCTGATGACATGAGCATTTGCCTCGAAGTCGCAGAACGCGAGCTAGCAGTCGCCGGAACGTGCGAAACCTGCGGACGACCGCTCACGCAAGTAGGTCCAAGAGATGAATGCCTTCGTTGTCTCGTTAGTCTTGGTTTTCTAAGCGACAGCCAACAGCCGGAGGAATCCGAGACTTCCCGGCGGTTGACACCTGGACCGTTGAAGTACGATCACTTTGAAGTGGAAGTCGGCGCGGACGGCTTTCCGATTGAGCTCGGCGCCGGAGCGATGGCGATAACCTATCGCGCGCGCGACACGGTGTTGAATTCCGTCGTCGCCCTTAAAGTAATCGACCGAAGCGTGGCGCAGGATCCCCGAGCGCGCTCGCGTTTCTTGCGGGAAGCGCGTGCCGCCGCGCAAATTCGCCATCCGAATGTTGCGCGCGTCAGTCACTACGGTGAACAAGACGGTGAGTGTTTCTATGTCATGGAGTTGGTCGAGGGCGAAACGCTCGAAACGCGGGTTCGCCGCGATGGACCAATGCCGCTTGCGCTGGCACTCGAAGTGATGGAGCAAGCCGCGCGCGCCTTGGCTGCGGCGGAAGCGTGTGGTGTTGTGCACCGGGACATCAAGCCATCCAATATCATGCTCGAGTGTGACGCGGCCGGCGCGCTCGTAGTCAAAGTGATTGATTACGGCGTCGCTAAAGTCCTGGCCCCTGAAGCGGAACGCGGCGCCGAGCAAACCCAAACGGGCTTCATTGGCACGCCTGCCTTTGCCAGCCCGGAGCAATTCTCCAGCATTGGACAAACGCGGATCGACACCCGCTCCGATATCTACTCCCTTGGCGTGACCTTTTGGTATCTGCTCTGTGGTCGTGTCCCTTTCGTTGGCCGCACGCTTGAAGACATTCACGCGAGACAGGCAGAGCCGGTACCCGTTGAACAGCTGAAGGGTCTCGAGATCCCGAGCCGGTGTCTTGCCCTGCTCAAGTCGATGCTGGCCCCGGATCCGCAAAATCGCCCGCAGTCTGCGCGCGAACTACGGTCTGCGGTCCACCGCTGCTGGGCTCAATTCAGCGCCGCAGCACGTGGGCGGCGTCGGAATCGAGCCGCACTAGCGGCGGCAGGCACGGCGTTAGTCGTCGCCGCGATTGCATCGGGAGCTTGGTTACATCAACGCGCGCAAGCTTCTCCGGCGATGGAGCGGTCGATCGCGGTTTTGCCTTTCGAAAACCTTAGCCCCAATGGCAGGGATTTCTCTTCTGGATCAGGCGGTGAACCGCGTTCCTATGTCTCTGCACCTAGAGGACAGGCGCAGGAAGACCTCCAATTTTCTGAAATGTCGTCTCTCGAAAACTTGAGAAAGAACTGACGACTACTAGTCGTGACGATGAAAGTGATCACGGGGATTGACGTTGCCGACCTGCCATTCCCGTTTGCGATCACATCGGAATCGCGAAAACGGCGTCGTAACACCTCAACAACATGAAACTTAGAATCCTTCTTGCCTCCCGAATAAGTAAACGCCTCGCGCGCGAGGCGCGTTCCTACCGTCGCGACTTGCGCGATTATCTGCGCAAAGAAAGCGCGGAAATTCGCAAGCTCGAAATCCGCTCACGCGGCCTGCGCCTCTACGCCGCTTGGGCCTCGGGAGTCTCGAACGTCATTCAGACCCGTCCTGAGGACTGGCCTGAAGCGACGCTAGCCGAGGCAGACGGCATATCAACTCACGAACCTCTGCTGCTTAACGGGCGATCGCATGTCCTCTAAAATCCAGACCTACGCCGAACTGCAGCGAATGATTCGCAAAGCTCTACGCGAGCAGCATCCGGAGTGGATCGGCGCCGATGGAAAGTGGGCTCTCTGCGATGTCTACGAAGCGCGCTTTGCTAAACTCCTCCGCATCGCTGCGCAACGTTCAGCTGGCGCGAAGATCGCCGGGCGAGGGCCTGTCCGCGCAGAAACGCTGCGACGTCGGTCTCAATTTTACTCGCACCCAGTTCTCGACGTTGCCGGGCAGGGGAACCCAGACCGATGAGCAGCACGAATGTAGAGCCCAGCGGGACGAGGGTTCGTGCGTTTGGTAGGCTCCGCGGTTGTCAGAACTTCGTGCCGAAAGAAATTTCACGTCATCTGAAATGTCGATCTTCAAACGCTTGAGAATATAGCATGAAGACAAATCCAACCGCTCACCACTTGTCGCTGGCTTCTGGCGTGGCGTCTCGGGTCCGGTGCTCCCTGTTCTCTGCGTTTCCTATCTTAGCGAATCCTACCGGTGACCCGAGGAAGCCATGACCATAACGCCAATCGAGCGTTTGCTGCACTTTGCGTCTCATCTCGATCACAAGCTTTCGAAAATCGAGATTACAGAAAATAGGGCGGGCAATGACATGAGCGAAGTGCTGCCCATCGTTTACCTCGCCAGACACGGCGAAACTGCGTGGACGATCTCAGGTCAGCACACGAGCGTTACCGACCTGACGCTGACAGAACGTGGCGAACGCAATGCGCGCCGCCTCAAGAAACGGTTGCGTGGAGCGAGTCTCGCCAAGCTTTTCACGAGCCCGTTGCAGCGTGCCAGGCGCACGTGTGAGCTGGCCGGCTTTGGGAGTGTCGCTCAGATCGACCCGGATTTGATCGAATGGAACTATGGCGAGTACGAGGGTCGTACGACTGCTGACATCCACAAGGAGCGCCCCGATTGGCAACTGTTTCGCGACGGCTGCCCGGGCGGGGAATCACCGAGCGAGGTCGGCGCGCGGGCGGACCGCGCGATCCAGCGTCTACGCGCGGTCGAAGGTAATGTGCTGCTTTTTTCCAGCGGTCACTTCCTGCGAGTGCTGGCCGCTCGCTGGCTCGGATTGGAGCCGGACGCCGGCAAATTCTTCCTTTTGAGCACGGCGAGCCTGAGTGCATTGAGCTATGAGCACAACCTTTCTCAGCCAGCAATTCGGCTGTGGGATGACGATCGCCATGTCGGAGGTTAACGCCAAGCTCGGTTCGCCTCGTTGGGAGCGGATCTACAACGCCGGAGCCCGGTAATCCGACCGGTATCCCTTAAATCTACCTCAGTGGATGCTTGGGCCGCGCGGCCTCCTCGACGGCGGCTGCGAATGTTTCGCATTCTAACCTATTCGCTTACATTCATCTGAAAACGAGTGTGAACTAAAAGGAAAACATCCATGAAAGTTACTCTCGTTGCTGCTGCGCTTTTTACCGGCTCCGCAATTTGCTGGGCCGATAACTCTGTCCCAGCCGAAAAAACATTCGACGCCCCGGACGGCTTCAAGGTTTCATCGGGTTGCCATCTCGTAGAATTCTCGGTGTAGCTGATGACAGCGTTCAAGAACTGACAACCTCAAGTCGTCCGAGGAAGAGGGATGTCGGAGAACCTGGACGCACACTCCGCTCGATCGGAAACGACTCGTATTCGGACCTTCTGACGCACTAGCCAGGAGTCTTTCGTCTCTCTCCGTTGCTTTTGGCGGCAAGATCACCGCTGATGGACTATACCAACACGCCAGGACTGAATCAGCCGGCGATATGTCGCGTGCGTCGCCGGCGGTGCTCATTATCCGAGCAACTTGGGCAGACACCTGGCGAGGTCTCTTTAAGCGACTACCATTTCTATCGAGGCGGATTTCATGACTAGCTCGGCGGGAACCAGGATGCTGACTATTTCTCCAGCTTGCGCTGAGCGACATCCAGTATTTGCACCAACGGCGACTTCTAAACCTCTGCGATGTTTACGACCGTGCCTTACCCGTCTCCGCGTCCACTGCGCTCGATCACTTGCGCGGATCGGCCTGGCGATGACTTTTCAAAGAACTCGCACTCGAGTTGAACGAAATCGAGCGGCTGAGCGCGAGCGGCGTCATCGCGAAACCAGCCGCGCCTGCCAAGGCCAGCATAGGAGATCAGATCGCGTTCAACATTCTCTGAAATGTCGGACTTCGAAAGCTTGAGAAAGGGATAAGAGACCCAAGGCATCGAGATGAGAAGGATTAACGAGACTGAAATTTCAAAACTAAAGCGCACATCGGCGAAGGAGATGCATGGCCGGTTGTTCTTCCTGGAGGCAAGCGTCGGTCGCATTCTTTCAGTCAATGCCGATGGCTCGGGCCGAAAAGTGATTTTATCCGGATGTCGGATTCCGGACGGCGTGGTTGTCGATCTTGAGGCTGGACACATCTACTGGACCAACATGGGCGTTCCCAATCGCAACGACGGTTCGATCGAGCGCGCTGATCTCGATGGTCAGAATCGCGTAACCATCATTGGCGAAGGCAAGACGTTCACGCCGAAGCAACTCCATCTTGAGAAGAAGAGCGGCAAACTCTATTGGTGCGATCGCGAGGGAATGCGCGTGATGCGCTCGAACCTCGATGGTTCGGACATCGAGACTCTAGTCGACACAAGCAACGGCGACGCGCGCCCGGGAACCGATTTAACGAAATGGTGCGTTGGAATCGCTGTCGATCCAGATCGTGGACAGATTTATTGGACGCAAAAAGGACCGGATGATGCGGGCAAGGGTCGCATCTTTCGCGCGAAGATCGAAATTCCAAACGACGAGACCCCGACTAAGCGGACCGACATCGAACTTCTCTTCGATGGTCTGCCGGAACCGATCGACCTCGAACTCGATCTACAGAATCGTCTGATCTACTGGACAGACCGCGGGGATCCGCCGCGCGGCAACACGGTAAACCGTGCCTCGATGGACGCCGATTTCACAAAACGTCCCGCGCCCGACATTTTGCTGACGCATCTGATTGAGGGAATTGGGATCGCTCTCGACTTCAAAGGTGACCGGATGTTTCTGACCGACCTAGCCGGCTCGATCTATTCCGCCAAGCTCGACGGGACAGAAAAGAAACCACTGCTCGTCGCCCAGGGAAACCTCACCGGCATCGCCTACGCCGAAATCAACAAGGGGAATTGATCGTGTCATACAACAGACCCATCCAGCGCATTGCCATTGTTGGCACTGGAGTGATCGGTGCCGGTTGGGTCACTGAATACCTGGCGGGCGGATCCGGCACTACCCCGTGCCAGGAGGATATCTCCACGAATCACCTACTTCGTGGTGTATTTGAACGCGAAGGATCCAACACCCTCGCAGGAGTTGCACTCGCGCGAGGCGATCGTCCGGTCTTCGCAGAGCTGAAAAAATACGACGCCACCACGCACTTAGTCGGACAGAGCGCCATCTTCACGCTAAGCGACGACCGGGCTGCCGGTGAAGCTACTGCCTGGCGCATCACGTTGCGGCGGACGGTGGAAAGCGACGCTTGTTGCTCGCCTGGCTCCGCTACTTCGACACATTTGTGAAGATGGACGGTGCGGTGGCTGTTTGCGAACGCCGGGTCTACGTCGCCTGGCTGGAGGAGCGTGCAGTGTCAAGAGAGCGTCGTGTCGGCGCTGCGGCACTCGCTTTCTCCTAATCATTGGTTGTCGCGAGATTTTCTGAAATGTCGACGCCCAAAAGCTTGAGAAAGAAATGGGAAAACAAAACCGAACGATGGCGCAGTCTAAATACATCTCGATGGCGAAAACTGACACCTGGAAAGCGCGCGCAGCCCGCGTGGTGATTGTGGGTGGGGGCTTCGGCGGGTTGGCCGCGGCCAAGGCTCTTCGTAAAGCACCGGTTAAGGTGATTCTCATTGATCGGACAAACCACCATGTCTTTCAGCCGCTGCTTTATCAGGTTGCGACGTCAGTGCTCGCGCCATCTCAGATCAGTTCTCCAATCCGCGGAATTTTGCGCAGACAAAAGAACACGACCGTGATCATGGGCGAGGTGACCGGCGTGGACAAGGAGCGACGTTGCGTTTTCGTCAATTCGGCGGATCGCGAGCATGTGCCGGTGCATTATGACTACCTCGTCCTTGCTACTGGTGTTCGCCACAGTTACTTCGGGCACGACGAATTTGAGAAGTTCGCCCCAGGATTAAAGAACCTTGCCGATGCGGTGGCGATTCGAAACAAGGTGCTTCAGGCTTTTGAACAAGCTGAAGCCGAAGAAGACCCACAGCTCCAAAAGGACCTACTGACGTTCGTCCTGGTCGGCGGCGGTCCAACCGGTGTTGAAATGGCGGCGGCTTTCGCAATACTCGTCCGCACCACGCTGTCTTCGGACTTCCGGCGAATCGATCCAACCAAAGCACGGATTGTCCTAGTCGACGCCGGGCCACGCGTCCTCGGCACCTTCGCGCCGGATCTGTCGGCTGCGGCGCAGAAGCGCCTGGAGAAGCTCGGCGTCGAAGTTCGCCTGGGCCACGCCGTCGAGAAAATCGACGAGGAAGGCGTTGTCGTCGCCGGTGAACGCATCGCGAGTAAGGCCGTCATCTGGACTGCTGGAGTCGCTCCTTCCCCCGCGGGAAAGTGGTTGGATGCTGAGACGGACAAGGCTGGGCGAGTCCGCGTTCAAGGAGATCTACGAGTTCCTTGGTATCCTAACATTTATGTTATCGGCGATACGGCCTCACTAGAGCAGGATGGGAAGCCATTACCCGGTGTTGCCCAAGTAGCGATGCAACAGGGGCGCTACGTTGGAATCCTAATTTCCAGACATGCGAGAGGCCAAAATGGACTTGAGGCCTTTCGCTATTTCGACAAAGGCAACATGGCGGTTGTCGGTAAAGGCTATGCCATTCTGCAAAGCGGCAAATTCCGAATGCATGGACTTGCCGCCTGGCTTGCCTGGGCCTCCATCCATATTGCTTTTCTAGCTCAGCTCGGTCTTCGGATCAGCGTGTTTTTGCAGTGGGCTTGGCTGTTACTTACAGGAGAGCGCGGTTCACGGCTGATTGTAAATCACCATCCATCTGCAGCGACTCAGGCAGGGCGGGCCGTCACTGCGCATGACGTCCACGCATCTCAACCACTGAGACCTGCGGCGGTTGCAGGCAAGTGAGATGATGCTCTTGACGACGGGAGTAAATCACAAAGGGCATCCCTCGCGGTTCGTCAGCGACTGGTAGTGGCAACGTAGGGTCAGCCGAGAGCAAGGAATACGCGGTCATCGGCGACGTGGTGAACGTCGCCTTTCGCATCGAGCGACTGAGCAAGGAGTTCGGATCAAAGTTGCTGATCTCCGAGCGGGTGCGGCAGAAGGCCGGTCGGGACGGCGCTGGCGGAGGCCGCTGGTTTGTCGCTCGAGCCGGGACCGCCAGCTCTCCAAACGGCACCGATGCTGCCCGGCCGGGGAAGATCATCGGAAGAAATCATCTTCCTGTGCTGGGCACTTTTCAGTGCCGCCGTCGCTGTCGCCGCACTGGTAAGGTGACCCGAGACTATCCAGTTGAATTGTTTAAAATCTTGTGGCTCTCGCATACTCGAAAAGCGGAGAGTGTCCCGAGCAAGTTATCGGTCATGTAACTACGGAACTCGAACGGACCAGTAAGGAGGAAAAAAACGGTGAATATATTTGGAGCGACCTCAACAACAGATGAAGTTTTATCCGGTGTGAATCTGCACGGCAAACGGATCCTCGTCACGGGCGTGTCGGCTGGACTTGGCGTTGAGACTGCGCGATCTCTTGCCGCGCACGGCGCGCAGGTGGTGGGTGCGGCACGGGATTTGGCCAAGGCTAAAGCGGCGACTGCGCAGGTGCAAAAGGACGCTGCAGACAATGGCGGAAGCTTCGAGCTGACTGCGCTTGATCTTGCCGATCTCAAGAGCGTGCGTGCCTGCGCCGAAGAGCTGCTCGCAAACGGTGAACGCTTCGACGTGATCGTCGCCAATGCGGGAGTAATGGCCACACCGTTTGGCCACACGGCGGACGGCTTTGAGACGCAGTTCGGCACTAATCACCTAGGCCATTTTGTACTTGTCAACCGGATTGCTCCTCTCATCCGCACGGGAGGGCGGCTGATCAACCTATCATCTGCGGGTCACCGCTTCTCCAATGTCGACCTCGAGGATCCCAATTTTGAGCGGACGCCCTATGATCCGTTCGTCGCGTATGGCCGATCGAAGACGGCAAACATCCTTTTCGCGGTTGCTTTCGACAAACGGTACCGGGAGCGTGGCGTGCGCGCTGCGGCTGTACATCCAGGAGGCATACAAACCGAGCTGGGTCGTTACATGGAGCCGATCACTATTCAAAAAATGATCGAGCAGATGAATCAACAGCTTGCGGCAGAGGGTAAGGCGCCCTTCCGGTGGAAGACCATTCCTCAGGGAGCCGCAACCTCGGTGTGGGCCGGTGTGGTCGCTCCCGCTGACGAGATCGGCGGCCGATATTGCGAGAACTGCCACGTCGGCGAGATCGTTCCGGATCACGTGACCATCAGTGCCATAAGCGAAGGCGTACGCGGGTATGCCCTCGATCCAAATACCGCTGAGGCGCTCTGGAAGAAAAGTGAAGAACTGGTCGGAGAGTCGTTTTAGCGATTACTCCATCCAGCTTGCAAAACCGAACAGCTTTGGGGCGCGAGGCGCCGATTCGCAATTACCCTCGGCATGAACTCGAGTACGTGTCCACCACCGGTCGTCCGATTTCTGGGCGCGCGCTCTGGATGGCTTAGCGCCTCAAGGGCACTCGCGGCACAGCATCCGACGAAGTTGTGCATCTCGTTTTGAACCCAGTTCGCCCACCATTCGATTGGCCTATTCGCAGCAGCGCGGGGATCGATGCTTCTATCAACGATCCTCTCTGCTTTCCGCCGCTTAAACCTGAATCGATGCCGTGGTTTTTCGAAGGTTTTCCACGGTCGCCTAGCACTTTGCTAGGGCGGGACGGACTTCTTTCTCAAACGCGATCACTTTTTGACCCGAGATCCAACTGTTGACAACTACATTGCGGCCGTTCGCAAGTTGAGATCGAGGTCGTTGCGATTCCCTGGTGTTTTTGACCACGCTTCTCGTCATTCTTCTGATCAATCTCTGACGCGCTGATAAGGGGGCTCTCATTCGCGCCGCGCTGATCTGGCCATCGCCAAGACAGCAGCGCAATTATCGAGCTATTGGTCGCGGTCCACTCGAGCGATTTGACATTCATCCCCTCAGAGACCGCGAGAAGAACCAAGATTCTCTGAAATTTCGGCGCCCAAAAGCTTGAGAAAGAGATGGGAAAAACAAAACCGAACAATGGCGGACACTAATCGTATCTCGACTGTCGAAACTGAGCGCCGGAAACGCGCGCACACCACGCGGGGTGGGGGTTTCGACTGTCTGGCGGCGCCAAAAGCCCGTCGCAAAGCACCAGTCCAGATCATTCGTATTGATCGGACTTTTTGATCGGACAAACGATCATCTCTTTCAGGCGCTTCTTTATCAGCTAGCGCCGTCAGTGCGCGCGCCGATCCCAGATCAGTTCTGGCATCCGCGCAATTTGCGACAGCAAAAAAACACGACCATGATCATGGGCGAGATCACCGAACCCCGGGGTAGGGCAGGAGGAAGGTGCTCGTGAGACTAACACTGTTCATTCCCTGCTCGATCGCTACCGTTTACCCGCACGCAGATGGGGCGACGCTGGAGGCTGTCGGGAAGTTCGATCGCTGGATCCACTGCGGACAGCCGGAAGTTTACGTTGCTGGTCTGCTGGTTCCTTGGATCACCTTTGTCGGCGCCCTGGGGTTTCTAGCGGCGTGGCTCGTGATGGCGATCCTGGAGCGCACCGGCTTGTCTCGCCACGTCTGGCACCTGCCCTTGTTCTTCGTCGCGCTGCTCGTTCTGTTTAGCTCGCTCATCGGCGCGGTGTTCTTTCCATGAAGGCGAAGTTGATCAAATCCTTCGTCACCCTTGCCCTGTTGGGCTTGGCGATTTGGGCGGCCGTCTCCCTCTACCACCGCTACTTGCAGAATCCCTGGACGCGAGATGGCCAGGTCCGCGCCAATGTCGTCGGCATCGCCCCTCGGGTTTCCGGCCCGATCATCCGCGTGGGGGTCCGGGATAATCAGCCGGTGCATCAGGGCGACCTGCTCTTTGAGATCGACCCGGCAGACTTTCAAGCCCAGGTCGACGTGGCCGCCGGTCAGGTTCAGGCCGCCGAAGCGAACCTCACGCAGCAGACCCAAAACCTGCAGCGGCAAACCGAGCTGTACCGCACCCGCGTCAACGCCCTGCAAGATCTTCAGAACGCCCAGGACAGCTTTCTGGCGGCCCAGGCCCAGTTGGCCTCGGCCAAAGCCAACTTGGAACTGGCCAAATTAAACCTCAGTTACACCAAGGTCGTGGCTCCGGTGGAGGGGTATGTCACCAACATGAACACCAGCCCCGGTACCTACGTGACGGCGGGCAATCAGCTGATGGCCCTGGTCGACACGAGCTCTTTCTGGATCGCTGGCTACTTCAAAGAAACCCAGTTGCCGCACATCCAGGTCGGCCAGAAAGCACGGATCACGCTGATGGGCCATGAAGGTCAACCGTTCCAAGCCGTGGTTCGCAGCGTGGGATGGGGCATTTTCGTGGCGGATGGCGCGGGCAGCACGAGCACGGCCTTGTTGCCCGCGGTGGATCAGACCATCGATTGGGTGCGCCTGCCGCAGCGCTTTCCGGTGCGCCTGCAGGTGGCGGGTCCCACGCCGATGCCCTTGCGGATCGGCCAAACCGTCTCGGTCGCGATCATCCCGGAGTTTGAACCTGTCGATGCGCCCAAGCAGCCGTCTCTTGCTGGACCGTGATGAGCGCGGTTGCTACGCACGCTGTTTCGTTCGCATGGAGGATGGCCCTCGGCAGGCCGGTCTCTCTTTGGTGACTTACGGGTACGCTACGGGATCAAGATGGGCCTGGCGGGCGTGTTCGCTTTGTTCTGCACGCAGCTGTTGCGCTTGCCGAACGACAACTGGGCGATACTTACGGTTCTCGTGTTGATGAGTGCGCAGTTCGTGGGCGCGGTCGCCTTTAAAGCCCTCATGCGGGTGACGGGCACCATAGCGGGCGCCCTGGTGGGCATCTGGTTGGTCAGCGATTATACCTCCACGCCGCTGATCTTTCTGCCGGTCCTGTTCCTGGTGATGGCGTTTGCCAGCTACAAGTTCGGCCAAGTCGGGCGCCCGTCAGGCACCTTACGCTTACTTTCTGCTCGGCCTCACTACGCTGGTCGTCGCCACCGATGGGATTACCGCCCCAGACCAAGCGTGGCAGGTCGGCCTTGATCGGGCGGAGGAGATTGTGGTGGGCATCCTCAGCTCGCTGCTGGTCACCACTCTGGTTTGGCCCCGCTACGCGCGCGAAGAGTTCCTCAACGCCGGCCGGGCCGCCCTGAAGACCGTCAGCCAGCTGGTGGCGGCGCAATCCCGAGCTTACCTTAATCCGGCGGCGGTCGCCCCGGAAGTCGACGACCCTTCAGCAGGCTTTCGACCAACAGCTGGTTGCCTTAAGGAATCTGCAGCTTGCTGGCGCCCGGGAGAGCACGGTTTTTGCCGCTCGCCTTTCGCATTACAACGCATTCGTGGTGGCCCTGAGCGGCCTGTTTCAGGCCGGGGTCGATCTTGGGCGTCATCGCGGCCGCGCGTGGTTCCTGGACCAGATGCGGCCGGAGACCGAAGCGCTGTTGGCCGCCATTGGCGAGGAATTCGATCTTTTAAGCGCTGCGCACGCTCCCGGCGAACTCTTGCGATCCGGGCGCCTCGATGAGGCCTTTGCCAGGTTTGAGGCCAAGGTGAATGCGCTCCGGGCGCGAGGCGTGTTGCTGGTCGCCCCGGTCGACCAGGCTTTGGCTTTGGCCGGATCTCTTGCCGCCCTGCAGTCGCTGTGCGATGAGTTGAATCAACTGCGCCGCGCGATGGCGGGGTTACCTCGGGTCGGCCAACCGTTGCCGTTGGCGCCCAAAGCGAACAGGGAGGTTTTGCCTGCGCCCGATTGGTTTTGGGTCAGGGTCGCGATCAAAGGCGGCCTGACGGCGGTCATTGCCATCATTTGTTTCCAGTGGCTTAATCCCCCTGGGTCAGCCTCTTTTCCACTGATGGCGTGGCTCCTCACCATTATGGGACGTCCCTTTTTGCGGGCCGGAGGCAGTGGGGACCTGCGGGCGTTTCAGACGGCCCTGGCCGGTTCACTGCTGCTCGTTCGGCTGCGCGGTCCTGCTGCTGCTGATCACGCCTTTTTTAGCCAACTATCTAGTCATGAATCTAATGCTGTTCGTCGTGTTGTTTGCGTTCGGGTTCATGACCGCGCGCATTGCGGCGTTAACTTTTGGATGCAACTTGGTTATCTATCGATCAGCGCATTTGTGGGCCTGAATCCCCAAGAGCCGGTCCCCTCGCAGGCGATCATCAATACGTTCCTTTATCTCACGTTGGGAATCTGGATCGCGACGGCGGTGAGTCGGATCGTTTGGCCGGTCTTGCCCCAGTACGTTCTGCGCGATGATCTTCTCGGGCTGTGTGGCCGGCTCCAAGCGCTGCTCAAGGGAGAGCCCCATCGACAGAAGATTCAAGCGGAACTGACCATGCTCCCCCTCGAAGCCCTCCAAGCGATCCGCCAGCTTCGCACGGCTGGCTGCTCCGGGGAAGAAAGGACGCGGCTGGCCGCCTTAGTGCGCGCGCTCCAAACGTTGGTCACTCGTATCGGCCAGTTAGTTGCGCGCCGAGAGATTTTGCAGGACATGGCTGAACCGGGGCTGCGGCTGCAGTTTGAATGCTTGGAGGTGAAGTTTAAGCAGGTGCTGGAGGCGTTCGGGGCGTGTTTTCGTCAGGGCGACGGCCGTCGCCCGTTGCCTGCGCTTCAGGGTGCGTTGGCCGGCCTGGATCAGGCTGTGCAAGCGGTTCGCGATCGGCGCCGGGCTGCCGGCCGACTACCGGCAGAAGCGCCGTGGCGGCCGCTGGCGCTGGTTGATCGCTACCACGCCACCGCCGAGGCGCTGGAGGGGTGCGGGCGCTTGCTGGGCAGCTTGCAGCTGCAGCGCTACTGGGGGGATCACGCCTTGTAGCCCCTTGCTAGGGCTCTGCTGCAGACTGCAGGTTCTCTTGTCGTGGCTTCGTCTCGCATTCATGATGAGGCTTCTAATCTCTGGCGCGCTTGATAACGGCGGCGTTCATTCGCCGCGCTGACCTGGCCATCGCCAACGCGCCAGCGCAGATATCCAGCTATCGGTCGCGATCCCAGTCGACCGCTCGACATTCTTCACGTCAAGAAACCCCGATAAAAACCAAGATTCTGTGAAATTTGGGCGCTCCAAACCTTGAGAAACAGATGGGAAAACAAGAACGAACAATGGTGGGCACTAACTGAAAGCAAAATATGAAAGCAACCAAACTTTTACACAATCTTGGCCAGAGCCTCTGGCTCGACAACATCACTCGTGACCTGCTGAATAACGGCAGGCTTAAAAGCTACCTCGACGAGTTGTCAGTCACGGGACTGACATCGAACCCGACGATCTTTGATCAGGCCATCAAGAACAGCACGGCCTACGACGCTGCGATTCTCGACGGGCTGGAAAAGGGCAGGTCGAGCGAAAATCTCTTTTTCGACCTTGCGCTCGACGACCTGACAAAAGCTGCCGATCTGTTCCGGACGATTTACGATCGAACGAACGGAGTGGATGGCTGGGTGTCGCTGGAAGTCTCGCCGTTGCTGGCGCATGACACGGCCCAAACCATCGCAGCCGCCAGGCAATTGTTCGCCCGGGCAGGCCGGCCAAACCTCTTCATCAAGATTCCTGGAACACCCGAAGGACTACCGGCCATCGAGGAAGCGATTTTCGCTGGTGTGCCGGTCAATGTGACGCTCCTGTTTTCGCGCGAACACTACCTTGCGGCGGCTGAGGCGTGATCTGCGGGGCATCGAGCGGCGCATGGACTCTGGCCTCAACCCGAATGTTGGCTCCGTCGCTTCTGTATTTATTAGCCGCTGGGATTCTGCTGTCGCGGGTAAGATTCCGGCCCCGTTGAACAACCGGCTTGGCATCGCGATCGCGGGGCGGACTTACAAAGCTTATCGAGATTTGCTGGCTTCGCCCCGCTGGCAGCGCAGCTACAATGCCGGTGCGCGGCCCCAACGCCTTTTGTGGGCAAGCACGGGAACCAGGACCCGAAAGCCTCCGACGTTCTTTACGTCAAGTCACTCGCCGCGCCGTTTACCGTCAATACCATGCCCGAGGCGACGTTGAAAGCCCTGGGGGATCACGGAGAGCTAGGTTCGATCATGGCGGCAGATGGCGGTGACTGCGAACAGGTTTTGGAACAGTTCGCCCAAGCTGGCATCAACGTGGAGAATTTGGCCGCGAAGCTACAAGACGAAGGCGCGAAGTCATTCGTAAAATCCTGGAACGAACTACTGGGAGTCATCGCATCCAAAAGCACCGAACTCCGGCAGGCTGCTTAAGACTTCGGGTCATCCTATGAACATACTGGTCATTGATGTCGGGGGGACTCACGTCAAGGTGCTCGCCACCGGGCAGAAGGAGTCCGGGAAATGTTTCTGGCCCCGCGTTCACACCAAAGAAGATGGTCGCTAATTCGGAAGCTAACGCGGGATTGGCCTTACGACGTGGTCGCGATGGGCTATCCAGGCCCGGTCCTGCACAACCGTCCGGTAGCAGAGCCGCACAACCTTGGACCAGGCTGGGCCGGATTCAATTTTTCATCGGCATTCAAGTGTCCCATCCGAATCGTCAACGACGCAGCAATGCAAGCGCTGGGTGGTTATCGCCGCGGCAAGATGCTTTTTCTGGGTCTTGGCACCGGATTGGGATCCGCTCTGATCGTGGATGGCATCGTCGAACCGATGGAATTGGGACACCTGCAATACAAGAAGGCCACTTTTGAAGACTATGTCGGTCTTCGTGGATTGGAGAGATTTGGCAAAAAGAAATGGCGGCGCTACGTGGCCGATGTCGTGCAACGACTGATCGCCGCCATCGAACCGGATGACGTGGTCTTGGGCGGCGGCAACGTTCCACAAATTGAAGGAACTGCCGCCAAAATGCCGGGCAGGCGACAACGCAAACGCCTTTCGAGGCGGGTTTCGACTTTGGGAAAACGCGCACACACACGGGACGGCGAAGGCGGCCGCAAGCGCTACGCGCCGCTTCGAAGTCGCGGCGCACGCATCCACGCCACTGGGCCGACACATTCGAGATTCTTGAAGGCACGAAAGTGCAGTCAAAGTTCCACAAACAACCTGATCCGGCGCATCGGAAAACGAAAGACGCATGACGAATAGCCCGAAGGAACAACAGCAGCGGAAAATCAAGACGCAGTGCGGCTTTTTTGCCGCGCTGGACCAAAGTGGTGGCAGCACGCCCAAGGCGTTGAGCAACTACGGAATCAAGGAAGGCGCGTGGTCCAACGAGCAAGAGATGTTTGCGCTCGTGCATCAGATGCGCGCGCGCATCATCACCAGCCCGAGCTTTAACGGCGATAGGATTCTCACTGCGATCCTCTTCTCGAGGGAACGATGGATCGGGACATCGACGGACAGCCGGCCGCGGATTATCTTTGGAACGTGAAGCGTATTGTCCCGTTTCTGAAAGTGGACAAGGGCCCTGCGGATGAGAAGGATGGCGTCCAGATAATGAAGCCCATGCCAGGGCTGCCTGCGCTGCTCGACAAGGCCAAGGCCAAGCGCATCTTCGGAACAAAAATGCGCTCCGTCATCAAGAAGGCCAGTGCCGGTGGTATACAGGCCATCGTCGATCAGCAGTTCGAGGTGGCCGCGCAGATTCTTGCGGCTGGCCTTGTGCCGATCGTCGAGCCGGAAGTGGATATTCATTGTCCGGACAAAGCCCGGGCTGAGGGCTTGCTCAAGGCGGCGCTCCTCGAAAGCCTCAACAAACTGCCGGCGGATCAAGTGGTGATGCTGAAGATCACGCTGCCGGAGCAGGCTGACTTTTACGCAGAGCTCGTCAAACATCCGAAGGTTCTGAAGGTAGTTGCGCTATCGGGCGGTTATTCCCGGCAAGAAGGCAATGATCGTCTCCGTAGGAATCATGGCGTGGTGGCCAGCTTCTCGCGAGCCCTCGCCGAGGGCCTATTTGCCCAGCAATCCGATACGCAGTTTGACGGCATGCTGGATACCGCCATTCAGAGTATCTACGAGTCATCCATCACCTGAAGCCCTACAAAGGCGTCACGGCCGGCATGGAACGGCCGCGCATCCGGATTCAACAGACAGTAAATTAACGAGAACAACAAATGAACACAACTATGCAACTCGGCATGATCGGACTTGGGCGCATGGGCGCAAACATGGTGCGTCGGTTGATCAGAAAGCGGCCACGAATGTGTGGTCTATGACAGGTCAACTGATGCGGTAAATGACTTGGTAAAGGATAAGGCGGCGGGGTCGACCTCGCTCGCCGACCTCGCAAAAAACTGCAGAAGCCGCGCGCGGTCTGGCTGATGGTGCCAGCCGCCGTCGTGGATAAATCCATCGCCGATCTGCTGCCGCTCCTGGAGCCGGGCGACATACTGATTGACGGCGGAAATTCCTATTACGTGGACGACATCCGGCGGGCCAGGAACTTGCCCCGAGGAAAATCCACTATTGGATGTCGGCACAAGCGGCGGGGTGTGGGGACTTGGAGCGTGGCTATTGCATGATGATCGGCGGCGAGAAGGACGTTGTGCCACGGCTGGATCCGATTTTCGCCGCGCTCGCTCCCCGGCTCCGGCGACATTCCGCGCACGCCCGACAGGCCCGACAAAGGCGCGGCGAAAACGGCTACCTGCACTGCGGCCCCAACGGCGCCGGCCATTTCGTAAAGATGGTTCACAACGGCATCAAGTACCGAATCATGGCCGCTTATGCTGAGGGGCTTGGAGTTCTGCGCGATGCGAACGTCGGCAAGAAGCAAGCCGAAGTTGATGCGGAGACGACGCCGTTGCGCGTCCCGGAACATTATCAATACGACCTCGACCTCGGCGAAATCGCAGAAGTGTGGCGGCGGGGAAGTGTGATCGCCTCCTGGTTGCTCGACCTGACGGCAACCGCACTGGTCAAAGACGCCAATCTTTCCCAGTTTGCGGGCCGCGTCTCCGACTCCGGCGAGGGCCGTTGGACAATCAAGGCCGCAATTGATGAAGGCGTGCCGGTACCGGTGCTGACCACGGCGCTCTACGAACGCTTCGCTTCCCGTGGCGAGGCTGATTACCAGGACAAGCTGCTATCGGCAATGCGTTTCGGATTTGGCGGTCACTTGGAGAAGAAAGCGAAATGAGGATTCCATTATGATTGCGGCCCATTCTGACGCACTGGTTTTCTTCGGAGCCACCGGCGATCTTGCCTACAGGAGATTTTCCCGTCGCTTCAGGCCATGGTAAAGCGGGGAAACCTTAACGTGCCCGTCATCGGCGTTGCCAAGGCCGGCTGGAATCTTGACCAACTCAAAGCCCGCGCCAAAGACAGCTTGGAGAAGCACGGCGGCCTGGACCCGGCCGCCTTCACTAAGCTCTCCGGGCTGTTGCGCTATGTGGACGGCGCCTACGAGGATGGGGCGATATTTCAAGCCATTCGAAAAGAACTTGGTTTGGCTCAGCGCCCCGCGCACTACCTTGCCATCCCGCCCGTCCTATTCGGCACGGTCGTGGAGCAACTCGGCAAATCGGGATGCGCTCCGGCCGGGGCGCGTGTGGTCGTGGAGAAACCTTTCGGCCGCGACCTTGAGTCTGCGCGGCAACTGAATCAGATCCTGCTTCAAACCTTCGACGAAAAGCGTATTTTCCGAATTGATCATTATCTCGGCAAGCGGCCCGTGCACAACATGCTGTTCTTTCGATTCGCCAATGCCTTTACCGAGCCGTTCTGGAACCGTGAGCACATCGAGAGCGTCCAAATCACGATGGCGGAGGACTTCGGTGTGCAGGGCCGCGGCGCTTTTTACGATGAAGTCGGCACGATACGCGACGTGATCCAGAACCACCTGTTTCAGGTGCTGGCCAATCTGGCGATGGAGCCACCGGTGCGAACGGACAGTGAATCCATCCGCGACGAGAAAGTGAAGGTTCTCAAAGCAATGTTGCCGCTGGCTCCGGAAAACCTCATACGGGGACAGTTCCGCGGTTACCTCAAGGAACCCGGGGTCAAGCCCGACTCCAAGGTTGAAACCTTTGCGGCTTTGAAACTTGAGGTTGACTCATGGCGCTGGCGCGGAGTGCCGTTCTACATCCGGGCCGGCAAGCTGCTGCCGGTGACATGCACGGAAATGGTCGTCCGTTTGCGGCAACCGCCCACGATGTATCAGGGCTTCGACCTGAAGTCGAACTACGTCCGGCTGCGCATCAGCCCGGACATTACCATTGCGTTGGGTTTGAACAGAATGGCGCCGCTAACCGAATCGGCCGGTGAACTCACAGAGATTCTTGGTGTCGCGCACCCGCCGGCAGCCGAGATGGACGCTTATGAACGTGTGCTTAGCGATGCCATGGCAGGTGATGCCACGCTTTTTGCCCGCGAAGATTATGTCGAAGAGGCATGGCGAATCGTGGATCCGGCGCTGAAAGCGGGCACGCCGGTTTATGAATATGAACCAAATACCTGGGGGCCGGCTCAAATCGCGGAAAAGGTGACGCCGCCCGATGGCTGGCAAAATCCCGTCGTCATTAAGTGAAGTCCAATGAAGGTTGAGGTTTACGCTGATGCCGATGCGGTCGCAAACAAGGCGGCAGGTTTGATCGCTACGATGGCGCGGGATGCCGTGGCCGATCGCGGGCGTTTTGTCATGGCTGTCAGCGGCGGCCACACTCCATGGCAAATGCTGCGCGCGCTCGCCCGGGAAGACGTCCCATGGAAGGGCGTTCACGTGGTGCAAGTGGACGAGCGCATTGCGCCCGCTGGTGATCCCGATCGGAACTTTACACACTTGCGCGAGAGTTTGCTCGAACATGCAGCGTTACCGGAAACCCAGATTTACGCCATGCCCGTCGAGGAATCGGATATCGAAGCCGCCGCCCGCCGGTATGCACGCACGCTCGAACAGATTGCCGGGACGCCGCCGGTACTCGACCTCGCGCATTTGGGACTTGGACCGGATGGGCACACGGCCTCGCTCGTTCCCAACGATCCCGTTTTGAGCGTCTCCGACCGGGATGTGGCGGTGACCGGCATCTACATGGAGCGGCGACGTATGACGTTGACCTATCCGATGCTGAATCGTTCCCGGCGCGTTCTGTGGCTGGTGACAGGCGCGGAGAAAGTCGCCACGTTGCCCCGACTACTCGCCGCCGATCCGACGATCCCGGCCGGCCGTGTGCGACAGGATCAAGGGTTGGTGATCGCCGACCGAGCCGCCGCGGGAAAATAACGAGAGGAATTTTATGCGATCACACGAACATCCTTTGCATGGGCGGACAACGGTTGGCCCGGAAGTGCTTGGGATCCGTCCAAATTTCTCGCCGCCGAATACAGCAGCGCCCCGCGACATCTTCGTCGCTTGGGCAAGGTCGCCGCGCTTAAATTAGAAAAGGAGAACTCCATGAACAACGACAAAAGAGTTCAGCTCGCCGTCAACACAATCCGCACGCTCTCGATTGACGCGGTCCAAGCCGCCAAGTCCGGCCATCCTGGCACGCCAATGGCGCTCGCGCCGCTGGTCTACACGATCTGGAACCGGGCGATGAATTTCGATCCCCAATACCCGATCTGGCCCAACCGGGATCGCTTCGTTCTTTCCAACGGCCACGCTTCGATGCTGCTCTGGTCGATCCTGCACCTCACCAAAGTTCAGGCCGTCAATGCTGACTATGAGAAGCTCGGTACGCCCTCCGTTTCGCTCGAGGATATTCGCCGATTTCGTCAGCTCGACAGCAAGGCCCCGGGCCATCCGGAGTACCATTGGGTTTCCGGCGTCGAGACCACGACCGGTCCGCTCGGCCAAGGCGTCGCCACCAGTGTCGGCATGGCCATCGCCCAGAAATGGCTCGCCAACCGATACAACAAACCGGGCTTCGACATCTTCAACTACAACATCTACGCCGTCTGCGGTGACGGCTGCATGATGGAAGGCATCGCGTCCGAAGCGGCCTCGCTGGCAGGCCATCTCGGCCTCGATAACCTCTGTTGGGTTTGGGACAACAACCACATCACCATCGAAGGCAATACCAGCATCACGTTTACCGAAGATGTCGCCGCCCGATTCCTCGCGTACGGTTGGAATGTGCTGCGGGTCGGCGACGCCAACGACATTGAGCGCATCGATAACGCCCTCGCGGTATTCCGCCGGACCCAGGGCCGGCCGACGTTCATTGTGCTCGACAGCCACATCGGATACGGTTCGCCGCACAAACAAGACACCTCCGAAGCCCACGGCGAACCCCTCGGCGAGGAAGAAGTCAAACTCACCAAGCGTGATTACGGTTGGCCGGAAGACGCGCAGTTTCTCGTGCCGGACGGCGTGTACGACCACTTTGCTGCCGGCATCGGTCAGCGCGGCGCGCAGGCCCAGCAGGACTGGACGAAACTTTTCACAGCGTATCGCGCCCAGTATCCGGACTTGGCGAAGGAAATTGACCAGATACAGCGCCGAGAATTGCCGGAGGGTTGGGATCGCAATCTCCCGTCGTTCCCGGCGGATCCGAAAGGAGTGGCTGGGCGCGAGGCATCCGGCAAGACGCTGAACGTGCTCGCGCAGAACATCCCGTGGTTACTCGGCGGCTCGGCCGACCTCGGCCCGTCAAACAAAACCGCGTTAACCTACGAAGGCGCCGGCAATTTCCAAGCCGGCACGCCCGGCGGCAAGAACCTGCATTACGGCATCCGCGAACACGCAATGGGCGCGGTGGTGAACGGCTTGTCGTTGTCGAAGATTCGCGGCTACGGCTCGACGTTTTTCATCTTCAGCGACTACGCGCGCCCCGCGATCCGGCTCTCTGCGTTGATGGAATTGCCCACGATCTTCATCTTCACACACGACGCGATGGGCGACGGCGAAGACGGCCCGACACACCAGCCGGTGGAGCATCTCGCCTCGCTGCGTGCCATTCCCGGCCTCGTCACGATCCGACCCGCCGACGCCAACGAAGTCGTCGAAGCTTACCGATACATCATGCAACTGCGCCACAAGCCAGCAATCCTCGCGTTGTCGCGGCAGCCATTGCCGACGTTGGATCGCACGAAATACGCCTCGGCGGCCGGCGTCGCCAAGGGAGCGTACGTGCTCGCCGACGCTCTCGGCAAAAATCCGGAAGTGATCCTCATCGCTTCCGGCAGCGAAGTCAGTCTGGCCGTCCAAGCACACGAGAAATTGGTTGCCGAGGAAATCCGGTCACGTGTGGTTTCAATGCCATCGTGGGACATCTTCGAGCACCAGTCGAAGGAATACCGGGACAGCGTTTTGCCGCCTGGCGTAAAAGCGCGCCTTGCCATCGAACAGGCCTCGACTTTTGGATGGGAGCGGTACGTCGGCGATGCCGGTCGCGTCATCGGCATGGAGACGTTCGGTGCGTCCGCTCCGCTCAAAGAACTGCAGAACAAGTTCGGGTTCGAGCCTGACCGGGTCGTAGCCACCGTAAAAGAAATGCTCGGCAAGAAGTAAGCGTATCCGTTGTCGCCAACAATGGAGTCGTAAGACATGCCTTGATGCGGTCCGCCGCCCGCGCAGACGTCCAGCACGCCGATGCGGCACGAGCCTTTTTGCCCGGTGATGAAACATCTGCGGACCGAGGTGCAAGACGGCCTCAAGCGGCGCGTTTAGGATGCGCCCGCGTCCGCCACGCCTTTTCGGCCGCTCAAGCCTGCGGAGTCGTCACCGGTGAAAAGTGATCGCAGCCCCGGAGCAGCTCTATCGCATCATTGTTTTGTGCGCTTCTTAAACACCGAGTGCCTGGCGACGGTCGAAAACCAACCGACAAAATACGGACACCAAAATAGATACCGAGAGGATATGAAGGATTAGTCGACTAAAAAAAAAAAAAAAATAAAAAAATAAATAAAATAGTAAGGCTAGGATGTATGGTATAATTTAAAAGGATTATGTTTTAAAAAGTGAAGTTAGGTATACACTACGTAAAAGTTAGTTGAAAGCTGTTAAATGTGACGCAAGCTAGAATGAGCTGGCAAAGGAAGTGCTGTTAGGAGTATATAAATTAATATATAGTGTAGATACTAGTTTTATTGATAATTGTTTGATAATGTATTATTTAGTCGACTAGCGGAGGATTCGAGCTGATTAGCCACGGACTCTTGCCGTGATCTCAGCCACTCGCCGGCCCAATGCCCGTGCAATGGCGAGGTCTTCGGGTCTTGGCTGCAACTCGCCCTGCCCTCCGGCAATTGTCGTGGCGCCATACGGTGTGCCTCCGCGCGCTTCCGTGTGGAGCATCCCTTCTACTGAGTAGGGCACTCCAACAATCAACATGCCGAGGTGCAGCAGCGGAATCATCATCGTGACAAGAGTGGTTTCCTGGCCGCCATGGGTGGAGGCGGTGCAAGTAAACACGCCCGCCGGTTTACCTTCCATCTCGCCTTTGAGCCAGAGGCTTGCCGTCGAATCGATGAGCTGCTTCATCTGCGCAGTCATATTGCCGTAGCGGGTTGGCGAGCCAATGAGCACGCCGTCAGCGGCGCGCAGGTCGTCGAGCGTGCAGACCGGAATGTCCTTCTGCTGCTCGCGCACTTGACTCAGATATTTGTCGTCAGCGGTTTTCTTGAGCACGATGTCGAACTCTTCCACGCGACGGAAGAGCACTTCGGCTCCTTTGACCGATTCAGCGCCTTCTTTGACAGCCTGTGCCAGTTTAAAAACGTGTCCATAAAGGGAGTAGTAGACGATGAGGATTTTCATTTTTTCGTTTGGTGTTGATCTGGATTGAGGCTTCGGCTTAAGTGCCAATGCCAAAAGCGTTTGGTGTAATCGCGACCATCTTGTAGCAACCGACCAACACGGTCATCCATTATTTTCATTAAATGGTGAAGAAGCTAAATCGCGGTGATGATGGAGAGCACTTGCCCGGCGAGCGAACAGGCGTGCTCAAGCCGCGCAATGGGGTCCGGCACCAGTTGTTCCAGAGCTGGTAGCATCACAACCACCAGCGCCACAGTTCTGGTGCCCACGAGCAGACCATTGCTGGACCCGGTTACCGCCAAATAATATGATTCTCGCCAGCGTCTTCATGGGCAGGTCCAAGTGGTCGCCCTCGCTGGAACGTTACGACGCTCATCGTGGTGCGGTGTCTTTCTCCTCTTGCTTCCCATGAATATTCTTCTCCAAAATCCGTTTAATTTCGGCGACGGTCGCCGGATTCGAGAGTAGGTTATGGCCCGCCGGGACGATCTTTTCTGATTCGGCTCCTTCCAAATGGGAGCTTCGATAGGAGACGACACCATCGGAGCTATCAAGTCCTCGGTCCTTTCCGCGATTTCCTATTATGCTATGAAAAGGAACTTTGATCGGGAGGTCGGCCAGACGGTCGAACAACGGATTTGGAGCAAGAGAAAACATGCTCGTTGGACCGCCGCGCGCCCTCACTCTGGCATAATAGGGATTCAAAATACCGGGATATTGTGCCGCCAATTCCTTAATGGCTTGAGTTGGGGTCCTGGGATGTCGGATTAGTTGGTTACCAATACTGCCGAGGATGCCTGCCGCAAGTCGACTACCGCGATGTGGGACCGCAAGAAAAATAACCCGATCGATAGCGGGCTGATGCCGAAAAAAGAAATATTCCAAGATTAAAGCCTTTTCGCCTGCTGAGAGAGACAAACTATTCAGGGGCCTGGTCGCAAACGCGTTCCAAAGCGCGTCGCCCGAGTCTGATACCAAAGTGTGCGCGAGCAACCCTCCCATGCTGTGAGCGATGACGACAACATGGCGCGAGGCAATCGCGATGCCTTTTGGGTCGAATAAACGTTGCGTTGCCTGGAGGTCCTCTCGAAGTTGCGCCGCACTTTCAAGGGCCGGTTGGCCGGTCGGATAAAGAAAAAACCAAGGTTGATAGTGCTCGAGTATTTTCGGGTCCGCGCAGAGATCGTTGACCAGGTTTTGCCACGAAATCGGGGAAGAAATCAGACCATGAATGAACAAGATCGGGACCTTGTTGGGATCGTAGGGATGGATCATATAGATGCCCGTTGCGAACCGCGGATTATCTGGCCTAAGAAACGATCCGGCGGCGCTTCCTGCTACTTTTTTGGCGTGCGAATACAGCACCGCCAAAGTCGCCGTGTAATTGGCGGCGATGGGATGTGGACCGGTAGAAGATCGCACGACGATAGGATCGAGCGAATCATACAGTTTGAGGAGCGGCACTTTTCCCCGGCGTTCTTCTTTGACTGCAGTTATAGCGAGCGCAATGCCGCCGGTCGGATAGTGCATTTCTTCCGGTGTAGTTTTCGGATTCTTCGCGAAGACCACTAGCGGTGTACCTTTTCCCTCTATTTTGAATTCGTCGCGGAGACCTCTTTGGCGAATCGAGTCTGCCAGGAACACTCGATCGTACGCGGCTACGTATTTGAACGATTCCGGGCGCAACGACGTCGTCCGGTCTACTTGCACCCGCTCCCCGTTCCAGACCGTATACGGCTTATCAAATGTCGGGTGAAGCACCGATTCCGGCGGATAAGAAATCTTTACTGTATGGACGCACCCAGAAACGAGGGCGCAAAGGAGGACGTATTTAAGACCACGGCACCAAGAACTCCGCCTCAATCCTCCAGGGGAACCGTGTGTCGTCCGCATTCGGGCGCCGATGGGTCTCATTTTCCTAGCCGGCAATCGCGTTCACGAAAGCCTCGATCTCGCCGATTAACCGTCCCCACGAAATCGGCCGCAGTTTTAGGCGAATCGCGTCCTGTTGGAACTGCCGAACCAAGGAAGTATGATCTCGGCCGATCTTTAGGCTCAAGCCCAAATTTCAACGGGTTTAACCCATGGGGCCGGCCCATCAGACGGAAACGCGTCGGCTTTTCCCTTAGTCCCCGTTTTGAAATGCTCTCGCAAACAAAAAATGACCGTTACGAACGCTCGGCGATCCCGATCGGTTCGTGACGGCTACCTGCTTAATTGTGTAGGCTCGGACCATGCTCTTAGGCACTCTTCGGGAGTTGGCGGCGCTTACGGGCGTTGCGATTGTCCTCGGAGGATAGCGGCCTCGAGCTTGCCGGAACCGAAGGCCAGTGCTGCCAGCGTCGCTCCAATGGCGCTGTCCGCTTCCGCCTGTAGGGCGATAGCTTGTGACCACGCGGCTTGCGCCGTTAGCACGTCTTGAACGGCGACCAGCCCCTGATCGAATCCGGCGAGAGCCGCATCATAGCTCGCGCGTGTCGCTTTGACGAGCCCCTCTGCGCTTTCCCGGCGCGCCAAAGCATTTTTCGCCCGGGTGTAAGCGCGCCAGACTTCGGTCGATGGTCTTCTCCTTGGGAAGGGCAAGCTCCGCCACGGCCGCCTGTCGCTGGGTGTCAGCAAGCCGGACTTTGT
>CAVPTR010000018.1:0-71108 GCA_963708595.1 uncultured Verrucomicrobiae bacterium
CAGCTAACGGCGGAATCGCAAGCGCGGTTCGTATTGCCCTCCAAAAACAACCCACCGATCCGCTGACCGACGAAGACTGGGCCACGCTTGCCGAACTTGATCTCTCCTATTGCCATATTGACGACGCAGAGATGACGCACCTGCAACGAGGAAAAGAACTCCAACATCTCGACTTGTCGGGCAATCGAATCGGCGACCTCGGCCTCAGGCATCTCACCGCGCTTCGCCGCCTGCGTTACCTCGACTTATCGAACAACAAAGGAGTTTCCGACGCCGGTTTACAGCACCTGCGCACCATGGTCGAGCTCACGCATCTTAATCTCTCTAACACTTCCGTTAACGGTAAGGGTCTTTCGCAACTTTTCAGAGATTGGAAGATTGTGCGACCTTTCTTCTACGCGGCACGCAAATCACCTCTGATGTTGTCGAAGTATTGCGGTGCTTCCCGTGTCTAAGGCGGTTACTGGGCGACACGGCTATCGGAGACGCTGCGGTAGGCCGGCTGAGTATTTTCCCCATCTTGAGTATCTCGGACCGCGACAGACTCGAATCTCATTCGCCCGATAGAGAAAAGCTAAAGCGAGTTCTGAGTAAGTGCAAAGTTGTCGGTTGAGGCGACCTTTCACCCAAGCCAGGTGCCGCTGGCGACAGCGTTCCAGATCGTGACCGGACCTTAGCCATCCTTGCAACCAGCTTGAGGACCTCTTTGGGATCGAGGTGCTTGGTCTAGTTGCGGTTTTTCTGTCAATACCTTGAGATCGGCGCCGTTGGGCTACTCTCGCATTGAAGCTGAATAGGTCAAGTGGGGCTACTCGGTGCTTGCTCAGCGAGTGATAGCCCTCTAGCATAATTCATCGGCGACGATATCGAAGCTCACACTTCGCCGCGTCGCACCGGTGCCGGATGATGGAGAGGTGCTCTCGTGGAGTAGTCTCGCCTTCCGAAATGTATGAGCCAAAGTTGCTTGCGACCAGCGGAGCCGGCCAACCGGGAAGCCAAATGGGACGGCCGCTCGCGGTCGAAAGGCAAGGAGAGGAGATTAGTCATTCTGGAAGCGGCGACAATTGCCTTGGCATTGTGTTCATCTAGGTTTTACACGGAATGAAAAGCGATTCTGATGCGGTGAGCCAATCGCCACAACGGGGAGCATCCGGAGATAACCCCAACGACAGAGCGACGAACCGACTCGTCGCCAAGTTTTCCGCGTCTCTACGCCGAAGCTGCCCCAGAGGACCAACTCGCGCTCCAGCTTGAGCCGCCAGACATCATCCTCGGACGTAAAGTAGGAAGTGCGAATATGGTGCGGGCAAGGAGGAAGCGAAAAGCGAATGGTCGAGGCGTGAGCACCGCATCCTGGAATTTCCGCTAGACATGGACGCGCGCGAGGTCGCCAAGGAAATAAAGCGCCCACTGCGGCGGCAGCCTGATGATCAGTGTTTATGGTTGCTCGATTTCTGGTCGCTCATAATGCTCTCTGTCACGGCTGGTGCCTTCTTGCTGGTCGCATGGGTGGCAACCAAAGCTCTATTGTTTCTACTACAATAGCCTCCGGGTCCCTTGAAATCCGATTGGCAAAGGCATGTCCTTGCCTCGAGCGGGCTATCTCGAATTGGAAATGTTCTGATGATGCGGCAATTGTCCTGGAAGAGATTGCTCCCGAGGGCAAGACCCGCAACGAGGTCGGAGCGCGTGTTGACATCGACATTGCGGCCAATAAGTGGGACATGGCCGCAGCGGTTGCCAGCCACCTGATAAAGGTTGATCCTCAAACCGCCGGCTGGTGGATCAGTCTCGCCTATGCGCTTAGACGCATCGAAAGCGTGGAGAAGGCGGAAGCTATTCTGCTCCGGGCGCAAGCCATTCATCCCAAGGTTGCCATGATCGCTTTCAACCTTGCCTGTTATGCTAGCGTCACGGGCCGCATGGAAGAGGCCAAAGAGCGCCTGCAGCATGCCATCAAACTTGATAAAGACATTCGCGGATTGGCGATCGATGATGAGGATCTGATGCCCTTGTGGGATTGGATCGCTGGCTTCTGTAACCCGCGAACAGCAAGCTTTCGCTGGCATTGAAATCCAGGCAGAATCCTGCTGTTATATCCGCGCGTGAGCCGAAAGAATCGATTCGTTGAAACCTTTTCTCGCACTTACGCGGCAGCAAGCCCAGACGAGCAAGCAGCGTTGCGAGTCTGGATGCGGAACGTCATTCATCCTCTAAAGAACCCCGCGTCGATGTCGCGAAAGCTCGGAGATGCGAAAAGGGCATTATCGCCGCATGTGACCGACGTATCCTTGAGTTTCCACTCTCGATGAGTTCGAAAACAGTAGCTAAGATCCTGAAGGCAGAGGGCTGGTACGGTCCAATATCGTCTATTACATCGAGTTCCGCGTCAGGCGTCTTCGTGGAAAAGGCCATCCGGAAGACGTCCAGGCGAATGAAAGCCCGGAGCCCGACGCGGGGTCGTCGCCTTTGTCGATCTGCAAGGCCAGTTCCGGTAATATCGCCTGTTTCCGAGCCGCTCCTACTGTGGCGAGGGACGTCGATCGTCAGAGCGCCGCGCAGCCGCTGAGTTCGGCCACGACTTCGCGTAGGCCGTGGACGACGCGGCCGCAGCGGAGGTAGTCGATCTTGTCAGGGGTGTCGGCCGTCGTGTGGTAGTGCGGATAGCGGAACGGCGCGGTATCGGTCACCATGATTGCTTGGTAGCCTTCCCGCCAAAAGGACCAGTGGTCGGACCAGCCGACGCCGGGGACAAAGCCAGGCAGCGCGGCGCCCTCGGGAGGGGAAAGGGGTTCGCTCGCGGAAGGTGCGGATGGCCCGGCGCACGAGACCACGGGAGCCGACATTGCCCACGAAGGCGATGAAGTTGCCCTTCGATGGGTAGAAGAGGCTGAATGGGGGCGGGTAGCTCTGCGAGCCTTCCGCGTCACTGTAGAACCCGATGGTCTCGAGGCTGAGCATTGCGACGACGTTCTCGCTGCGCGCGCGGCAGTTCGGCGCAGACGCGGCTGCCCATGGCGTCGGTTTGGAAGTGGGGCGGTTCCTCGTTCGTGAATGCCGCGAAGCGCAGCGTGCGGGCGGGAGTGGACGTCGGAAGAGCCGCGCGAGCGCGAGGACCGCCGCCGTGCCGCTGGCGTTGTCGTTAGCGCCGGGGCAGCCGGCTACCGAGTCGTAGTGGCCGCCAACGATCACGATCTCGGAGGGCGTAGACCTTCCCCGGACCTCCACCGACAGGTTCGCGTATGTCTTACCACCAACGGCGTAGGTCTCGCGGAGGACGTCGGAATAGCCCGCCTCACGGAATCCGGCCTCGACGTAGGCAGCGGCGTCCAGGAGCTGCGCGTACGCGGCGTAGTTGCGCGGGCCAATACGGCCAGCGAGGGCTTCGACATCCTTTCTGAGCTGGGAGGAGATCGCCTCCTCCGCGGAAAGGATGGGCGGTGGAGGGCCGTCAAAGGTGCGTCCGGGCATGCGGATCATGTACGGAACCATTTACCACAGAGAGCGCGAAGTACACGAGGCAATAGAAAAGGCGACAAAAGGCTGAGAGGGTGGAAACATCGCCGCCAAGGCGGTCGTGCGACTCCTCTTCCACGGGGAAAAGCTTAACGGGGACGGACTGCGCGAAAAGCTGCGGGTTTTTTTCGTGAGGAGGTCCGCGCGGATCTGCGCGCCGTGGCGGCGCTCACTAACGTGGAGTTGATTGCCGCGCTCCTGTCCTGCAACCGGCAGCCCGGCCTAGTCGGCCTTCGACTGCGAATTATCAATGGAGTGGTTTCGCTTCAAACTACAGAGGTCCACAGCAAGGATCGGTGGAGCGTGGTGTTGCTCCTTCATTGCCTTGACCCGGGCGGTCAGAACTTACGATTCCCAGAAGGGCAGCTTGGTCCCTATGCCAGCATGGTGATCCGTAACCAGCTCATTAGGCTGTACGGCAAGGCACTGCGGTCCATCGAAGCCGATTCGGTCGATCAGGAAACGTCGCCTGAAGGCGACACGTTGGGCGACGTGGTACCGCCTTCCCTCTCGGCATCGCCCGGTTCGCCCGTGTGCGCGCTCACGTGGAGCCAGTTTCCCAGGCGATGGGGTTACGCCCGACCTGCATTTATGCGCACCTCAAGCGTTCGCAGCCCAATAGCATAATCGATTATCCCAAGCGTTGCGATTTTGTCCTGCTTCCTTCGCTCCCTCCTCGGCCCCGAACTTTAGGGCTGGGTTACGCCGGCGAAGGTCACCAGATCGGCCACCGTAAAGTCTCCAGCCGTGACCGAGGGAAGAATAGGCGTGAATCCGCCAAGGACGTTTAGGTAAGAGGACGCGTCGCGCTTCAGCATCCGGACGAACGTCTCCGCTACGATCCTGCCGCCGACCGGACCCAACTGATTGCCACCCGCTAGAACAGCGGCCTCGCGAAGCACGTAATACCAAAGCGGTGTCTTTTTCAACAGGAGACCACCGCTGGAGTTCAGCACGCTCACTTCGGCCGCCGGCAACCCTGACGTCAGCTGCGCCGCGCTCATAGGCCCGATGCCCAAAAATTTGGCCATGCCTTGTCCACTCGGCAGACCGAGAGCCAGACCTCGCCGAAGGTTCCGCGTTGCCAGAATCGCCATCAGTCCCGTGAACCCGGGCAGTGTCTCCAGACCGTTGGCCATGAAGCTGTCGATTTTTCGGGCCTTATTGGGAGTCGGCCCCAGCTGACCCGTCTCGAAGAGCGAGTTGAAGTCAACGACCCAATTGGAGAACACCGGCAGCCGCGGGTTGCGATTGAACTCGAACAAGTTTGACGCCGTGGAAACGTCGAGCTTCCGGCTTCAATGCGCGGATGGATGCCTTGATCTCTTCCGGCAACTTCTCTACGGGGACGGGCGCCGGCTTGATGCGGTTCACGCTGGCCAGCAGCTGCTCCAGCGGCACGGTGGGCCTCAAGTTGAGCTCGTTCAGCCGCCTTCGCAGTTCCTCCAGCGTAAGCTGCTCGGAGTTAACGAAACCTTTGGGAATCGATGTCCGCTTGAGAAATTCCTGCAACTGCGCTGGAATTTTGGTAGTTGATGCGGGAATGTCCGCTACTTCCGCAGAGGCTCGCGTGACAGCCCTTTTCGTTGCAACTTTCTTCTTCGTAGCCATAAAGTCTCCTTGTTAACGGATATCCTGTCACTTCTGGCAGAATCCGGCTGCTACAACCGCGTATTTAACGTGTATCAGAAAAGCAAAGGAAAAGTGATGAATGAGTCCTTAGTAAAGAAAGGGGCACTTTCCGGAGTGACAATCGGCTGCCAGCCGGGTGCCGAATTGCGTTTTCGCGTCGCGGTGTCCCGTTTATTAGTTCACTATGGGACGTTACCTATCCTGAACAGATGGCGTTCGAGTTGAGCACCGCAAGCCATGGAAGAAAAACGCCCCTTGCGCCGGCAACCTGAGGATTATCATTTTTGGTCGCTCATGATGCTCGCTATCACGGCCGGCGCTTTCCTGCTTGTAACCTGGCTGGCCACGAAGGCACTCTTTTTCTTTCTTCAAGAGGCTCCCATTCCTTGAAAAGCGATTGGCAAAGGCATGTCCTCGCTTCCAGTGGGTATCTTGAGCTGGGAATGTTCGATGAGGCAGCGCAGGTCCTGGAAGAGATTGAGCCTGAAGAAAAGGCTCGCAACGAAGTCCTAGGGGCGCGTGTTAACCTCTACATGGCAGCCAGGAAGTGGGACATGGCCGCAGCGGTTGCCAGCCACCTTGTAAAGGTTGATCCTGAAAAGCTGGCTAGCGGATCAGTCTCGCCTATGCAATTAGACGAACCGAGGGTGTAGAGAATGCGGAGGCCACTCTGCTCCGGGCACAAGCCTATTAACTAACTAAGGAACCCGGCTGGCGCGGTCACTGGCAACCGCAGAGCCGAAACGCTCGGGGAGCGAAGTTTCCGTCTTACCACGCGATTGAACTGCTCCCAATGTCACCTCTGGCCCAGAAATGAGTGGCGCCGACGACTCAAGCGGACCTGAGCCGCGTAGAACATACCTGCCGCCGCGATGTATGTGCAGCGGGCTCCTTCGCTATCCCAGCACCTCGTAGAGCCGGTTATTAAATTTCCAGGCGACGGCGGCAAAGCCCGTATTGGTCGGATGCAATTCATTGGCCCAGTCGGCGCGATTCGGCAAGGTGCCGAGAAGATCGACCTTGAAAACCTTCCCGATGTATTTCGTCTGCAGACTGTCGAGCATGACGTTCAGCGCCTCGATGAATTCTGCTACGATCGTGCGCCGCCGGCCCAGATCCGGATCGCTGCCTCCCGTGATGGGAAAGCCCTTTTTTCGAAAGCTTTCCTCGAACCACGGCCCGATAATCCCGAGCGCCACCGCTCCTCGTCCATCGGGCCACGGGTAGTCGTAGCCGTGTACGAAATCGGCAGGCGAATGCTGAGATTCTGCGCTTCTGCTAGCAATACTTCGACCATGTCTTCATAGGCTTTCCGAAAGGTGCCGTTCACGACGCCATCGAGGACGCTTCGGTTCGGATTGGGCAGCTCCGACGCGGCGTGATTGATGAAGGAAAAGAATTCCGGCCCGGCGATGTCGTTGCCGCCGCCGGAGAACAGGAAGGCGTCGAATTGCTGCTTGCGCAGTTTTTCCACGACCATGGTGAGACGGGTTTTGCCCTGGCTCGGATCGCTCGTGAAAAGTTCGACCGGCCCGTAAACGAGCTCATTCAGAGTGGAGCCGGCCTTGGCGAGCTTGGTGATGGGGTGTTTGAAGAAGTTGTTGAGGTAATCGAGCACGTCCTTTCCGAGCGGGTAATCGAACCATGAGTCACCATCGGCCAGGAGCTCGTATTTCCTTCCCGTCGCGGCGGCGTCGGCGACGGCGGCGGTGGAAATGCCGAGACTATCCAAGGGCGGCATTTGGTCGTCGGCCGCAAGCTCGGCGTTGATGCGGGCAAGTCGTTCTTGCGTTGTCATGATTTTTCGACCGTTATTAAGGGCTGGGATCGTTCAGATGGAAAGCACACGATTGGCGGCGAGCTTGCCGCCGGAGTAGCCTTCAAGGCGCAACTCAGCAGGGGCCGCGCTCGGCTTGGAAATCAGCATGCTGGTTGTTGGAGCCGAAAGATCGATTGAGTGTTGCGGGCGCTGGTTCACGAATGCGTCGAGGCGATCGAGGTTCTGCGTTGTGAGACTGACCTCCACGGCGTTGCTGGCGGCCGGCGCGACGTGCACGCTCAACAGCCGCACGGGCATTGCCGCGAGCAGCGCAGCAGCCGCTGCAAACAGGTCTATATTGTCGCGCATCAGATCGTTACGGGTGACGAGATGCCGATGCTCGGGCACGACACCAATGTCTTCGACGGGAGTCCCGGCGCGCGCGCCCACGCGCAAGGTGCGGCGGATCGCGACGCGAAGCGAGGAGCCATTCGGCAGAGGCTCGTAAGGCGAGGCCGGATCGGGAGCGGGCTGCGCGAAGAGGGCGCTCAGCAGCGGATGGTCCCACACATTCGCTCCGCCTGCGCCGGTGTTTCCGTCCACGCCCAAAATCGGACCGATGGCATGGTCCTGAAAACCAGCCACGAAGATATCGGTCGTGCTGTAGCAGAGTGCGTCCGTGATGAGCACGACCGGCCCGTGGTAACGTTGACCGACTCGATTGCAGGCTTCCGGCGAGCTGATGGGAAACGCATTGGAAAAGACGGCGCCCGTCTCAATCGACCGCTCGATGGAAGGCACCCACGGCGAGAGGTCCACAATCGGCGAATCCGAGCCGTGGCGGCGACACATCCGCAAATTCACCGGGGTGTTGATGAACTGAAGTGTCTCCGGTTCTATCCGTCGGGGCGTGAACACTTGAAGGAGCTGTTCGCCCGCAAAGATGATTCCGCCGCCGTTGCCGCGGACATCGACGATGAGACCCTTCTGCGGAAGGGCTTCGGCGAGCCGCACGAACTCGGCGACAAACGGATCGGGATTGGTGCTGAATGTGCGAATGCCTATATACCCGAAACGGCCGTGCGGCGTCTCGACAGGCCGGGCGCGCAGGACGCCTGGCAGCGTGGTTGGCAGCGACTCTCCGCCGGAGTCGGTGGCGCGGACCGTCACGCGCGCTCTTTCCGCTGCCCGCACCACCCGCGGACGGAACAACGCCGCACGCGTGCGGTGGAGGACCTCAAGCTCGACATCGACGGCTCGGGCAGTGGCGAAGAGTGCGTCGTCGAGGGCTTCGCTCGCTTCGCCGGTGGCCATCGGGGGAGGCGTGCCGACCATCCAATCAAACCGCAACTCTTCGGCATCCCCGGCCGCGGTGCGAAAGCGCACGATGACCCACTCCTCGTCGGGAGGCAGCGTGCGCAGCAGTGGACGCGTCGTCAGCGTGGCGACGCCGCGTGCATGCCGCGCCTCGAGATTGCTGCCCGCAAATCGCTGCGCATTGGCCCAGACCGCGCGCGAGATCGGCGCGCCGTTCCAGTACAGCACCTCCGCACCGGGAACGAACGTCGGGTGACTGAATCCGCTGGCAACGCGCACGACGAGATACCTCCGAAGGTTGCCTTCGACAAAATCCGCGATCATAAAGGGCAGAAACGCGACCTGTCCCGCGAACGGTGCGGGCAGGAAATAGTTGGTGTGCAGATCGCGCACTGACATGAAGATCTCAGTCATCTCGCGGTGGAATTCGACCTCCGGCGGCAATCGATCCGGCTCAGTTTCCTCCAGCCGATGCAGCAGCAGGCGCAAGCGTTGGAGCGGCTCGACTGCATGCATTGCCTTCTTTAGAGGAAGATGCACGTAATTCTGCTCCATCAGCACCAGCGCCTGCTCCACAATGCGCCGTCGATCCGCCGGTGTTAGGCCGCGCGCGCCCGCGAGGAAAGCCGGGAGCGGCTCCGCGGCGCCGAGCTCCGCGCGCACGGCGGCATGCGTCTTGCGCAAGTAACGCGCGGATTCCGGCAATCGCCGCGGCCCGGCACGCGAGGCCGTCTTTGTCTTGGCGGTTTTCGAACGGGTGCGAGAAGCGGGGCGGGGCATGACTAAAGCTGTCGAGTTTGCTGCCGTGCGGTGTGCGCGCGATTGAACGATGCGACGCAACACATTGCAATGGTATAAAACACCCCAGTAGGGGTTCTCCCAACAGTCGTGTCACCAGGGGCCATTTGAGTATCGCTTGTTCTGGACTAAAGATACATCCCAAGGTTGCCATGATCGCATTCAACCTTGCCTGTTATGCGAGCGTCACGGGCCGCATGGAAGAGGCGAAAAAGCCTTCGACATGCCATCAAACTTGACAAAGACATTCGTGGATTGGCGCTCGATGACGACGATCTGAAGCCCCTGTGGGACTGGATCGCTGGCTTGGAGTAATTGCTCTCGGTTGCCTTTAAGGATCCAGAGGCGCCTAAAATCATCCTTTCTTGTCAGAAGAGGGCAGTTTGGTTACATACCGGCCACTTTGAAAAGAATCCGAACAGCGCGATTAGAGCCTCTCCGACACCAGCGCAGTAGTGCTGCTCTTGAGGGAGAATTCCTCACCTATGAAACCAGAATATGGCGATATCCCCCTATTACAATATTCAGCGTATCATTCTAGAATACGTTAGCTCCTGCTTTCAACCACCAAGCAGATCCGTCAAGGGATCAGGAGTTGACGTTGTCTGACATTACTTCTGCCATCGTATCCTGGAGGATAAACAAATGACGCTCAGCCAAAGCTTCATTGAAAATGCAGTGATTCTGTCATTGACAGCAGGTCTAACTGGGGTGCTCGTGCCACTCCTATTTGGACTCATAGACGAACGAAGAAAGAAAGAGCAAAAGATATTTGATGCCGAGCTATCACGCCAGAGTAAGATCATTGATGCCCAGGTAAAACTCCTTGAAGATTTGTCCAGTTTAGTTTGGGAGTATCAATTGTTGCTTATTGAAGTTCCTTACTACCGACAGTTTCCTGAGCGGGATCGATACGCTCCTGCGCTGAGGGCTTACGAAGAGAATGCGGGGAAGTTGCTCGGCAGAATACGTGCAGAGATCAGTAAAGCTCTTCGTTTGACTCCCTCTTCCATTTACCAAGAATGGAAGGAGCTTTATTATGAGGAGTTGCTCCCTCTTGATCTAAGACTATCGCAGTTGGCAACCAGTGACAAGAGAAATCAGGACAAGACTGGTGAGTGGAGTAAGCTACTTCAGTATTCGGTTAATGAATTATCCGAAATCGTTGACAAGATCATCGATAAGCTTGCGAATGAACTAGAGCTCAAGGCGAGAAAATCTACTCAAGCTCCCGGAAAAGATGCCTGACTCTACTATGTGGGTTGACAGCTAACTACCGCATGCAGCCGATTTGCTCCGCTGGCGCTTCGCAAACGGCTGATGCGGGACGACTGAGATATTTGCAGATTGGACTGCCGCGGTGGATAAGGGATTGGAGGTAGCGCTCTTCGGCGTAGAGTTCGCGGTTGTGCCAGGCGCGTGTGAGGATCTCGATCCATTTGCAGGCGAGCATGCGGATAATGGTATGGAAGGATTTTTCTCGGACTGATGGTAACGCACAAGGGCGCGAGCACGCGGCCCACTCATGGAAGCTTTGCCGCAGGGAGTTTGGGCAGTGCAGACGGCGCACGACAGAGCGGGTGTTGCCACTTTGGCGGGTGACCAACACCTTCACAGCACGATAATAAGAGGGTAAGCCGGGTAGAGCGTAGGTTCTATTCCACGCATAACTAGGGAATCTTCCTTTTCGCCCGTCCTAACAATGCGTTCAAGGCTCTGATGACCATACGGACACCGGACACGCGCCGTCCTTTGAAAGAATAGCTATTGACTTCGCCTTCTTCTGGACGTCTTGAATGCGATCGCTCGGTTTGGCAAGTTGGACACCACGTCGCTCTGCCTTGCTCGTGCCGTTGTCCGCATCATACCTCCGATGGGTGAGTTTAACGATCATAGCAAGTCAAAAGTCGCCTGCCAATCTCCGCTGATCTCGCCTCTCAGCAGGAAGCGACGGGGAAATATCTGGGTCGGCTTTTTCGGGAAAATTTGACAACTCGCCTCCGCTAGTCTATGACTCACTTTGAGCATCAGGAGCGATTCGTGAACCGAATCCGGCAACCTGTCGTTGGAGACGGCAAGGTGCCTTGACCCTAAAGGGGTCGATGTGCGGGAGAGCGATCTTCCGAACGAGAAAATCTCCACGGAATTTTCCGCCGCCTGATGAAGGTCGGCGGATTTTTTGTGCTCCGGGTGCGTAATCGACAGCCCACATACCTATGAGCACCCCAAAAACCTTAGCCACTTCCGGCCAATCTTGTGCCGCTTCTCATGCTGCGGTAACACGCCGCCGCGCTTACACCCAAGTTCTGTTTCCTTATGATCGTCGGACGATGCCGTCCATATCGCATAACCGCAAGCCTGCGGAATTGCCCTCGCCAGCAACTGCTCTTCCCCACATTCGCGCACGCGACGATCCGGGATCGGCTGGCATCGAGGTGCGCGCGATCCTCGATGGCGAGCGCCTGCTCATCGAGACGGGCCACGGCGAGGAGTTCGCCGAGCTTTCAATGGAGGTCTTCGATGGCTTGCTGCACGCGACGCGTGAGATGGCTAAGGAAGCGGGCCCCGAGCCCAGCCGGTGATCACTACCACCATCAACTGCTGCGTGCCGTGGACGACCGCTCGGTGCGCCCACGGCATAGAGGCCGGCAAGAATTAGAAGGAACCAGAAACGATGGAACAAGAATACTACAGAATGCCGAGGCGGCGCCTCACAAGGAGCACGACCCGACTTGAGCGTGCGGCCATCAAACTGCACCGCTTCCTGCACGGTAACCTCGGCAACACGGAGGATTGGCCGATCAAATTTACTGGCACCGAAGAGCACACGCCCGAGCTCTGCCGGTTGCTCAACGAACTACAGGACGAAATGGAACGCGCCGGGCACCGGCCGGGACGCTTCAAATTCACCGCCGCGTATAGAAAGCGACAACCAACAAATCCTGAATAATCACGTCCGCAGACAATCAACTGAGAGCTCTGACTGCTAAGCGCCTCACCGTCTTCATCCGTGCGAGTGACGTCTCGCGCTTCGGCGGCGGTCTTGCCGTCACTCACTGATAATCGAGTTACCGTTACTGGCAGGGTCGAATTCCACAAAAAACGCCTGGAGATCATGATCACATCGCTCATGAAGATCGAGAAGGAAGGCAAATAAAATGCAACGAGAAGACTGCATCCACCCTTTCGACAACGGCTTTGTGCCGAAGATAAGCCACGATCGAGACGCCATCATCGTGACGCATTGCTCGCCACTCATCTCCGCCGTCAGTAGGACGCGACCCGGTGAGTATCGGATTTGGGGCGGCTCTTTCATCGGCGGAGGCGGGAGCACTGAAGTTACTGCCGAGGAGGCTGCTGAGTATCTGAGCTGGAGCCCACATTGGGCGCACCTGATGCGGTTGACTCTGGAGATGGGTTGGCACGATGTGCATCGCGCTCTGGGTAAATTATGAAGAAACTTTTACCATTGCACTCGCCTTTTTGATGTCTCCTTCGTCGCTGAACGAAAGGCAATTTCCCGGACAAGGCGCCAGCGTTCAATTCAAAGTTCCAAGAAGAAGCAATATTTTACGAAATATTTGCAAGTTCGCCGGGTTCGCTCGTATATGACCCGAATGCTACCCCATCACATATCGATGATTTGCACACGTCCATTCGGACGTATCGATGACGTGGCGCTCAGGCGCTCTCCCGATTTGTAATCAGTAGGTCCCCGGTTCGAATCCGGGTGCTGGCTTTAGGTTTAGGATAAGGCACTTACGACGCAATTGACGCTCGAAAAACGCGGCAGATTTCTGCAATCCTGCCCTTAAACTGCCCGCATTTTGCTCTGCCGCTTGCCTGGGGAGCGTTCGGGGTTCATCTTTCGGGCGGCCGGATTTTCTCCTACACCGGCGCTCAGATTTCACTGCGGCAAGCACTGGCGGATTCCGCATGATTACCGCTCAGTATCGTCGTCGGCCTTGGGCATCATTGCTGAGTGAGCGCTGCATTGAGTTGAGTCTCATTACCTGCTAGCCAGGCTTCTACCATCATAGACCCTTTTCCCGTCAATCTTATATCAAATGCTGAAGGGCGGATCTTGCCTTCGTTACTCTGATGCAATGGTGGCCGATGCAATTTCAAGCAGGCCGGAGTTTATCAATCCTGCGAGTTGGAGAGCTGTATCGGCAGAATACCGGATATGCCGACCGAAGAAATTGTTGTGCTGACGGTACAGATAAATGAGAATATCAATGCTGTTTCTGTTGATGCTGTTGAGAGCGATAAGCATTCCTTTCCAGGTTCTAATCGCCTCTTGAGGAATGTGTTCTCGAGTATGTAAAGCGTGGCAATTGGGGCACAGAGCCAGTAGATTGGAAGGTTCGTTTCCCCCGCCATCTCGTACCCAGATGATGTGATGAATTTCTAGAGTCAGTATATGTCGGCAACGCGGGTTCGCACACATATAGCCAGACTCCAGCAGTACAAGCTGTTTTGTCGCCGGAGGAATCGTTTTCCTCTTCTGGTCAGACCTGCTCATTTTCGGCATTACACTGGCCCTGAGCGATGTCAATCAATTGGTAGCGTTCATTGGCATCGAATGCTCACCGCAAAGAACGGCGCTTCGACGTGCCCTGCCCAACAAGTGATCCTGTGATTTTCGGATATCATGGTCACATCCGAACGTTTATTGGCGGGGACGGAGCTTCTGGCGTTCATTCGGAGGGCAATCTGCTTGGAGGCGGACTCCAACGTCAAGCGGGAGATGCGAGAATCCCCGACAACCGACGCCGGCGAACCGCCAGATTATGTGAAAAAAGATCTAATTCGAGTGGCTTTCCCGGCTAAGCAGGTTGCGGCCGCTCGCGAATTCGGACAGCAATCCTACTTCGGCGCGATGCCGCCGCAGGTCGTTCGCCGTGCGGGTCATAAGGCCAGCGTCAGCGAGTTGTTGGTTCTTGGTTTGGCCACTAGTGGCTACACCATGCCCCTTGTTCGGCTTCCCTTTCTCAAGCTCGCGTGAAATCTTGCCGATCTGCGTGATGGCGCGGAGCCGGATTTCGCTCATCCAAGCGTCCAGCTCGGGATCGTCGCGCTGCATACTTTAGACAAACAATCGGTTCAGAGACTCCTCAACGCGCGACACTTTTTCCTCGATTTCAGCCCGTAAAGCCTTCGTGAGAATCACCGTGCGCGAATGCCTTGCATTATAGATTTTCAACTCACCGGTCCGATGCTCAAAGATTAGCTTTCCATGGGCGAGAGTATTTCGAAGTCGGTTGAGATAACTCAAATCGTCGCGAAGGCCGGGAAAATTGTTTGCTGCTGGTGTGGACCTAAACTCCTTCAACTTTTGGTCGAAGCTCATCTCCTCCGGCAGTTTGTTGCCCTTCTTCGGGTCGTTGTGGAAATGTTTCGCGAGATATTTTTCGAGCTTGTCTTCGATATAGACGGTTTCGTTGATCAGATTGCCGCGAAACCTATTTCCTACTTCAACCAAATTGCGCACCTCTTCAGGTTCAGGGTCATACGGACTCTCGCCGGAATAGGTTTCGTGCGTGATCGGAAAGCGGTTCAATTTGAGGATGTCCTGAAATCTTCTCGGGATCGGCATGGCCGATTGTTTAGATTAGAAAAACCTTCGTCAGCAAAAAATCGCCGGCCGTTGAGGCGCGAGGCGTCGGCCCGATGCCCTCGTTAGTGAACGAGGACAATGCGACCCGCCTGAAGGGCAAGGCGACGGCCGCCGGTTTTCCCGAATGCCACGATAGCGGGCGCCCGCTCAAAGGGCCGCCACGGGCATCCTGGCGCGAAGTTTTCATCCGATTCGGGCAAAAGAGGCGATATTGAGCCATGATCAGCTTGCGAGACGATTTTGAGCCGGAGCCCGGCGAGCCTGTATCAGCCGCAGATCGGGAATTCTGGATGGATGTGTTCAGCGTGCTCCTGCCGCCGGAGGAGGATTCAAGCGAATAGGAAGGCTAGGCTCGGCCGGCTTCGCGCAGCCCCCGCATCGTCTCGGTTTTCTTCTGCCGCCGGCTCGCGGCTCGCGCTTCCGTGTGCCGGTGCTCGTCCGGTGTTGGCTGGCGTTCTTCAACCGCGGTTCCAGCATTCTCGCGCTCCAATTCTCTGAGCCAATCCGGATTCGTCACTTTCGTGGGCAAGTTGGCCAGCTCGGTCAATAGCCCGCGAATCTCTTCCCCAATCACTTCAGATGCGCGGTGTTCATTTGCGTCATCAATCAATCCCAGCCGGGCTAGTCGCCCGGCGATTGTCCGGTGCGCCAGGAGCGTTCGCTGCCTGAAGCAAACCAGCAGATAAGAGAGCGACGCAAACGCCGCCTTCTTCGAAATCAGCTCGCCGCGCCGGCGCGCCAGTTCCATCTCAGCAATCGCGGCTTTGCTGGCCATTTGCGAGTTGCGAGTCCTCAGATATTCCTCGCTGAGCCTCGCAAGCTCTTCTTTGCTCGCCGGTTCGCCGTTTGACTCGGCTTTTGGCATGCGTGGCTTGGCTCCGGGGACTCCTGGATGCGGGTGACGGGCCATAGTCAAAAAGTAAATGATTTGTGGTCTTAAATGGGTTGATTTTTGGGACCGACCCGCGGCGCACTTTGGATTAAGTCGTCACAGAACCTACTGGGGGGAGGCCGCGCGACCGGCCCGGAACCTGGCCGCGGATCGCGCACCGTCACAGGGGCTTTACCGCGGATGCGAGGATCGCGGGCATCGGAAGTTCAATTGTGCCGCGGCGGTTGAAATTCTTGGTAGCCTCGCTCGCCGCATTACGAATTGCCTCAAGTGCCTCGTTGGACTGGGCGCGAAGCACTGCTTTGATTCTTACCCCGCCGTAATAAATGGCATCGAATAGTCCACCTGGCGCATTGAACCGCCAAACCTGAGGAATAGACGTAACCCTAACATTCAGGAAACCCGCTTCGCGCAACGTTCGGTCGCATTCGGCCGGATCACTGAATCGGAAGAATGACGGCCCCTGAGGCAATTGCACCCCGGGGTTACCATGAGATTGAATGGCGTTCAGGATAATTTCAAATCCCACTGCCTCCTCCGGTCTCGCCCACACGGTGAACGCAAAACATCCACCGGGCTTGAGGACGCGCGCAGCCTCGGTCATCGCTCGCTCGGGTCGCGCAAGGTGAAGCATTCCGAAATTCATGACTACGGCGTCAAAGCTGCAATCCTCAAGTGAAAGTGCTTCCGCGTCCCCTTCTTGAAACTCAACGGCGGGATTGATCGCACGGGCATGCGCAACCATCGGAGCGGAAAAGTCGACACCCAGGGCCCTCGCTCCGCGCCCGGCCGCGGCAGCCGCGACATAACCCGGTCCGTCGCAACGTCGAGGAGCCGAGCCCCGTGGCGCAGGTTCACTGCATCCAATAACGGCGCAACGGCCTGCCTCGTGAGGCGTGTGAACGCCGCCTCGTATTCGGATACGTTAGACGTCCAACCTGCGTGTTCGAAGTCACGAAACGCATCGGGATCAGGAGTTTGGTTGCTTGACATTGGCCTCTCCAATTGACGCGGCGCCTAACGACCTGCGGCTCACCCGCGGCGGCCGCGTGTTCGGCTCCGCACTGGACCCGGAGGAATGGTTCCTGGCACCTTTGCTCCCATCAGCTCACTACGGGGTGCATCGATTGCATGGTGCGATCGTCCAGGCAATCACCGCTTCGTCTGCCCGCCTCGGGCGCCTCCTTCGCTCTGTGTGGCGGGCACGCTTTGCAGCAGCTCCCCCAGTTCCTTCTTCCAGAATCTCGCTCGGGCAGTGGTGCCGTGGCCTGCGGTCTCGTCGCTACCAGGGATCAGCAGCACACGGCCATTTTTCACGCGCTTGATCTCGCGGTCCAGCAGCCCGAGTTCCGGCGGGTTGCGCTCGTCGTCCGCCGAGTTGATCGCCAACAGAGCCGCTTGGATGCGTTCCAGGCCGCCGGAGGCGTTATAGTCGCCCGATGACTCCCACTGGTACAGGAGGTCATTGGCATCACCGCGGAAAGGCGCGCTCAGGCGCTGGTCGAGCAGCTGGTCTGCTTTCTCGCGCGTCGGCGCTGCCTTCTGGAGTGCCTGATTTCCGCCGCTGGTGGCGATGCCGTAGAATACCGAGGCGAATTGAGCGCTGCGCGGCTGCTTGGTGTAGTTGCCGTGCATCCACTCCGGGTCATTGCGGATCGAATCGATTATGAGACGGCGTGTCATCCAATTACGCCCGGACATCTCAGTCGGCAACGACGCCATCGGCACTGCGATGTCCATGAAGTCCGGATATTTCTGGGCCCAGAGCCAGGTGTGCATGCCGCCCATCGAGTTCCCGAGCACCAGCCGTAGGTGGCGCACGCCCAGGTGCTCCGTCACCAGCCGGTATTGGGCCTCGACCATGTCGTCGTAGTTGTAATTTGGAAAGCTCGCACGCAGGCCGTCCGAAGGTTTGGAGGATTTGCCGGTGCCGATGGCGTCCGGCAGGATGAGGTAGTAACGGATAGCGTCCAGCGGCTGCCCCGGGCCGAAGAGCTCGCCGGCGAATCCGGGGTTGAGCATACCGGTAGCCGATCCGGTCGTGCCGTGCAGGATGAGCACCGGCTCGCCGGTAGGCACACCTACGATCGTGTAATGGAGGCGCAGTTCGGGCAGCACCTCGCCGGTGTGAAAGCGGAAGTCGCGCACTACCCAGCTGCCTTCCTGCGGCGCAGGGTAGTCGGCAGCCAGGCCCGGCAAGGACGTCAGGGTGAAAATCAGACTCCACATGACCCAGGTCAGTACCTTGATGAGCTTCATGTCGATCTCCTTTGTGACGTATGTGGTGACCACTGGGGGTCTAGCCCGTGTGCGGGCACGAAGACTGAGCACCAAGGCCGTGTTTACTTCCCCTCTCTCGGAGCTTTGAAGCCGAACAAGTGATTGAACCAACCTGTTCATCTCCGGAATTTGCGTGGTTAGCGAATGTTTTCATGGGGGAGGGGTGGGGTTGGCACCCCAAAATCGAGATGAAAGCAGTTTGGGTTCAGAGTGAAAAGGGTTGTTTACGCATGAGAGGAGCTAGGGCATGGTGACCTTTGGCATCCTTGTGGACATTCAGCCCGAGATGAAGTGTAGTTTTTCGCATGGTGTGGTTGCGTTGTTCGAGTCAATGATTGGCGGCATGACGCGAAATCCTGCCCGCCTTTTGAATGCGGCTCTGATCGGCCTCCCGCCAGATCAACCAGCGATCCAATGAACAGCAACCATACCACCTTTTTCAACTCGGACCACCACGGGCTGCCGCCCGAATCACCGGGCGCGCCGACAGCCATAAAGTCTAGGCAACAAACATAGATGGTGGTGTGATCATGCGTGTCGCGCTCGTGTCCTGCGTCAAATCCAAGCGAACCACTGCCACTCCTGCGAAAGACCTTTACATTTCCGCACTGTTTCATGGTCTGCGGCGCTACGCCGAGGTTAACGCGGACGCTTGGTATATTCTGTCGGCGGAGCATGGCCTTCTCAATCCAGAGCAAATCGTCGAGCCGTACGAGAAAACCCTCAACAAGATGGGTTCCCGACAGCGCGTTGAATGGGCCGAGGAGGTCCAGCGTCGCTTGCTGCGAGTGTTGCCGGAGGGAGCCGAGGTCATAGTCCTTGCTGGGCAGCGATACCGCGAACATCTGGTATCGTTTCTTCGCGATCGCGGTTTCAGCGTCTCGATACCACTCGAGGGACTGTCGTTCGGTCGCCAACTGCGGGCGCTAAACTCGATTCTAAATGACTGACGATCTGACGCGCTTCTACAACTTATTGGGAGTTCTGGCCGGTCGACCTGAGCAGGGCAAGCCGCTGTCCCAGTACACTGGCCGCGTCGCCTTCCCAGTTCGGGGCGTTTACTTCTTCATCGAACCAGGTGAATACCGAGCCAGTAACCCAACAGCTCGTCGTGTTGTCCGGGTTGGCACTCACGCTGTAAGTGCGAACTCAAAATCAAAGCTGTGGGGGCGGCTCCGTACCCATCGCGGTGGCAGCGAGGGCGGAGGTAACCACCGCGGCTCTGTTTTCCGGTTACACGTCGGCTCAGCACTCCTTCAGCGTGATCGCGAGTTGATTGGATTGATCCCGACATGGTCGGTGGGGCAATCGGCTTCGCGCGAGATCCGCGCATCGGAAGCCGAGCATGAGCGCCGTGTGTCTTCATATATCGGTGTTATGTCGGTGTTCTGGGTAGGCGTGCCTGACGAGGCCGGGCGCGACAGTCTCCGCTCTTACATTGAGCGGAACGCGATCGCGCTTCTTTCAAACCAGCTATTGCCGGTTGATCCACCAAGCCCGAGCTGGTTGGGCTTGCATAGCGTCAAGCGCGACATTCGCGAAAGCGGGCTCTGGAACCTGAACTACGTCAGTGACGTTTATGAACCTGCTTTTCTTGAAGTACTAGACCGGTTTGTCGACCAAACTAAATAGCGTCACTGGACTTGTTGCCTAAATAGCGGTTGGAGCTGTCAGGCAGTTATTTCCAGACGCAACGACGCCCAGAAGGCTTCAGCTTTTGTCACAAGGTCTCGCGCTGGTGGCCTGCAGCTTAACCTTATTTCGTTAGAGCCCATGACTAACCACCAGCGCGTTGGAGCGGTCTCGAATGCTCATGCGCGTCGCGAGTTCAAAGCCCTCGTCAGCGCTCGTTGCCTCGGCATCGAGGGTTGGGAGCTTCAGTCTAAATCGTTGTGATGAATCGATGAATTAGGCCGCGGGCAGCTGCCTCAAGGAGGGGCGAAGGTTCTACATGCAGGGCATGATGACGTGGGAGGATCTCGTCGAGCCGATCTACCAGGACGTCATCGAGATCACAAAAGTCGGAAGGTGGTCTGAAATTAGGATTGTTCCTTGACCGCGGGAACAGAAAAGAACCAGAAAGCCAGAAATGAGAATGAAAAAACTGATCGCGGTCGCACTATTGAGCGGATCATTCGTCGGAGTCTCGGTGGGTTATGGCCAAACGCAGTCCGAGATGAATCGGGCCGCCATTGTGGATCTCAAGAGCGCCAAGGATGAGTTGACTAGGGTCTACCAGAAAGTGATTCAGCGCTACTCAAAGGGATCTGAGGCCGACCCTGTATTAGTTGAGAGGCTCCGAAAGGCTCAAGGGGCTTGGATCAAGTTTCGAGATGCGGATATCGAGGCGATCTTTCCATCGGCTTATATAGCCCACTGGGGGAACTCGCGGGGGTAACCGGCAGGGGGTGTCAGGGCCGGGGCCGCTAAACGGGTCCCATTCGCCACGTTGTTGGCCGCTGCGCTTTCCGCCAACTGCCTTGGCTCGCCCATGCGTAGTTCTTGATAGCAATTCCGTAACGCCTCGATGAGCTTCGCGTCAACCTTGATCTCCATTTGCGAAAAGGAACCTCGCTCAAGCCCGCCAAACGGGGCTTCCTTCCAGCTTGACCTACCCGATGCTTATCGGCCATCTTTTGATTAGGGAGTGCGCTTTCGCAAGCGACGTCCGACTCTAGTGCTCCATCGGCCCAGGTATGCGAAGCTCCTCCTGGCAGCGCCATATGGATGGTCAAATCTTCATCAGTTACCGCCGCGATGACAGCTCATCGGCAGCCGGCCGTATATACGATCGACTGGATAGCCGTTTTGCCGCGAACCATATTTTCTATGACGTCGACAACCTGGACCTTGGCGTCGACTTTGTTGAAGAGATCGAAAAAAGTGTGGGTTCTTGCGACGTGCTGATCGCGGTTATTGGGAAGCATTGGCTGATGTCGTCCGATGAGGAGGGTAGACGCCGACTCGACGACCCGGAAGATTTCGTACGTATCGAAATTGCGACTGCGCTCAAACGTGGCGTTAGAGTGATCCCGGTCCTAGTCGACGGCGCATCGATGCCTCGGCCGGGCGACCTCCCTGATGACTTAAAGCCGTTGGTTCGTCGAAATGCGCTTGACGTCAGCCATACTCGTTTTACTGGCGATTGCGCGCGACTTATAGCCGCCTTAGAGCAGGTTTTGGAGGGAGCGAGGGCCGAACAGCCGAATAAGGAGCGTGGATCAGACTTGCGCTACGATATGCAGATTACTCTGGAAGAAGCCGGAGGCTGCGAGAAGGAGATCGAAATTCGAAAGCTGGATGCCTGTGAGGCGTGCCAGGGTACAGGCCGTGTCATCGAGAAGCCGTGCCGCACGTGTCATGGCGATGGTCGCGTGAAGCTAAAGATTCCTGCGGGTATTGACGAAGGAGCCCGTCTGCGCAGCGCCGGCGGGGGTGAGGCGGGGTTGCGTAACGGAACTCCCGGCGATCTGTACGTTGTCATTCATATAAAGGAGCACGCCATCTTTCTGCGCCATGGGATGGACCTCCACTGCGAGATACCGGTTCCGTTCTCGATTGCGGCGCTTGGCGGAGAAGTTCGCGTGCCCACTCTCACCGGCGCGGTGAATTTGAAGATCCCCCCGGCACGCAGAGCGACAGTGTCTTCCGACTTCGCGGCCAGGGAATGCCTGCCCTGCACGGATCGAGCCACGGCGACATCTTCGCCCGAGTGCAAGTGTGCTCTTCAGCGTCTGAGAAACGCGGGTGAAAGACTACCAGACCTTTTGCGATGCGACGGGGAGATCGTGGGAGAAACCAGATTTTTCACAGACCGGTGACCATCCCGCTGTGAATGTGAGCTGGGAGGATGCCACAGCATTTTGCGAATGGCTGAGCCAAAAGGAAGGGAATAAGTATCGGCTGACAACTGATCATGAGTGGAGTTGCGCGGTGGGGATTGAAGATCGAGAGAATACTTCCGCTACGCCGAAGAGCAAGGGATGAGCAAATCGCCGATCTCTTTCCGTGGGGTTTACATTGGCCTCCGCCTAATGACGCGGGAAATTACTCCGGTGAGGAGCGCAAGACACCGGACGCGTTGGCGGCGCTAAAGGCGGCCGGATATGATCCATCGAAATGGCAACTTATCGAAGGATTCAATGATGCAATTGTGTTCATGGCAGCGGTAGGAAGCTTCCGCCCGAACGGACTCGGCATCTACGACCTTGGAGATCAATGGCGGCCGCGACGTCTTGCTGTCGTCCAGCCGCGACATCGTCGACCCCCTAAGGGGCCCCATTCGCCACGCTGTTGACCGCTACGCTAGCCGTAAAGCTGCCTTGGCTCGCCCAACCCGCATCCTGATCGCTCTGAAAGGCCATGGTGGAACACGGAAACAAGTTGTTACTATCCAAAGCTGGATTGGAGTCTATGACCTCGCCAAAAAAGAGATTGGCTTCGACCTCGGAAAGATGAACCGCGGCGCGTTGAAAGAAGAAGCTTGAGTAAACTAAGCCTTGACGTGCTACTCCACTGGGCGAAGCCGGGACCTACAGGGTGTGGTTTTGGAAATTCGCCGTAAGTATTGATTTTGATTAACCATTACTCTACCGGCGAACGAGGCCAAATACCCTCTACGAAAAGCCGGAAATCGCCAAAGATACAACACCAGTCTATTTGCTCATAAAGCTTTATCGCAAAGTTGAGGGGCTTCTGCCAGATTTCTGCATCTCACCGCTCATCCACGAAATACGGTTGAATTGTGTGAAGTAATCATTTTTATCTTTTCCTTCCAGTCTGTGACACCGTTTGTCAGCTGGCAGAGCCAACTCATGGTCACCAGAGGCCCATTCGTCACTATTGCATTGCTTTCCCAGTCTGGTTAGATAGGAAGTTGCGAGTAATCATTGGAGCATACGTTTGCGTCGACTATCGGGCTTATGGAAGAGCGTAACAGGGGAATGCGACATCTGCGGGAAGTATCTCGATGGCCGTGTGTCGGAATCGGGAAATGCGGCAGTGAGAAGTTTAAGGATGCAACGTAGGAAACGCCGCATCGTATCTGCGCAGGTGATCCTCGTGGCAATCGTTAGTTCCACGATCAGGTCCATATCCTGGATGTGTGGTGACTACTCTTATTGATCGGTCATGTAAGGGTTTCAATGCAGAGAAGCGAAGTCACGGCAGCGACTATCCCACCTTAACGAGGGATACCACAATATTGCAATAATCGACGTTAGGATATAAATATGACCACACTCAAAATCCAAAAAGGGTCATGGATACCAGAGAATACAGGGGATTTACGGTCTTCAAAGCCGTCCGTCTTTATCGGGTCTTCTACGGAAGGCCTGCCGGTCGCAAAGCAGTTGCAGCAATCTTTGGCACTGGTCGCTAAGTGCCGGATCTGGACGCAGGGCGTTTTCGGCCTGAGCGAAGTGACCCTTGAAAGCTTGGTCGAGGCCACAAGAGAGCATGACTTTGCGATTCTAGTGCTCACTCCAGATGACCTCACCACGAAACGAGGCCAAAGGAAGAGCATTCCGCGAGACAATGTCGTCTTCGAAATCGGATTATTTATGGGGGCTCTGGGTCGAGAAAGGACGTTTATAGTCTACAATCGCGATAGGGGAATAGAACTTCCCTCGGACCTTGCCGGCGTAACCACCGCGACGTTCTCAGGCGAGAATGACGATTTGCAGGTCGCTCTGGGAGGGGCCTGCACGAAACTGGAGCAAGCAATTGTTCGAATACCGTCGAATATTCGTGATCTTGCCGGGCGGTGGCATTCGCGCTACCAACATCACGACACTCCTATCGGTGAGTGGATGGCAGATACAGTGGAAGTTCAGGCGAAGCCGGGGAGTAAGCTGAGTATTAAGAATTACGAGAACCCAGTCGGTTTGCAATATGAGGCTGTCGGTGAGTTCCGCGGAAAAGAAGAAATCGTGGGCCTGTGGCGCGACACGCGGCCTGCGACGAGCGTAACTGGGACGTTCCATCTTTATGTCGATCCGTTCGGTAGCAAGTTGTATGGCATCTGCACGGGGCAGAGCGGTATGGGTGAACGGATTTACAGTGGCTGGATTCTTGCCCGCGAGTTCGAGAAGCTAGATGATGCGAAACGCAAATTGACAAAGGCAATTTTACTGAGTGGGGATTACCCGAAGTTTTGTGTTTAGGTCGGATTTCTATTTTAGTCTCCCAAATTGCGGGGTTATGGGCGCGCAGCTCCCATTCCATGGGCTTTTGGCCTCATTTGCTAAATCTTTCCCCCGAATTGGATGACAAAGTGGGCTGGCAGCCGCCCCTGCAGGTCACTGGTAGGTCTTTTCACTTTTTCACTGTCTCGTGATGTTTCGCAAGGCCAGATAAATCAGCTTGGTTGCCGCTTCATCGCTCGGGAAGTGTTCTCGGTTCTTAAGCATCTTACGTATCTGCATATGCAAACTTTCAATGGCAGTGATCGTGTAGATGATTTAGGAATGTCGCAAAACGAGCCCGCATTTGACCGCCTGCCGGAGTATTGCCGAAGGTCACTGCGAGGGTTCCGATCCAATTGGCCGCGACCTGGTCATCAGAGGCAATGGCATTGAGCACCTCGTAACGCCTGAAGTCATGACCTTGCTGCCACGCTGGACTGCTTCGCGCAGGCGGCGAGATCGCGGGTTGCGCCCTCCTGGCAGGAGGCCAATTGGGAAATTCCACCTGCACCACATCTGCGGCGAAGAAAGTCAGGTTGTTCTCCGGAGCACCCTGGCCGACTGACTCGAGGTCGCGTCGAGTGGCTTCGAGATAAAACTTCTCACTTACCGATGAACCTCAAGAAAAAGATTAACACCGAGCCTCCCCGGCAATCTAGAGCAGAATCAGCAGCGCCAACCCGACCACGAGAACGATGACCTGGCCGAGGAGGAAGAGCCGGTCCTTTTTCGCGACCGCTGTGCCGCCTGCGGCGTCGCGGTGATCGGTTCTGTCGGCCGAGGTGACCGTCCATAAGATCGTCATCATGATGAGCAGGTAGGCAAGGGCGTAGATTTTATCCAGCAGCACGAGGTAGCCGATATCGGGTAGCGTGGCGGAATAGGATTGCTGGAGGAAGACTGTGGTGAGTAGCGCCGTCACCGGGATGAGGATGCGCGAATCGACGTGGCGCGGGTTGAGGATGAGCCCGCCCCAGCTCGCTACCAGCACGATAATCAGCGGCAGCAGCAGTTTCCAAATGAAGAAGCTAATCGGGCGCGCCACCTTCACGTCGAAGCGCACAGCCGAGAAGCTCGACGAGGTGATGCGCGGATCGCCGAAGTTCGAGTCGTATTTGTGCGTGAAGGCGACGATCTCGTGCCCGAGCAGTTTCCAACCGGGGATTGTGAGATCCTTAGAGATGCCGGTGTTTTGCGTGTCGACGACGTAGCTCAGCGCGCTGACGTCGTGTACCGAGTCCTCCATCTGGATGGTGAGCTTCTGCTGGTCGAGCGGATAGCGGTCGAGGGCAAAGGGCTGCACGAAGCGGCTTTCGACGCGAAGGAATTGATAGTGGAATCCGTCATCGAGCACCTCGGGCTTTTCATAGCCGGGCACTTTTGTCGCGCCCCAGTCCTCGATGCCGTTCATGAACTCGAGGTTCGCCGTCGGGTCGAGCTCGCCCTTCCACCGGAACCAAACGTAGAAATCGAGGTAGAACGTGCTCGAAGAGGAGTCGATGTTATAGACGTTGAGCGCGTAAATGCCGGTGGTTACTTGCTCTGGCCCTTCGGGTTTCTCGGCCTCAGTTGGCTTTTCGCCCTCCGACTTGGCTGCTGCTGGTTCCGAAAGCGTTACCGGCGCTGTCTTAGCTGCCGGCGGTGCGGGTGCCGGCGCCTGTTTCTCGGCCACGGTCTCGGCGGGTGATTTCGCCGTGCCGGGCTCCTGCTGGGCGCTTAGCGGTCTCGCGAAGATTTGCAGCAGCAGCACTGCGCTCGCGAGGCTGAGCCCAGCGCAGACGCAGCGGCGGATGAGCGCATTTTGCACAAGCGGATGATGGTGGAAGAGGCCAGGGTAGTAAATTAGACGGTGACGAGTGAGATTCTGGCGCGATAAAGGGTGTTCTGAAGAGATGGATGGGCTCTTCGTCTGTCTTCATGAGTGGACCTCGCATCCTATGTTTCAGGCTCCGTCATTGGACCCTTCGCGGTTTTTGCGATATTGCGTGGCGTTATAGTGTCGATTCGGGAACGCACCCTGGCAGGCCGACCAACCTCCAGTCTCAGCCACGCCTCTAAGACGCGAGGTGGAGTCCGCAAAGCGGAAGCGCGGTCCGAACGGCCACCCCGCTTCGAGCAGAGCAGAATGATGCCGTTTCCCTGCAGAGCATTTGTCTGGCACCCTACCGTAACAGCGTCCTTCAAACCAAAGAAGTCCCACATCCGGAAGCGTGTGAGAAAGAAACCCTTCCTGGTATTGCCTTACTCCTCGCAGGGCAAGCTTATGCAAATATGATTCCGCTGTCGAGCCGTCGAAGCGTGAGCGTTTCTGGCACGCTGGAGGATTTGGGAGAGCCTAAAGAAAAACACATCGGTTATGTTGCTCCCGATAGCGATCAGAGAGCAGTTGCAAAAGCTTCCCGGATGAGATCTTAGGAGACTGCCGGGGAACAGAAACAAGTCGTTGCTTCCAACGGCTACCTTGAACGTCCTTTTTCAGGACGATTTACTATGGCAACTCGATCTCTCCACTAACCTCACTTGCGAAGCGACCATCAGGAAAGACGTCACCGCGGAAGAAGAGAAATCCCTTAGCCCCTACAAAACGGCCTGTTCCACCTGTGACTTTGCTAACGCTGCTGAACTTTCCGTTCGCAGTGTCAAAGATCCCGACGTCCTGCGTTGTCAAGTTCCCCCGCTTCGTACTGATCACCACCGTCGCGACATAGGACAGCGTGGCAGTATCTACACCCAATAAGCCTCCTCCAGAGGCTTTGTTGTCTGTGAACGTGGCCTGGGTCGTTCCGTTCAAGATCCCAGCTCCAATTAGAAACCCTGACGTAGTGGCGCCGATGACGTTTCCGAACCCTCTCCCATTGATATTCAGAGTCTGTCCTGAGCTCTGAGCTTGGATGGAGGTAATTGTGCCGAGTCCCCAAAAAAGGAGCAGTAGACTGACAAGACTTTCGTTAACTTTCGATAGTTTCCAACTCTTCATGCTGTTTTCCTTCGTTTCGGGTGTTGCGACGCACTGGAGTAGACAATTAAGCCTAAGAAAAAGTCAAGTGGTTTCTTCGAGACCCCTTCGCTGCTGCCGCGAAGCGCGCTCATCTCGGCGTAGCCAGATTGCAAGTTTTCGCCAGTGGGAGCACCTTCTGCGGATTGGGGATTAGCACGCAATGAAAGGAACGACTTGTCTAAAGCGGAGAAAGCGCATTCGAAAAAAGTAGAGTAGGCGCAGTTGAAACTTGGGAATTTTGAGCGCGTTTTTCATGGCGGGTTCGAGCAGTTTGACCGCCAGCTATGGCTCCAACCGTGTTGGTAAACAAGTCCGAATCAAGCGAGCGACAGGCATTACTCCAAGCCGCTGATCCAATCCCACAGAGGCCGAAGATCTACCTCGTCGAGCGCCAACCATCGAACATTCTCGTCAAGATCAATGGCATGCTCTAGGCGCAGTTTTGCTTCCTCTATGCGCCCTGTCACAGTCGCGCAGCACGCGAGTTTTAACAAAATTAACGCATCTGTCGGATGCCAAGCGCGCGCTTTGAAAAGGACCGTCTCCTCTTGCTCAACATTTCCCGCATGCCTCACTGCGTGGGCAAGCAGTATCCACGTAGTCGGATTCTTTGGGTCGGCTTTCACAAGATCTACGGCAATCGCGACAGCCCTCTCCCAATTCTCTGGTGCTAGGCACATATCCTCTTCTTCCGTCCGCATCCAGGCAAGCCATTCTCGTATCTTCTTAAGTTCGTTTTCTATGTACCCCGCATTAATAAATCCGTAGCGGCGACGCAACGTGGTGGAGTTTGGTCGTTTCATTGCTTTAAGGATAGAATCCGCCGACGAGCGCTATACAGGGAACCGCAAAGTGGCCAATGAGTGATTTTCCTTGTCGGGTGGGCATTCAACGACGCCGATTGGGCCAGGGATTGAGAATTCGCTACAAAACCGGGGGAAGGGCCAATTAGACACTAGATGCAACTCAGGAAACAGCGATGGAAAAGAGTTCGCGACGCTGGCCGCCAGGTAAACCGAGGCCACCGAAAATATACGCCCCCGCGCTAAGCCTTAAGGCAGCAAAGCCAAAAATCACCCCACGGGTCACGGCGGCCACGCCCAATTTTCGCAGAACACTGCGATTGGGTGCCGCTACACATGGCGAATTCAGGATAAGCATTGGCTCCGTATTGGAACGAAACAACGCCAAAGCTCAGCATAGCCGACAAGCTCCGCCGGAATGCCGCGCAGCCATCGCGCCAGCCTCCGTAGCTTGGGTCGTTAGGCCATTGAGCAGCAGACCGTTTTCCATCGACAAACCCAATAAAACAACAAACCATAGGCAACTCATCCAATGAATACCAAAAGGATCACCAAGTCCAAAAGAGGCGATCTTCCACAGTCAATGTCGGAATTGCTGGAGCTGGAAGACAAAGTCTGTGCGCATGATACTCGCCCTTGGGGCGAGGTCACCGAATCCTCGATGGCATGCTGGACCGAACGCGGTACCGGCATCGAGATCGAGGGCTCAAAGCTGATGCCAAACGCCTACGTGCTGAAGTCGTCGAGCGCGATCAACTTCGGTCTCCCAGTCCTCGAGAGCCGGTCGAATCCGGTGCACCGTCGAACGATGGCTGAACGACTGGCGGTCGCCGAGCGACGCCATCTCGACCGGATTGAACGTCCTAACCGCAGGTCTGAAACCCTGGGCGAACCGCACTGTCCGGATGGGGTGCCGACAGGAATCCACCCGAAAGCGGTAACCTCCATTCGTGTTCAGCGCTTTGGCATAACGTCGCGCGGAACTAAGACTCTGCTATCGGAAGTCATCAACGGCGAGTCCCGCGAGTTCATCTACCCGGACCGATACCCGTACACCGCAGTGTGCAAGCTGTACGTTAGCTACCAGCCAACGCCCGGCGCGCCTTGGCGCAACGCCAGCCAAGCGACCGGTTACCTAATCGGGAAAAGCACGTTGATGACGAGTGGTCACGTCCAAGCTCCGACCAACAGCGGCTGGCGGATCAAGGTGGTCCCCGCGTGCTGGGCAGGCAGGTCAGTATTTGGGATCGGCTTCGTGACTTACGTCAGGTCAACCTTCTGGTGGAACTCGGACGCGGGTAGCGACATTCAGATCTGTCAGCTCTACGACCCGATCGGTGAACGAACCGGGTACTTCGGGTATCGAGGCTATGACTCCGACTGGGAGGATGGCGCCTACTGGATCATGGCTGGGTATCCCTACGACCGCAGCCTGACCTCGATGTCGCATCAGACTGGGATCGCAGTCCGGGACGATGATGATGGTGACGACATTGACGTCAATGGCGACGCCTACGACACCACGCAGGTGGAAAGCGATGCCGACGAAGCGGACGGTGCTTCAGGTTCGCCCTTGTGGGGATACTGGTCAGGTAAGCCGTATGCGATCGGAGTACATCACGGCGTGGAATATGACGGCACCGCATCCGGCACCGAGATCTTGTCCTGTGCGTCAGGTGGTGATGGGTTTACCGCCGCGGCTCACTGGGGCCGGGGCATGTGGTCCTAGTCAGGCTTTGTGTGACGATAGGCCGCAGTTCTCCTGGCGAGGCTCAAGTACGGTACAAGTCGCATGTCCACCAGCAGCTATTTTTGATCAGGCTTCTCGACTTCGCCAAGGAGGGCGGCGACCATGCTCTGACAGGAACACCAGGATCTTGCCTTGATGTCTTGCTCGCGGCTTGTGAGACCAGAGCATTTGACTCGGAGGGGAGTGTGAGGGCGCTGAGAGAAACGACGAGCGCGTTAGAGGGTTGGCTCAAATCGGATACAACGCTCAAACTATGGCTTCCCATGCTTGGTCTCGACACCGAGCTAACAATGCCCCGTATCGAATTTCTGTTCATCCTCGGAAATCACGTGAAGCACAATCTATCACGCCTTACCGGAGTACCGAGGCGCATCGCGAAAATACTGGCGGGGCGCGGACATCAAGTGCAACTTGAGCAGATGCCGCTGGTGCTCGATGACTTCCGGGAGCACTTAGGGGAGGACTACTTCGCTTACTACGGTTCATGGCTGGCAGAACTGCTGAATAACGTCCGCTGGGGCATTCAAGATTATCTTCTTCCGACCTTCCAAGAGGCGTACGTGCGAGTTCCCGGCGAAGATCATAGGTACAGTATAAGTATCCTGATTCCATCACTCATGAGGCGCCTCGAGCGTGGTTTTGGCGACTCATGAATCATGTCCGTTCCGGGCCTTACCTCAAGCGCTTTTCTGTGTCACAACGCATGAAGAATGAAGTTCTGCGCGAGTAACAGCCTGGAGACTGGCGGTCCAGCAGCAACCCAAGATCAAGAAATGTCCAAGTAAGTCAAGCTGCATAATACAGGAACAGATGTGAGCATACCTATCTCCGATTTGAATTTTGTCACACAGCTCAGCGGAAGCCGTCTAACAAGTGATTCTGTCATTTTCGAATATCATGCCAAGTCGGAGTCATCCGAACGTTTATTGGCGAAGGGGCTTCTACCATTCATTCGGCCGGCAATCTGCCTGAGGGAGAACTATAACGCCGGGTAATTTGTTCACTCAAGCTTTTCTCCAGAGCTGTGCAACTGCGCGTGATAACGGTGGCGGCCTCTTCCGTAAGTTTGCGCTAAGATTTTGGTTGGAGCTACGTGGACCATGCCCAAGTAGGTTAGAGGAGTCCCGGGCAAAGGGTACCCCTCCAGACTGGCCCGTCACGCTCCACACGTTCGCGCTCGGTCAGCTTCGCGAGAAGCTCGATGGCTTTGAGCTTTCGCAACGCTTGATCTTCGCAAACTTCGCGGTACGTACGATTTCCTGCACCAGCCTACTTTCCGCGAGACGGAACCGACTTGGGGCCGTGAAAACCGTGAACAAAGAATTCGATCACTTTCGCGCCAAAGAGTGCCGTGATTCCCCGCTGGTCGATGCAGGTTAGGGCGCAGGCGCTGGAACCGGATGCGCGTTGGAAAACTTTGAAAAACCAGTCAGCCATCGTCAAAATGGTGCGCGGATTGACCACTGATCCATTTTTGAGCCAGGGGCCGTCCAGGCCACGAATGACAAAACGGGCTCCGCCACTCTGAGAAGTTGCCGAAGCCAGAGGGTGATTGGCAAGAAACGGAAAGTATCCGCCAATTCGCGGGGAAGCCGAATGTCGGTCTTGCGGGCTAGGTTCAAAAGAGGAAGACTGTGAAATACCTATGAAAACTCTCGAAGATATTCTCGCCCGGCATCCGTTTTGGAATAACCTTCCGCCGCAATATTTTCCTCTGCTGATTGAATGCGCTGTCATTGAGCGCTTCGGGCCCGGCGAGCAGATTTTTAAGAAAGGTTACGATGCGGAGCATTTTTACTTGATTCATCGCGGTAAAGTCGCTTTGGAAACGGCATACGTTCCTGGAGAAGGCCTCATTACGATTCAAATGCTCGGCGCTGGCGAGGCGCTCGGTTGGTCCTGGCTTTTTCCTCCTCACCAGTGGCACTTCAGTGCGCGGTCGGTCGAGCCGACCGAAGCCGTCGTCTTCAAGGCGGATGTACTGCGTAACAAAGCAAGAGAAACCCCCGCTTTCGGATACGATCTTGCCCTGCGGGTGGGTGGCATAATGTTGCAGCAGTTGCAATCCACGCGAATACGGCTCCTGGATATCTGTGAGGTGTCACAATGATAACGACGCCTGTCGCATTCATTTGCGTCCTCAACCGGGCCACGTCATCGCGGTATGCATTAACCTTCGGACCGCCAAGCCTGGTTGGGCACTTTCAGGGCCCGAGAGGACAACTACCAGCACTAATCGCGCAGCATATCGGGACACCATGACTGTCCCGATTGGTGCTCACACAACCTCACCATCGCTCTGGTCCGATCAGTGTGTTCAGGCAACCCTTGTCGTAAAGTTGTTCTGATAAAAGTAGCCGCAAAAATCCGTGTACGGGCCACGATTGCAGTTTTCCGGGGTCAGCCCATTAGTCAACATCGCTCCCTTATTATCCACCCAGATCACGCGTGTTGCGCCAGGTTTATGTTCCCACCACCAACCGGGATTGCCGGACACGAGGCGATAGAAATGATAATCGCCATTGATACCCGGCCAGATGACCATGGCGATAGTTAGCGTCGTCTCCTGACACCCGTCGATCCAACCATCGGCCCGCAAGCCATCGATCATGGCAGTGCAAGTGTTCGACGTCGCTGGTCGCCCGCCGGCTTTTCCGGGCAACGCATACCTGACATCTGCCAACTTGTTAGATGCGAAACAATAGCAATTGTTAACGGTAAGATGGTTTGGGCTGTTGAATTCGTCTTGGTTCGCGAAATAAAAGGGCGAACTGCACACATTCCACTGCATTGTTTGCGGTGCGAATTCTGCCCCTCCGCTTTCAGCACCAGATGCTTCCGGAGGTCGGTCCTTAACCCCGGGCGTATCAGGAAGCGCCTTTACGCCCTGCCGAATAACTTCCCACACTTGATCGGCTATCGGCAGCTTTTGCTCGACGATCTTCAGCAACTAATCCGCTGCCGACTCGCCTTTAGCTTGCCTGACGCCCAAGCGAAACTCCATTGGAAAAGCGCCTTCGGGGGCTGCCAATTCGCTCGGAATCGAAAGATCCTTCGGACGTTTCGCTTTTGACCAGGGGCCTTCATCGACCTTGATCTGCCTGATAATCAGGCCGCGATAGCCGAGTCCGAAGCTCTGTTTCTGATCCAAAACTGGGGACATCTCGCCCGGTTGCGTCACGATCCGGTCGAGGAACTCCTTCTCCTCTTTTCCGACAACTCAAAGGTTGGGTTTGGCCTGCCGGAGAACACGTCAATCTCAACTTGCAACATTCTAAGTTCCTCCTCGCTTTGTCAGTCGGACCAGTAGGGATTTCGCAGAGGGTGAATGGGCTCCACGTGAACGATCTCCGGCCTGGCTCTCTTCTTCTGTGCCAGGAAGCATTTCTCAGAATGGGTGATGCCGTCATTGAAAATGGGACGAGCGCGTCAATTTTGCGATTGAATAGCCCGACGAGTCCTCAAAGCGTCTCGGGCAAGCAGCCCCAGGTGGTCAGGAACGCGGATGTGCTCATGAGGGCGATCCGGAACGTGCATCGCGAACACGCGCGAAATGCGCAAATCCGAATTATTCGCGCGAATGGGGGAAGCGGCACGGCGCAAATAGCCCGGTTAGCACCGAGGCGTGGCTCGCGACCGCGGGGGACGGTAATTGAAAGGCGAAAACATTCAACCGGCCCCGCTCTTGGCACGTCCTCGGCGGAGCTTTTGATTCTCCAAAATCTGTGTAGTAACGAATGCTGCGCCATGAACCTTTCGCTTCTTCCGACCGATAATCTTTACAAATTTGCAGCCCTCATGGGGTTCACCGGCCTCTTCGCCTTGGTCTTTGTATTGCCCAACACCATCGCGAGCCGATTTCAGGAGAAGCATTTTAAGGCCCTCCGAGAGCAAGCGGCTTTCGAAGCGCAAAGCAAAGGACTTGATGATATAATCCGAACCCTGAATCAGATCATCGAGGCGCGGGCAAGTCCGAAGGCGAGCGAAGATAACCTGGGCCTTCCGCTTGATTACTCTCAGGGTGAAATCGACGGGATGATGAAGGAGTTAGCCGACCGACGGATGAAGGCTGCAATCTTGAAATCCGAGATCGAAGTCTTGGTCAAAGAATTGGAGGAGATCGATAAAGAACGGCAGCGATTCTACATACAGTTGATTGTGGGCGGCTTTGTTTTCGCTGCGATGACGATCTGGGGATTTCTAAAATGGCGAAAGACTCAATTGCTGGCCGACGAGCGGTTCGAGATCGAGCTTGCAGACCTCAAGAAAAGGCATTGATGAACTCGGCCCGCAGTGCCTGACAGCAATATCACCGCTCTTCGGCAGCGATCTGCCATAAAGGTCTCAAAATGGCAGTTCCGGTTACGTAGTCTCATAACTGGCGAACTCACAATATGGAAATGCGTCGGGGACACGCCTCTTGTATCCAAGGCTGCCTTGTAAAACGGATCTCGATCAGAACCTGGGAACAAGTGCTGGAACTCCGCCATGCCAGCAGTCGAAAAGTCGGGTGCTAACTTGAATACTGCGTGCAGGTCCGCCGCAGACTCGTTTATGGCGAACGGGCCGCAGTGTTTCAGCGCACACTTCTCTATGCTGGGCTCCCTGGACTTGGTTGCAGATCGGAAGCCGATTGCAGGACTTTGTGCAGTTATAGCAGACGTTGTACGGTATTTTATGAGCTTCTTTCGCACTACTGGACTCGCAGATGCAATCTGTTTGATGGTTTTCGGATGCGCCACCAATCCATCCGTATCGACGAGGGATACGCCCAATTGGCGTGCACAAAAGGAACGTCAACAGCGAATCGTGCGCGAAGCTGGTCGCATTGGTTATATTGGCAACCAGGGGCCCGCGCTGGGGAGTTCAACAGTACCTTTTTGACCTTGCCCGCCCGCTGAAAAAGTCAGCACGGTCAACGCCGAATCGGCTGGAAGGCCAGAGAAGATTGATAGACTCCTTGGTTGTGACAAAATGAGCAACGATATTGAAGCAATAGGCTGGTTGGAAACGATGGAGTTTGTGGACATTTCCGGGTCGATAGTTCGAAAGGCCAGATTTTTCGCCTACCCGAAGAAAACTCCTTCCGCATTTCCGCTTCTCATTCACTGGCAATGTTTCGAATTCGTCGGTCAGGCAATCCGAATGAACGGCGAATTGGCCGAAGGAATATTCGTGCGGGAAAAATACTCCGAAATTTCGCGCATCACAAAAGCCGAACGACTCGACAGATTGAAGACATACTATGAGACGGAGGAATGGCGCTGCGTGAGGGCCTGACTCGGTTCGGAGGTCTCGGGGAAGTCGAGGACGCATCGCAAAGATCCCAAGTTCGTCAAGGAGGCCGCAAACCGCTCGACGAACGGTCTCCCAGGTCCGACAAGCTGTTAGGCGATCAACAGCTCCGTTAACGACGCCCTTGCCATTTCCACTGATGTTGGGAACAATCCTCAGCTCAATTCCGACGGCATCCTTAAGAGGAATATTAAATTCTTCGCGCTCCTTCGAGGTATTTGGCGGACTAAAGTTGAATTGCTGTCGCACAATTTCCCGCCATTCGGAACTTCCTGAAGAGCACCACGAAAGGGCGAATTCCTGCGTTCGGGCGCAGTCATTTTCTTCAAACAAGACAGTAATTCGAGAGATGCTCTGCGGAGAATCAAAAGTCATCCGGATGGTCTGCGGGCCGTCCTCCCCGGCGCGCCAGCCTTGATTTCCTTCTTTCAGCGCGTTTTCGATCGGGTGCGCAGGGTCTTCCGAGCTGATGTCGAAGCGCGCTAGACTCTCCAGATCCATCCATTGGCCCTGGCGGGCAGTGGGTTCCTGAAGGATTTGTTTTCGTATCATGTTATGATGGATAGGTAAAGCCCGCTGTAGCTTGTCGATTCATTCATGCTTCCTTAGTAACGTGCAAGCGCGCCCGTTTGGCAATGGGGTGTTCACCCCAATCGGCGAGCCGTCGAGGGTGACCTCTTCCGACCGTGACAGACCCATTTCTCGCGATATCGGCCGGGCACCGGTTCGTTTTCACAGTGCGCCGTGTTCAGGCGACTTTTGATATTGTTGGAGTCCCATGGAAATGGAGGCTGAAAAGAGAACGTTCCTTTTCTGCACCTCGTCGGGGAAGATTTCCGCTTTGAAAAAGGGTCCGGGCGGATACGCTTCGGGTTCATGACAAAGGTGGCTATCGTTGGCGCAAACGGATATTCTGGAGAGGAGCTCTGTGCGATTCTTGCCCGGCATCCGCGCGTCAAGATTTCCGCCGTCACGTCTCGTCAGCACGCCGGAAAACGGGTGGCGGACGTTCGTGCCAGGTTGGCTGGATTCTCCGGGATTGACGCGCTGGAGTTCACCGAGCCGGCATTCGAGAATCTCCTCGGCAGCGGCGCGGAGTTTGTTTTTCTGGCCCTTCCGCATGGGCTGGCTGCGGAATTCGCTGCGCCGCTAATCGCAGCGGGAAAGAAGGTGGTGGATTTGAGTGCAGATTTCCGGTTGCATGATCCGGCGTCTTTCCGGGAATTTTACGGACACGAACACAGCACACCGGATCTCCTCGCCGAAGCCGTTTATGGCATTCCGGAAATTCATCGCGAAGAAATCGCGCGGGCAAACCTGGTTGCCTCCGCCGGATGCTATCCGACAAGCATCCTGCTGCCGCTTGTCCCCTTGCTAAAGGCGGGACTTATCAAGTCCTCGACGGTCATCGCGAGCAGCTCGAGCGGGGTGAGCGGTGCCGGGCGCAAGGCAGAGTCATCGCTGTTGTTTGCTGAATGCCATGAAAGCCTTCGCGCGTACGGCATTCCAAAGCATCGTCATCTTTCTGAGATTGAGCAGGAACTGAGTTGGGCTGCGAATCACCAGGTCACCATCACCTTCGTCCCTCATCTGGCCCCGATGAATCGGGGAATTCATACCACGATTTTCGCAGCGCCTGAGGAGGACGTTGATCTTTCTCTCGTCACAGCCTGCTGGAAGGCGACATACGAAACGGAGCTTTTCGTGCGCTTGCCCGATTCGCTGCCCGACGTGAAGAATGTGAACTACACCAACTTTTGCGACATCGCGGTCCGTCACGATGCACGCACCGGTCGGCTCATTATCTTGAGCGCCCTCGACAACCTCGTTAAAGGCGCCGCCGGCCAGGCCGTTCAGAATTTCAATTTGATGGCCGGCTTCCCAGAAGCTGAAGGACTCCTATGATCAGGAAGACTCGTGGCGGCATATGCGCTCCTGCCGGCTTCTTTTGCGGAAGCATCTCGTGCGGCATCAAGAATCCGAAAGCTCCGCGCGACGATACCACCCTGCTGATGTCGGATACGCCTTGCACGTCCGCGGCCACGTTCACCACGAATCTGGTCAAAGCGGCTCCAGTTCAAGTGTCAATGGAGCATCTAAAGTCAGGAAATATTCGCGGCGTGATTCTCAACAGCGGAAATGCGAATGCCTGCACGGGAGCACAGGGTCTTGCCGACGCTCGCATCATGGCAGCCGTGGCGGCCGCGCGGATCGGATTGAAGCCGGAGCAGATCCTCGTCTGCTCTACGGGTCGCATTGGTGTCGCCCTGCCCATCAAACGCATTGAGGCGGGCGTTGCGGCTATTCGTCTTTCGCGGCGCGGCGGCTTGAGTTGTGCCCAAGCGATCATGACGAGCGATACATTTCCAAAGGAAACGGCATTTGCCGTTGAAACCGAGGCGGGCACCTTTCATATCGGCGGCGTCGCGAAGGGCGCCGGAATGATCAATCCAAACATGGCCACGCTGCTCTGCGTGATCACGACCGACGCCGCCGTCCCCCAGCCCGCCTTGCGCGTCGCTCTACGCGCCGCCGTCGAAAACTCCTTCAATCGCATTACGATCGATGGTGATATGAGCACGAACGACACTGTCATTCTGCTTGCCAATGGTGCATCCGGCGTCACCGCGCCGCTCCCGCAGTTTCAAGAGGCCTTGGACACGACATCAAGAGCCCTCGCTCGAATGATCGTAAAGGATGGCGAGGGCGTCTCGAGGTTCGTGGAGGTCGAAGTTCAAGGGGCGGCTTCTGCGGGAGATGCGCGCCGCGCCGCAGAGGCGGTTGCCAATTCGACATTGGTCAAATGTGCCTGGGCCGGAGGCGACCCGAATTGGGGTCGAATCATGGACGCCCTCGGCTACTCCGGAGCGAGGATGATTGAGGAAAAGACGGATATTCGTTACGGGGATCTCCCAATCGTCGAGCGAGGAGTGATGGCGCGCACTCCCTGGGCGAAACTGAAAGCTATCGCTTCCAGTAAGGAGTTCTGCGTGAAAATCGACCTTTCTCTAGGCGAGTTTTCACACACGGTATGGACAACTGATCTCACCGAGGAGTACGTTCGATTCAACCTCGGCGAATAGCATGCGCATCCCTTTGACTCCGGAAGCCCGAGCCGAAAGCCTCATCGAGGCGCTTCCATATATACAAAGATTCCGGGGCCAGACTTTCGTCGTCAAGTATGGCGGTGCCGCGATGGAGGAGGATCAGATTGTTGACCGGTTTCTCAGGGACATCGTGTTTCTGGAAGCGGTTGGAATCAATCCCGTGCTCGTCCACGGCGGCGGAAAGGTCATTACCGCACGGATGCGCGAGGCCGGACTCAAGCCACAATTCATCAATGGCCTGCGCGTCACGGATGAAAAATCGATAAACATCGTCGAAGAGACCCTCGACAACGATATCAATCCCAAAATCGTTGAGACAATCGTCAAATTTGGTGGAAAGGCGCAGGGATTCTCCGGAAAATCGGTGTTCATCGCTCGAAGGCTTGGTCCGCAACGCAGGGAGAATGGCGAGCAGGTCGACATTGGATTCGTCGGCGAAGCTGCCAGGATCGATATCGGAAGCATTAGTTCCGCCATAAAAGACGATGTCGTTCCGGTAATTAGCCCGATCGGTGCCGATGAAGGGGGCCTGGTGCTGAATATCAACGCGGACGTCGCCGCGGCGTCTCTGGCCTCTGCGATCAAGGCGGCCAAGTTGATTTACGTCAGTGATGTGCCCGGCATCATGCGCGATCCCACTTCAAGCGATTCCTTGATTCCCACCGTGCACTCCGACCAAATAGAGCCGCTGATCAAGCACAAAGTCATCGACGGAGGCATGATTCCAAAGGTCCAATCTGCCGCGGAGGCTCTGAAGAGCGGAGTGGAAAAAATCCATATGATCGGCGGAAACATCCAGCACTGCCTGTTGCTTGAGATCTTCACAAATTCTGGAATTGGAACCGAAATTGTTCCTTAGAAGAAGACCTTGGAAAAACCGCGCATGTCACGCGTGAGATTTTGGGGAAACTATTAGGTTCGAACCGAACGCATATGTCTATACAAGATCGTGCCGCTGGAGCGGTAGTTGGCGCTCTCGTTGGAGATGCATTGGGCTTAGGTCCGCACTGGTACTACGACATTGAGGAAATGAGACGGGACTACGGCAGTTGGATTACCGGTTATACGGATCCGAAGCCGCATCGCTATCACGCCGGACTCAAGGCCGGCCAGTCATCGCAGGCCGGCCTCATCCTGCTCATGCTGCTCCGCTCGGTGGTCGAAAACGTCCAATACGTCGAGGAAGATTTCTGCCGTCGTCTGGATGAAGAACTTTTTCCGCAACTCGACGGCAAACCATTCGGCGGCCCAGGCGGCTACACCAGTCAATCGATCCGTGAGGCTTGGCGACGGCGCGTTGTGGAAAACAAGTCCTGGAAAGAAACCGGTGGCCATGCGGATACCACAGAAGCTGCCGAGCGTGCTCTGGTTCTTGCTGTTCGATATGCGAGGAGCCCGGCAAGAGTGGCTGAAACGGTTGGCTCCAATTGCGTTCTGACCCAAGCTGATGAAGCGATTGTCGCCATGACAACGGCTTATTGTTGCGTGCTGGCCCTTCTCGTGCAGGGAGAAAAACTTGATAGATTCCTCTCGGACAAACTCATAGAATTATCGAAAAAGGGCGAGCTGCCGTTCCATGTTGTCACAAGCGACAATCTTCAGCCACCGAGACCCGGTGATCATGAGCCTCCACGCTCCGGACGCTTTTCCTCTCCTGATGCGCTGCTTACCCCCTCCTACATAGCTGAAGCCGCACTTGATCCTGACATCAGAATTGAGCCGGCGTGGAAAGTCTCCATCGTCTATGCAATGCCCTGTGCCATCTATCACCAACTTCCCGCCGCTTACTATCTCACTGCGCGCTTTCCGAATGATTTCGAGCATGCAGTCCTCAATGCGATAAATGGCGGCGGTCAGAATCAAGCGCGCGCGATCCTTACCGGCGCGCTAGTCGGGGCACAGGTCGGCCTCGCTGGCATCCCACAGCGCTTTCTCGATGGGTTGGAGAATGCCTCGGAGTTGACTCGTCTTGCCGAAAGACTCGGAGAGCAGGCTGAACGTGAGCAAGTGTCAATCGATGGCCTGTCGGTTGAAACAGCTACTTGATTGGCCTCCCTTCGCTGTTCCCGGCGAGCCCGGGAAGCCATATCCTCCTCCTGATCGCCGTCGGTAAGGCAATTATATCTTAGACAAATTGTCGAGGAGATCGGCATCACCGACTCCGGAATTCCAGAATATTCCCCCTTTGGCGATTGAGATCCCGCCCGCTAGAGGAGGTTCGCTCTTGCTAAGAGCCGCGTTTGCAAATAGTCCGATGCAATGCTCTAGTTGGCGCATGCGATCGCGTTCCCTTTCGCTTCGATTGGTTTCGAGACTTGGAATACATGCCGCCCGGCTCACAGCAAATTTATGCCGTTAAACCACTACGTAACTCTAGGCTGCACAGGTCTTCGGGTGAGCCCGATTTGCCTGGGCACCATGACTTTTGGGAAAGAATGGGGCTGGGGTTCGGACCCGGATGAAAGCGCTAGAATCATTGATCGCTTTCTTGAGAAAGGCGGGAATTTCTTTGACACCGCAAATTTCTATACCCATGGGCATTCGGAGAAGATTCTCGGTGATCATTTTGGCAAAGAGAACTCCAGACGCGAGCGGGTCGTGCTTGCGACCAAGTTCTTCGGCTCAATGGCTCCAGGCGACCCAAATGCGGGCGGCGCCGGCCGGAAAAGCATCGTTGGGGCCTGCGAGGAGTCGCTGCGACGCCTTCAAACGGACTATATAGACCTTTATTGGATGCATGCCTGGGACTACCACACTCCCATCGAAGAAACTTTGCGCACTTTGAATGACCTCGTCTCGGCCGGCAAGATCCGCTACTTCGGCTTTTCGGATACTCCGGCCTGGAAGGTGGCTCAGGCTCAAACGATCACTGGCTTTCGCAATTGGGCGCCCCTCGCGGCGATTCAGATTGAATATTCCCTCCTGGAGCGAACCGTGGAGGGCGAACTGGTTCCGGTAGCCCGTGAGTTGGGTTTAGGCATCGTTCCGTGGAGCCCGCTCAAATCCGGCATTCTTTCCGGCAAGTACACTCGCGGCAATCGACAAACTGTCCAACCCGGCCGTGGAGAATGGGTCACGGGGCTTTTGGCTGAGGAACGCACCTACGAAATCCTGGATGTGCTCTTCGAGGTGGCCCGCGAGGCGAACTCGACTCCGGCACGCATCGCTCTCAACTGGCTGCATCGCCAGCCGGGCGCGACTGCACCCATCATAGGCGCCCGAACGATCGAGCAGCTCGAGGACAACCTTGCCGCGCTTGATGTGGAACTCACGTCGGATCAACTTTCCCGGCTCTCTCAAGTCTCGCGTCCAAAATTGAACTTTCCCGCTGAGTTCTTGGCCGCTTCAGCCCCTTTCCGAAATCCGGAGATAACGATCAACGGCGAGACGGCCGGGCCAAATCCTTTGGCCGCGCCCGCTGGTCAGTCCTACTGACAAAGGGCGCATCCAAATCGTCGAGGAAGCAGCAGAGCATGTCTTGCCGCAGGCTTCAGGTGCGCGCTCCATTCCTACTCTAGCTCGGGCCCCTCGCCTCAAGGTCATCGGGGCGAGCAAGTCCCGCATCCAGGCGCTCGATGATCAGTTTGATCACCTCGTTTGGCTCCGGTGGAGAGTCGATCTGTCCATCGAGCAAGAGAAGGGAGGCCCCATGGACCGCCGCCCACACCACCGTTGCCAGTCCTCGCGCGGGCCGGTTGATCAGCTCGCGCCTCGTAATCCCTTCCGCAACGACATCCAATAGGCTGCGAAACGCCCGCGTCGCCGATTCCTTCAATGACGGGAAATCGCCATACCCTTGTAGCTCGACGTGAAACATTGCCCTGAAATGCCCCGGATGTTGAAGGGCATAGTGAACGTAAGCGTTGCCGAGTCCCTTGATGCGCGCGCGACAGCTCCTCCTAGCAGCCCGTCTGAGCATTTCGTCAAACTCGGCCTGCAATCCGCGAAATCCTTCCTCCGCGATTTGGGCAAGCAGTTCACGCTTGGAACGGAAGTGACGGTATGCCGCCGCATGGCTCACGCCCACCGATTCCGCAAGCTCGCGAATGGTAAAGGAAGCCTCCCCGCGTTCCTCGATCAATTGGATGGCTGTCCGCACCAGCGTCTCTTTCAGGTTTCCGTGGTGGTAACGCGATCGCTTTCGCGGATTCGAATTCGGTGGCCTGGGCATGCTTGGGAGAGTAAATCAGCTATTTAATGTTGACAACGATCACATTTAAGCGATGTATGTTTCCATCGTAAACATTATCAACACCATTGCTATGAACCACACGCGCTATCCCTATAAAGGAAAGTGGGCTCTTGTCACGGGCGCATCCTCTGGAATCGGCAGGGCCTTTGCCTACGAACTCGCGTCGCGGGGCCAATCTCATTCTCGCCTCGCGATCGAAGGAGGCGTTGGACGGCATCGCGCGGGATATCCAGGCAGAATTCGTGGTGGAAACTGAGGTCGTTGTCATCGACCTGGCCGCGCCGGGCGCTGCCGAGGGCCTGTTCTTAGAGGTGGAGAGCTTGAACCGTAAGGTGCGGATTCTTATCAACAACGCCGGTTTTGGTAGCTATGGAAAACTTCACGAAAATTCCCTCCAAAGAAGCGGCGGGCAGATTCTGTTGAACGTATTCTCTTTAGCGCTCCTGGCTCAGCTCTTTCTACCCGAAATGGTCGCAGCGCAAGACGGGGCGATCGTCAACGTTGCAAGCACCGCGGGATTTCAGCCCACGCCCTACATGGCGGTTTACGGGGCCACGAAGGCGTTTGTCCTTTCATTCTCGGAGGCGCTTTGGGCGGAAAATCTGCACACCGGCGTGCGCGTCCTCGCGCTCTGTCCCGGTCCGGTGGACACCGGCTTCTTTACGGTCGCCTTCTCAAAGGAACCCGCCTTGGTGAGCCGAAAGGATACAGCTGAGAACACAGTGAAGACGGCCCTTCGCGCGCTGGATCAGGGACGCAGCTACGTGATTTCGGGAAACCGAATGAACTACTGGCTTTCGCAGTCAGGCCGGCTTGTGTCGCGCTCGACCCTGGCCAGGACCAGCGAACGGATTCTTCGTCCCACGACTCATCCCTCGGAAGCTTGAAAGAATCATGAACCGCGGGCCATCGACCAAATGCCCAGCTGATTTCAACCCCGGTCAAAAATTGGAACGCAGTTCATCCAGCGAGCGCGTGCCAAAGATGCTGGATGAAAAACGGGATCTTTTGGAATCTCCCGCTGAGAACGGCTCGAACTAGACAAGAGCCGTTGAGGTAAAATTCGGCGGAGCGGCTACGCATTTGCTCTAGTAGACGTAGCCCGGGCTTCCGGCGCGTTGCACGACGGTGACGCTTTCCAGCGGGGCGGTAACGATGCGGATATCAGAGCCTCCGCTTCTGCGGATGTCTGCCTTGCTCCCGTTCACCGGAGCGACGACTTTCCATGTCCCTGCGTGTTTGGCGAACGTTACGAGGTCATTTTGTTGGACTCTCGTTCTCATAGGAGTGTCCTCGCCCGGGGAGGTGCGGGTCATGCCTTCCCCACCAGCCGTCGCTCTCCGGGGGGTCGAGGGCGACGCTGGTGAAGATTGTGCTATTCGCCGGGCGGCCGTGGCAGCTAAGTCATTCTCGGCCTCAGGGCGAGCGGTGCGGTCCGAAGGGAAAGGTAAAGGCGACAGCCTTGAACTTAGATGGCATTCAGGCTTGAACACCAACGAACCGGAAAATACAAATGTGCGGAACTGCTTCACGCTCAACCCCCTTAGTTCAGGGCTTATCGCTAACCTTAAATCGCAGCATCTTTCATGCCCACCGAGAGCGGACCACTGGCAACAGGACGAAAATACGTTATAATTATTTTATATGAAGCACCTTATAAGAATTACAGCGCTGTCACCACGCTTGATCGCCGCGCAAGATGTAGGAAGACATCTGTAAGGAATTCCGACACCGAGTCCGCGCCACTAGCAAAACTCGGACATAGGTCTATCGTAACTCGCTTCGTGCAAATAACTTGTTGATCGAAATCTCGACCCGATCCCATCTGTAAATCTTTCCGTCAAACAGAGTCCGAGGGGTAGCGCTCAAGACTGCAATCCCGCGGCTGGATCTGCCCGAAGCGGATCGACCCTACGGCTTACGAGGGTCGCAAATCATTTAGCTTTACCTGCGCCGATTCGGTTACGAAGTTGATGTCTCTAGCTTGCCAGCCCCAGGGGAGGCTAAAATTCATAAAGCCCTTCAATTCTTGAGTGATGTCCTCAGTCACGTCTTCGTTCTGATCAGCGGTCTGCAGCTTGACTTGCGTGGTGATTTGGGCGCTCACCGCGATTCTTGATGAGACAACTACTTCGCCTTGTATTCTCTCCTCGTCTTCGCCGGAAAACTTCACGGTGCCCAGAGAGACGGCAATCGGTGGCACCTCCGAGGGATTGATTGCTTTCGGATTCTCAGTTTCAAACGTCCAACTCATGATCTCCGCTTTGATGGGCTGCTCAACTTTCTCGATGAATTTCGGTTGGGCGTAGAGGTCTTGGAGGGTAATTGGCATAGTGAGCGTCTACCAGATCCGATTGAGTTTTTCCAGCCCGTAATTCGCTGCCTTCGTCGGCCTCGAATTGTTAGACGGAGAACGGTTCAAGGTCGAACGCTTTCGCGGCGTTAATTCGTCTGGTTAATTTTTACGCCAGGCGATAATAGCTCTTGCCCTTCGCGACTGAACACGGCAGCTTCCTACTGCGCGCGTCAAAGCCGTAATTCCAATGGTTTCCCCTGCTGATGACGGTGGTTCGGACCACGCGATTCCATCCGACCCCGGTGTCGCCGGCCCTCTCCCTGAAGGACATTGTAAAGTCCTTTCCAGGAGTGCGGGCGCTTCGCGGCGTATCGCTGGAGGTTTTCCCGGGTGAGGTCCATGCGCTTCTCGGAGAAAATGGAGCCGGCAAGTCGACCCTGATTAAGATCCTCTCGGGTGTTCACTCGCCCGACGAAGGCGAGATGCGCATCCGAGGTCGGGTCGTGCACTTTCAGCGAACCGGGCCAGGCGCAAGCTCAAGGGATCGCAACCATCTACCAGGAGTTTAGTCTCTATCCCGAGCTAAGCGTGGCTGAGAACATTTTCTCAGGCCATATCCCGAGGACCCTGGGAGGGTTTGCTCTGGACTGGCGTCGCGCCGAACGCGAGGCGGCGAAAGTTGCTCCAATCCTTGGACGCCGCGGATATCGATGTGCGAGCTCGAACCGGCAGCCTGTCTGTCGGCAACCGGCAGCGCGTGGAAATTGCCAAGGCGCTCTCCCTGAAGGCGCGCGTGCTTATTCTCGACGAGCCCACCGCCGTGCTGACGCAGCACGACGTCGAGAGTCTCTTCACTATCGTTCGCAACCTCCGCTCCCGCGGCGCGGCAGTCATTTATATCAGTCACCGGCTCGATGAAATCTTCGCTCTCGCGGATCGTGTGACGGTTCTTCGCGACGGGCAGTGGGTGGCCACGCAGAAAGTCGAGGATATCACGGAAGCGGAACTCATCCGCCAGATGGTGGGACGCGCGCTGGAGGAAGAACCCATCATCCATGACGCACCTCCGCGATGCGAATGCCAAAGGAGGCAAGCCACCCATACTTCGAGCGAGCAATCTCAGCCGCCGTCCGCTGCTCAGCGATGCCAGCCTGACCCTGCATGCCGGCGAAATCGTCGGCCTTGCGGGACTCATTGGCTCGGGACGTTCAGAATTGGCCCAGGCGATCTTCGGCACGCTTCCGCCTGAGTCCGGCGTTATCGAAGTGGAAGGGCGTCCTGTCAGCATTCGAGGACCAGAGGATGCGATCCGACTCGGCATCGCCTATGTGCCCGAGGACCGCGGCAGGCAAGGACTGGTTACCGCCATGAATGTGGGCCAAAACGTCTCCATGACTCGGCTGAAGCACCTCACGCGAGGGCCGTTCCTGGATTTCAATGCCGAAAAAGTGCTGGCAGAAGACTACGTCGAACGCCTCCGTATCAAGACGCCTAACGTGCGTGAAACTGTCCGAAATCTTTCCGGTGGCAACCAGCAGAAAATCGTGGTCGCCAAATGGCTGGCGACAAAACCGCGCATCCTGATCGTGGACGAGCCCACTCGAGGAATCGACGTCGGCGCACGCGCTGAGATTCACCGGCTGATTGTCGCTCTTGCCCGAGATGATGGCCTGGCAGTCGTCGTGATTTCCAGCGATCTTCAGGAAGTGTTGCGTCTCGCCGATCGCGTGCTTGTCATGCACGATGGGCGGATCACCGGAGAGTTCACGCGTGCCGAGGCTACGCAAGAGGCCGTGCTCACTGCCGCGCTGGGCAATCGCGGGCGCCGGCGAAAATGATTCCCCTCCCGGCAGCCTATGAGTCTCGCCACGCTTCCCCAGAATCCGCCAGCCCATGCGGGAGCGTCCAGCTCGCGCAGGTGGGCGGCCCTATTCGACCGGCAAGAGGCCGCCCTCGCGCTTGCCGCTTTGCTCGTGATCGTCGGCGTCACATTGGTCAACCCAGGTTTTCTCAGCGGGGACAATTTCGCCGATATCCTTCAGAAGTGCGCCTACATCGCGCATCGCCGCCATCGGGATGACGCTCGTCATTCTGTGCGGTCATATTGACATTTCCATCGGCGCCGCGGTCGGGTTATGCGCCACTGTTGCCGGCAAGATGGCGGTCGCCGGGGTGCCGCTGCCCATCGTTTTTGTGACCGCTATCCTTGTCGGCGGCGCTCATCGGTCTCATCAACGGGCTGCTCGTCGCTTATGCGCGCATTCCGGCGATTGTCGTGACGCTCGGCACCGCCAGCATTCTCAAGGGCGGCCTCATCCTCGTCACCGGCGGCCGCTGGATTTACGGACTTCCGCAGGGCTTCGACCTCAGCCACCACGAATGGTTCGGCATCCCCGTGCCGATTCTCGCCTTGGTGATATTCGGCGTCGGCTTCTCACTCTTTCTGCGCTATACGATGGCCGGACGGAAGATCTACGCCGTCGGTGGAAATGCCGAGGCTGCGCGACTTTCAGGCATCTCGGAACGTCACGTGACCCTTGGCGTTTTCACTCTCAACGGCCTGCTGGTGGGAGTCGCAGCCGTGCTGTATGCCACCAACTTCTCGTCCATCCAGGCCAGCGTGGCTTCCGGACTCGAACTCACGGTGATCACCGCCGCGGTCGTCGGCGGCGTCAGCATCCTCGGCGGTTCCGGAACTGTTGCCGGCGCGATCATGGGGGCGATCCTGCTCCAGATCATCGGAACGGCGATGGTCTTTCGTCCACGTCCGCGCAGAGTGGTTCCAAACGATCCAAGGCAGCCTGATTTTGCTGACCATTCTCCTCGACGTATTCCGCCGTCGAAAGAGCCTCGACTCGTTTCCTCCCTTCGGGCGGCGGAGGCGCAGCAACCGCGCCGCGCCGCCTGGGACCGTTCAGCCTGCAGGAAGTCATTATGGCAGGCGTGCTCGTCGCTGTGGTGGTGATTCTTTCCTTCCGCTCCGATCGCTTTTTCACGGCGGCAAATCTCCTCAACCAGACGCGCTTCCTCACCGAGATCGCTCTCATGGCCGTGCCGATGACCTTTATCATCATCACCGGCGGCATCGATCTCTCGGTCGGTTCGATGCTGGCGTTCAGCTCGATCGTGCTCGGCTTCTCATGGCAAAGCCTTGGATTGCCGCTCCCTCTGGCCATCTGCGCAGGTATCGCGGCCGGGACTCTGGCTGGGTTGCTCAACGGACTTCTCATCGTCGGCCTGCGCGTCCCGCCGCTCATCGTGACGCTCGCTACCCTCGCGATTTTTCGAGGACTCTCGTTTGGCATTAGCGAGTCGCGCTCCGTCCACGGCTTTCCAGAGTGGTTCGGCTTTTTTGGCAGCGGAGAAATCTTCGGTCTGCCAGTGCAATTGTATCTCCTCGTCGTGGTGGCGATCATCAGTGGGGTGGCGTTGGCGCGAACACCGTTTGGACGAACGCTCTACGCGATCGGCAACAATGAGACGGCGGCACGTTTCTCTGGCCTCAATGTTAGACGCACCAAGCTGATTGCCTACACACTCAGCGGCTTCATGGCCGGACTCGCAGGGCTGGTTTTCACCTCGCGCGTCACGACCACTCGCGCGGACGCCGCAACAGGCATTGAGCTGGACGTAATCGCTGCCGTTGTCTTCGGCGGCACCAGCATCTTCGGAGGACGCGGCACTATTGCTGGCACGATTCTAGGTGTCGTCACCATCCAGTTGCTCAAGAATGGTCTTCAACTCTCTGGCGTCCGTGGCGAAGCAAGCGTCATCGTGATCGGCATCGTGCTGATTCTTTCGATCATTGTCGGCCAATTTCTCGAACGCCGTCCCGGAGCCAAGCCTGGCCCAGCTTCAAATCCCTCTCAAAAATCTCCCCAAACAGCCAAATAAACCCAACTCAAACCATGCAAAACGTTCCCCAATTCGTTCCCCATCGCCCCATCGTCTGGCTCGGCGCGGTCGCCGCCGTCAGCCTTGCCTTTTCGGGCGTCGCCAATTCCGCCGAAAGCTACGATGGCGGTCAACCTGCCAATCCGAAGGATCTCAAAGGCAAAAAAGTCGTCATCGCCGACGTGCCGAAGGTGATTGGCATCGGATATTTCGACGCCACCAGCAAAGGCATCAAGGCAGGCGCCGATGACCTCACGAAGTCCGGCGTGGACTTCGAAGTCACTTCCGACGCGCCAACGGAAGCCGATATCGGCAAGCAGATCGAATTCCTCGACAACGCAATCTCGCGCGGCGTGGATGGCACTCATGTTTGCCGCCAATGATCCGGTCGCCATCTCGCCCGTGCTCCGCAAGGCTCTCAAAGCGGGCATCCCGGTCATCGGCTACGACGCGGATTCGGAACCTGACGCGCGCAGCTGGTTTGTGCAACAAGCTACTCCGGACGGGGTGGCGAAGGCTCTCATTGACAGCCTTGTCGCTGAAGTCGGTAAGGAAGCCGACATCGCCATCGTCACCAGCTCCCTCACCGCTCCTGGACAGAATGCGTGGATCGCTGAGATCAAGAAGTACCTTGCCGATCCCGCCAATGGCCTGAAGCTGAACATCGTTACAATTCTTCCCTCGGAGGAGGACCAGCAGCTCGCTTTCAACAAGACCGGCGAAATCATGAAAGCCTATCCGAACGTTAAGGGCATCATCGGCCTTTCCAGCGTCGCTTTTCCCGGAGCAGCCGATGCGGTAACCCGTGCGGGCAAGGCTGGCAAGGTCGCGGTCGTGGGACTCTCGACCCCGAATCAAATGAAGCCGTTTGTAAAATCCGGTACCGTCAAGTCGGTCGTGCTCTGGAATCCGCTGGACCTCGGCTACGCCGCGTCGTACGCCATGCGCGCACAAATCGACGGGACACTAAAGCCCGGCGCCACTGAGTTTGAGGCCGGCAAACTGGGCAAACTCAAGATCATCAACGGCAGCCAGATTCTCCTCGGTCCTCCGCATGTGTTCACCAAGGACGACATCGACCAGTTCAACTTCTAGTCTGATCCCACCCCGGCGCGGTGCCGACGATCCTCTTGAAGAAAGACTTTGCCGGTGCCACAGCACGCTGTCCGAACCGGCGGAGTAACAAGTGCGAGGACTCGCGGATTTGATGGTCTGAGGGATGAAGTCCCTTAAATGCGCGTTCCTGCGGATCTCGATGTAAAAGTTGGCAGAAATCCATTCTTTCACTATGATCAAGTGAATAAACATAAATGTATTACACTTTTATTTATTTACTAGACATAAATATTTTGCTCTAACTCGGCCTCTCTCGCAGCAAGCGATAAAAATCCCTGCGAGGGTGAGTTCAGACTTGATTGGGCATTTCGCCTGCCTTGAACGGCCGCGATTCGCAGAATACAACGCCATCTGCCTTTGGATCGGGTGCCAAAGCGATACGCGCAGATCCCGGAGTCGGCCAAAGCGCCGGTTCGTCCGTGAGGGATATCACCCTATCGCGACAATGAGAGATGGAGAGAACCGCTGCTGGCCAAGTGGTCGATCATTTTTTCTCGGTCAGCAACTCAAGGTCGATGGACTCCGCTAGGACGGCCTGCATTTCTGCCGGAGGCCTTGCGAGAAAATCGAATTGATGCCAAGTAGGCGAATGTGGATTCGTGGTCGGCTAGCGGAGGCGCTCGACATTTGCACGCATCGATTCGAGGGTGCGGCAGACTCGGCCATTTCAAGATCGTCGTTTTTTTCAAGCAACTTACTGGGAAATGTGAACGGCATGGCTCGGGCACTCGCGCTTGTTTCATTTGTCGCGTCAGCGTCCGCCCAAGAGATGAAAGTCCCCGGTGGGCTGATAAATCTCGAATTTGTCGCTTCACCTTCCGCTATCTGGCGGAGTGTGGCCTGGAAGTGGGTTGAAACCTCTGCTCGCGCCGTCTCGACGTATTATGGGAAGTTCCCTGTCCCGCGCACCACACTTCGTATTGCATCTTGCCCGGGCGCTCGACCAAGAGGCGGAAGGGCTTTTGGCTGGCGTGGCCCGCTTATCACGATTTCGCTTGGACGCGACGCCACAGTCGATGGTCTCAAGGATGACTGGCTTCTTACGCACGAGATGATCCACCTTGCGTTTCCCTCCCTCGCGGAGCAACACCATTGGTTCGAGGAGGGGCTGGCGACTTACGTGGAACCGATCGCCCGTGCCCGCGCAGGCATACTGACACCGGAAGAGGCATGGGCCGACCTCGTACACGGTCTCCCCCAAGGTCAACCGGAGGCGGACGACCGCGGCCTTGATTTCACACCCACTTGGGGTCGAACTTACTGGGGCGGTGCCCTTTTTTGCCTGCGCGCTGATGTCGCTATCCGTCAGCGCACCGGCAATCGCAGGGGGCTCGAGCACGCTTTGCGCGCAATTCTCGCCGCGGGCGGTTCCATAGATCGCGATTGGAGTATCGACCAAGTCATCGAAATCGGTGACGAAGCGGTTGGTGTATCCGTTTTGCGTGAACTCTATGAGGAGATGGGATCTAAGCCCGTCAGGGTCGATCTGGGATCGCTTTGGCGACAATTGGGCATTCGGCGCGAGGGCAAGGTGATAATTTTCGACGACGGCGCACCGTTAGCCAGTGTCCGTAATGCCATCACGGCAAGCCAATGAGATCGCGATAATCTAGGAAACGGCTCAAAACCTTAAGCTTATTGCCGAAATGGTCCCGCAAATGCAAAAATCGCAATCATAAACCTCAATCGGAAGTTACCATATGAAAAGTTCCCAATTGGCAGCGCAACTCTACACAGTGAGAGACTACCTGCTGGATTCGTCCGCCTTTGCGCACACCATTGAGCGCTTGAAGGCCATCGGCTACCCGGCCGTGGAACTCATCCCGTCGGAAGTTGTAACTGATGAGGAAGTGGCGAAAATCTGCGATGAGGCCGGGGTGAAGGTCGTTGCGGCGCACGTGGCGGGTCAAGCGGTCCTCGAGCGGCCAGAAGCGATTGTGAAGAAACTGCAAGTCGTAGGCGCAAACCTGGCGGTTTACGCCTTCCCAGCGGGAGTAGACCTGAGCTCGCGGCTCCAAGTGGAGAGGCTGGCTCATCGGCTGGAGCAAAGCGCGCAGGTGCTGCGCCAGGCGGGGCTGAAATTGGCCTACCACAATCACGCGATGGAGTTTTCCCGACTCGACGACGAGCTTGTTTTCGACGTTATCCGCAAGAAGGCGCCAGGGCTGTTGTTCGAGCTGGATATCTATTGGGTGCAGTATGCCGGCATGAGCCCGGAGCGCTGGATTCGGGATCTCGGCAGCAGGTTGGTCAGCCTTCACCTGAAGGACTTCGGGGTTTCCCCCAAGCACGGCGAGCCCCCCTTCATGACCGAAGTTGGCCAGGGTAACCTGGATTTTCGCACGCTCGTCGCGGAGGCCGAACGCGCCGGGTGTCGATGGTTTGTCGTGGAACAAGATATCGCGCCCGGCAACCCCTTCGACTCGCTCGAGCGCAGTTTTCGCTACGTCCAAAACGAACTGATTGCGCCGGCCGCCTCGAACGCCAAAACCTAGTTCCACCAGAGGCACCCCGTCCGCCGCTAACGAATACCGGCTTCTTGGGCAACCCCACTAGCCTCGGACATTCTGATGGATTACATATTACTATTCAATTACTTGTATTTTATTTATATCTACATTACGTAAACATATTCTCTGGTCTTTGTCGGGTTTCTCACTTTCAGTTGCCCCGATCAATTCTCTTACCGGCGATTAGAGTATCAAGTATCGCCCTGCTTCCTTAAAAAGGAATTTCGAAAGCAATTGCGCTCCCGAACGAGCGAGACCCGCGAATTGCGGAATCCGGTGCTTACGCCAAGTGGAGGCGGCAAAACGCATGCATAGCGGTTGTGTTTTGAGCCGGAGTTGATTTAACGAGACGATGCCTATCGAGCACTCTCCCGAGGCCAAGATTTTTTTCCTTCACGCAGGCGGCACGACTTACGCCATTAAGGTGTTGGAGCAGGGGTATCTGGCGCATCTCTATTGGGGACCGAGGCTGGCGATTCAGGATTTGGACTTCGTCCTGCAGTTCCGTGAACGCGCCTTCAGCCCTAATCCCGACGGCTTGAAATTCAGTCTCGATACGATCCCGTTGGAATATCCGGTTTACGGCAGCAGCGATTTCCGGTCGCCGGCGCTGGAGGTCTTTCAACCCGAGGATGGCTCGAGGATCCTGGACCTGCGATTCAAGGACCAAAAGATCATTGCCGGAAAACCCTCGCTCGCGGGGCTTCCCGCCACCTGGGTCGAAATCGAGGCCGAGGCCGAAACGCTGGTCATCGGGCTGGAGGACTCAAAGCTCGATTTGCGTGTGGAACTCGCTTACACGGCATTCGCCGATTATCCGGCAATTGCGCGGTCCGCGCGGATCGTCCATCGTGGCACGTCTCCGCTCATTCTCCGCCGCGCATTGTCCTGTTCAGTTGATTTTCCCTCGAGCCAAACGGAGGGGCGTTTTCTGAACCTCTCGGGCGCGCACTTGCGCGAGCGCGAGCTTCGATGCACGCCGCTTCATCCGGGCATTCAGTCGATCGAGAGTCGCCGCGGCTCAAGCAGCCATCAACAAAATCCTTTTTTTGCTCTGACGGGGCCGGATGCGAGCGAGGATCACGGAACCGTCTACGGCTTCAATCTTGTTTATAGCGGGAATTTCCTCGGGCTGGCCGAGTGTGACGCTGATTATGGATGTCGGGCGCAGCTCGGGATCAATCCATTCCGATTTCTCCTGGAAGCTCGAGCCGGGAACTGCATTTCAAACTCCCGAAGCGGTGCTTGTGTTCTCGCAGGAAGGGCTCGGTGGCATGTCACGGTCCTACCATCGACTATACCGCAAGCGTCTTTGCAGGGGAGAATGGAGAGACAAGCCGCGCCCCATCCTCGTCAACAATTGGGAGGCGACCTACTTCGACTTCGACGCGGCCCGGCTGGAGAAGATCGCGGTCGCCGCGGCGGACTTGGGCATTGATTAATGGAGCGGCTGACTCGAGAATTTCCGCACATTCTTTTCGAGGGGTGCGCAGGTGGCGGCGGCCGCTTCGACGCAGGTATCCTGTATTACATGCCCCAGATCTGGACGAGTGACAATACCGACACTATCTCACGCCTCAGTATCCAATACGGCACCAGCCTGGTGTATCCATGGAGCTCGATTGCGGCGCATGTCTCCGTGGTGCCGAATCATCAGGTTGGCCGCGTGGCACCGTTTAAGACGGGCGGTGAAGTGGCGTTTACCGGAGCTTTCGGCTATGAGCTCGATCTTTCCATTCTCAACGACGAAGACCGCGCAGAGGTCAAACGCCAGACGGCGCTCTACAGGCAAGTGCGTCAGTTGTTGCTCGATGGCGATCTCTATCGCCTGCGCAGCCCATTCGAATCATACGAAGCAGCCTGGATGATGGTTTCGCCCGCCAGGGAAGAGGCGCTGGTCACCCATGTGACAATCCTCGCCCTGCCGAATGCCGCGCAGCGTTTTCTCAGGCTGAAAGGGCTAGACGCAACAGCGAACTACAAGATTGGCGAACTCGTTCGTCGCGGGGATGCCCTTATCAACATCGGACTGCCACTCCCCTACCCTTCTGGCGATTTCGTAAGTTGCCAATGGCATCTCAGGAAGACACCGTGAGGCCGAAGATGGTTCCATAGGGAAGATCACGATCCTGAGACCCACCTTATTCCGCTGGTGATCGATGCCGCGACTGGGCGGCGGGAGTGCGTGACAGTTTTCGGAGACGATTATCCGATGCCAGATGGCACCTGCTCGCGGGACTGCGTTCATGTCGATGATTTGTCATGCGCGCACATCGCGACCTTCACGAAGACCGCTCACAGCGAGCTTCTGACATTACCCGTTCTTAGGTCGTCTAATAACGGGCTAAACATACGCCGTACGGTGGGATTTCCACACGGCCGTGGAGCACTCGTTCTTCCAACAGGTCAAAGGTCGATTCTTTGAAAGTCACCGCCTGCTCTTCATTGGTGAAATTCAAAAGAAAACAGAATCGTTCGGTCTTATTGGATCGCACGATGGCCTGGATCTCGGCAGGCATTTCCGCCCACGCCGTCAGTGGGTCTTGAATCGCAAGGGCATCGAGCAGCGCAGTCACGTTCTGCGGCGTGAAAAAGCTGCCAAAATGGACCACCCTGCCTCGGCCCTTTCGGCGGAGAGTCACTGCGGGTTGGCCCGCATAATAGTCAGAGGCGTAAGACGCGAGCACGCTTATACCGTCTGTCACCCCCGCAAGCACCTCGTTAAAGATCGGCGCCTCACTGGGAGCGTCCGAAAGATCGAAACGCATTGCTGGGGTCTCACCCGGCGCTGCTACTGTGAAGTCCGCGACGCGCACGCCAACAAAGTTTTCGTAAAACGCCCTTCCGGACGCATCGTAACACCAATGGTTGCGGTCCCTGTATGCGCTCCAGCAGCCGAAGACCAGGGTCCCCCCTTCCTCCACGTAGTCCTGCAACGGTTTCAGGTCGGCGGCTGTTAGCACGTGGGCGTGCGGAAAAAACACGATTTGGTAAGCGGCCAGCTCCCCGGTCTCTCTAAGACTTGACAGGGCCCGAACGTCCGCAGACATATGCCTTTCCGAGAGCGCTTGGTAAACCGCGAGCTCACTGGCTTCCCGCTGGTGGCCGGTGACGCGCTCAATCTTGGCGTGCGACTCATTGTCGAAATCGTACAAGATCGCCGCGGGCGAAACGCATTGGGTGCCGGTCAACGTCACTGAGAGACGCTTGATCTCTTGGCCGAGCCGTTTTGCCTCGTCCAAGCGCCAAGTGTTTCGCTCGTCGTGGTAAAGGAGGCCATTCCAGTGGGCCTCGGCACCGTAGGGCAGCGAACGCCAACGAAAGAACACGATGCCGTCGGCCCCGTTTGCGATGGAGTTCCAGCACCAGAGGCGCATCTGTCCGGGTCTTGGCGTCGGGTGAAGGTAATCTGGGTTGCCATTCAGGATGCCGCCGATTTGGCCGCTTGGACCCGATTGTTGTTCCAACACCATGAACTTAGGTGAAACCCCGCGCATCCTGGATAGCATGCGAGACTCGGAACGGTCGCGGAAGAGCCTCGGCAGCCTGGGGTCACAAACCTTAAATTCAGGGTAGGAATCGTACGAAATAAAATCGACGGCTTCTTGGACAAACTTCGGCAGATCCGCGTTAGCCATATCGTGAAACGCGTTATGGGTGACAAAGTGACACGGCGCGATCCGCTTAACGATCTCATACTGCATCGCTCCAAAGCGAACCGTCATGTCGGATGTGAAACGATAAAAGTCTAGCAACAGACTTGGGTTCTGATACGTCACCGTGGGTCGCGGCAGCCAAACCTGCTCCCAAGCGGTGTACGTCTGCGACCAAAAAGGCGTACCCCAGGCATTGTTCAAGGCTCCCAGCGTGCCGTAGCGGTCCTGGCACCACGTCCGGAAGGCCTTGTGGTCGCTCTCGGCAAAACTTACATCCAAATGGCAGTTGAGTTCATTGTCGATTTGCCAGCCGATGACGGCGGGATGATCCTTGTAATGTTTCGCCAGCGCCTCGGTGATGGCGCGGGACTTTTCGCGATATATCGGCGACGTGTAGTTATAGTGGCGCCGGGAGCCATGTCTTAGGACCGTTCCCTCGAAGCTCGTTCGCAGCACTTCCGGGTAGCGTTCCGTAAGCCAAGCCGGCGGGGTGTATGTGGGCGTGCCCATTATCGCCTTTAGCCCGTGCTTCTGGCAAAGCTCCAACGCACGATCAAACAAGGCAAAGTCGTAGCGTCCTTCTTCGGGTTCCCAGACGCTCCACGCCCCTTCGCCCATCCGGACGACGTTCATGCCGGTCTGAGCGATGTGCGAAAGGTCCGAATCCCATTGGGCTTCCGGCCATTGCTCCGGATAGTAGACGACCCCATAAAGAAATGAATCGTGGGAATAGCTCTTATTCATAGTAAGCTTTCTTCAATTGTCGGCGACAGGTCAGCCCCAGCCAGCGAAAACAAGCGCTTTGCAGCGGCGATTTATTTTTGTTTGCGTGATGAGATAGTTCCGCCCCCGATGGCAGGCACCCATTCTCCCACCCACCAAGCTACTTCACTGCTCCTAGCGTGAGACCTGCGATAAATTGACGCTGCAAGAGGAAAAACATCGCCACGGGCGGAAGCGCAGCAACGATGGAACCTGCCGAGATGAGTTGCCACGAAGCCAACCATTGACCCCGCAGCGAGGCGATGCCCGTTGTGATCGGCTTTACGCTATCGCTTTGCACCAGAACCAACGCCCAGAAATAATCGTTCCAAACAAAAGTGAAGAGCAGGACCGCCAACGCTGCCAGTGCGGGCCGTAAAAGCGGCAAAATAATATGCCAGAAGATCTTGAACTCATTGACACCCTCCACGCGCGCGGACTCAATCAATGCGTTTGGGAGCGTGGAGATGAAGTTTCGCATGAAAAGAGTGCAGAAGCCTGTTTGAAACGCGAGATGGAAAAGAATAAGCGCCCAGTAGGTGTCGAGAAGCCCAAAGCGCAATGTCATGTTCCGAACCGGCACCATGAGGATCTGGAAGGGAACAAAGTTGCCGCCGACAAAAATGCAAAACATCAGCAGATTTCCGCGGAACTTAAACTTGGCTAAGGCATACCCGCCGAGAGTGGCCAGCGAAATGGCACAAAAGACAGCTGGAAGAGTGATCACCACCGTGTTTATCAAATAGCGCGTCAATGGCGTCGCCTGGAAAATCTCGATGTAATTCGAGAGTTTCCACTCCTTAGGCCAGCCCCAGTAGTTTCCCATATTCAGATCTTCGGCCGAGCGAATCGAGGTCAACAAAACCGCCAGGAGCGGCAAGAGCCACGCCACCAGAGCGACAAGCACCGCCACATAATAAAGATACCGTTTCGGCGGAGTGGCTTTCTGTATCGGAGCGGGAAACATCAGTGTTCTTCGGTTCTAATCATTCGCCAGAGAAAGAAGGCAATGAAAATTGACATAATAAGAAAGAGTACCACAGCAATCGCTGCCCCGTAGCCCATGCGAAAATTCGTGATGGATTGCTGAAACATGAAGTAAGCCAGGATCGACGAACTGCCGTACGGCCCTCCATCCGTCATGACCTGCACTAAATCGAACGATCGAAGCGCACCGACAACGGTGATTACGACTGCGATAAATGTCGCGGGTCTGAGTTGCGGCATAATGATATGCCAGAACATTCGAAATCCCTTAGCGCCATCCAGGCGTCCGGCCTCAATCTGTTCGGGATCAACCGCTGTGAGACCCGCAAGGAAAAGGATCATGCAGTAGGAAACTTGCGGCCATAATCCCGCAGCAATGATCGCGAACGTCACCGTGTTGGGATCCGAAAGCGGCGCGATAGGCGGAACGCCGAAGATTCCCAAAACCACGTTTAGAAGGCCGTGCGTCGGATCGTAGAACCAAGAGAAAACGAGCCCGATGACCACTTGTGACAGGACGAAAGGAAAAAAGAACAGCGATTTTACGAGCCGCATTCCGGGTAGCTGCTGGTTGAGAAAAATCGCTATCGCCACTCCGCCAACTGGCCCAAGCAAAAAGAGAACCAGCCAGTAAACGTTATTTCGAAGAGATGTCCAAAATTGCTCATCCTGAAAAAGCTGCTCGTAGTTTGCCAGACCGATGAATTGTTTGTCGACAGTTATCCCGTCCCATTCAAACAGACTGAGCCAAAAAGACTGAAAGATCGGGATCACCACGTAAACCGCAAAGATGACCGCCGCTGGTGCGATGAAGAGCCACGGCGCAAGATCATGACGGCCGACTCGGCGCCGTTTCTTCGGCCGAACAACTTCCGGCTGACTGGTCGCGCCTTGCGGATTCATAGGATCTTAGGGGATGAACAATGGAGCATTGCGAACCGCAGGCGCTCTCTACTTGGACTGCGCTTTCCGCCTACGTCACTGTGTCGCCTTTTTTTCCTTGAATATTCGCTGTTCGACCTTATCGAGCCGTTTCAAAATCTGGTCGATCCGGTCTGGGAAAGACATGAATTCCTGAAAGCCTTTCATGCCCTCGGTCGCCATTTCAGGATCCGTGTCGCGATCATAGTATTGCGCCGACTTGGCATTCTTCAGAAGTTCGATGCCCGCTAGGAAAAGGGGATCCTCAGGCGGCTTGGCGTTTACGTTTGCAGGCAAGGATGCCAGCCCAACCGCCATCTGTTCTTGAACACCGGGAGTGGCAATATATTCCAAAAACTTGCGCGCGCCCGCTTTGTTTTTCGCTTTCGCCGGAATATGCATACTGTCAACCGGAGCATCTTCCCCGGCAGGAACGTCCGGCTTGATCGTTGGGAATGGAAAAAAGCCTATTTTGTCCTTCATATCCGCCGGGACCGCTTGCCCGAGGAAACTTCCGATTAGAATCATCGCGGCCTTGCCCTGCAGGAGGAAGGAGAGGCTCTCTGTCCAAGTGTAGGTGGTGTTATTTGGCAGGTAGAATTTGCCGTCCACCAATTCCTTCCACTTTGCGAAGACTTCCTTGACCCTTTCATCCGTGTAGGGGACCTTCCCGTCCATGAGCTGAATGTGAAAATCATATCCGTTGATGCGCATGTTCAGAATGTCAAACCAACCAGCTGGGGTCCAAACGTCTTTCGTGCCGATCGTAAAGGGAATTATGTCATTTTCCTTCAGCTTCTTTGCAGCCGCGACAAATTCTTCCCACGTCTTGGGTACGGCGATACCGAGTTTCTCGAAAATGTCCTTGCGGTAGAACACACCCCAGAACGAGTAGACCGTCGGAATACCCCACTGTTTTCCGTCGACGGTCATTGCCGAAAGTGTCGTCTTGTATTCCTCGTCCCACTTGTTCTTCTTCCAGAGGTCGGAGACGTCGTCGAACAAACCGCGATCGACGAAAGCCTTCATGCGATTGCCTGAAAACCAAAAGACAATGTCCGGCGGTTCAGTCGTAAGCCAGTTTCGAATCGCCGTCTTGTAGCCTTCGTGATCGGTCGTGTTGAATACGACTTCTAAGTCGGGATTCTGCTTCTTGAACTCTTCGACGAGCTTAGTAAAGAGCGCCTTGCCGGTTGGGTTCGACTGATTAGAGTTGATGACCAGCTTGTCCGCCAGAGCGGTGATGGCGGTTAAGAGTACGAGTGTTATCGGAAGGGCGAATTTATTCTTAATCATCGCTTTGGGGGGTTAACTTGTTCTTGGGAGGGTGGAAACTTTCGTTAAGGACTGTTGTCCGCGAATCGCAACGCAGCGGGATCGTCACGTCGAATTCGGACAGTGTTGGCTGGCCAGAGGCAGCCAAGGCAGCGCTAAAATCGCCACTTCTCGAATTATTTCGTGCATCGTGCTTGACTTTGGGTCAATCCTTTTCGAATCGTCGCAATTTGAAAAGCAAAAAATGGGATATGTGTAGATTTCCCTTTCTTCCCTCTTGGAAAACAACTCCCCTTAACTAGGCTCAGGCACTTATGGCAGAACTAACCCTGCGAAAGGTAGTCAAACGATTCGGTCAAGTCGAGATCATCCACGGCGTTGATCTCGAAATTCTGGACGGAGAATTCGTCGTGTTTGTGGGTCCCTCCGGTTGCGGTAAATCGACCCTCCTTCGGATGATAGCGGGTCTCGAGGAATTGACGGATGGCGAGCTTCGGATCGGCGATCGAGTTGTCAACGACGTGGAGCCAGCGGCGCGGGGCGTCGCGATGGTTTTTCAGACCTACGCGCTTTACCCGCACATGACAGTCGAAGAGAACATGAGCTTCGGATTGCGCATGTCCGGCCTCGCAAAGCCAGAGATCAAGAAGCGAGTCGACCGCGCGGCCGACATTCTGCATTTGACACCGCTTCTTAAGCGTCGCCCGGCACAGCTCTCGGGTGGCCAGCGTCAGCGGGTGGCGATCGGCCGGGCGATCGTGCGAGAGCCGAAAGTCTTTCTATTTGACGAACCGCTCTCCAACCTTGACGCGGAATTGCGCGTCCAGATGCGGATCGAAATCTCGAAGCTCCACTATGATCTGAAGACCACTATGATTTATGTGACGCACGATCAAGTCGAAGCGATGACGCTTGCGGACAAGATCGTCATTCTCAATCGCGGACAGATCGAGCAAGTCGGGAGACCAATGGATCTCTACCTGAAGCCGGCAAATCTCTTTGTTGCGGGCTTTATGGGTTCTCCGAAAATGAATTTCCTGAAAATTCCGTCTGCAAGCAGTGATGGGAAGAACGTCCGGCTGGAAGCACCGGATTTTCCGCAGGGGCACGTCATTCTCGAGGCGCCAAATGCCCCTCCGATTCAAGGCGGCAAGGAATTTACTCTGGGAATTCGACCCGAGCACATTGTGGTAAACCAGCAAAGCGAAGGCAAAGGGGTGATCGAGATCGAGGTGGTCGAAAGTCTGGGAGACATCACGTACTTGCACGGAGTGACCCCGGGCGGGAACCGCATTACGGTTAGCATCAACGGATTCCACGAGTTTAAACACGGAGATACGATAGGATTCGATTTCGCGGAAGAAGACGCGCACTTGTTCGATTCCGATGGCAAGTCTGTGGCCCTTTGACTATCATGCGATGACGCGGATTGATTGATCGCGAGGGTGGAGCGAAGGTTTCGAGCCGGCAGAATCGCCCGCGCTTCTATTGGATACACCTCAACTCGGGCACATGCATCGGCTGAGGATGCAGCAGTGTATTCTGGGCGTCACGGCGACACATTTTACATTCGCCACGTTTCCAAAAGGGCTGGAACCCATTGGACAAAAGCTCGAGAATCTTTCACGGGCTCCCCCATGTTACGCGCCCGAAACTAAATCTCACTTGAACTGTTATGGAAATGTCTCAAGCAGCAACGACCGAAACTGTTGAGCAAGAGGACTGGGAAAACCCGGAAATTCAGCGCGTCGGCACGGAGCCCGCCCGCGCGAGTTTTTTTTCTTTCCCGGACAGGGATCGAGCGATGCAGAACGATCCGAGCGAATCTGGTTGGATGATCTCGTTGGAGGGGATGTGGTCGTTCCAGTGGTCGCCCGACCCGTGGAGCCGGCCGGTCGACTTCTATCGGCGCGATTTTGATGCGTCGCAGTGGAGCCTTCTGAAAGTTCCTTCAAACTGGCAACTCAACGGCTACGGTGTACCACTCTACACAAACGTTAGGTATCCTTTTCTGAAAGATCCCCCGCGTGTGACAGGAACACCGCCGGTGGAATTCACGAGTTACCGCTGGAGGAACCAGGTGGGATCCTATCGGCGCACGTTTCGGGTGCCTGATTCCTGGGCAGGCCGCCTGACGTTCCTTCACTTTGATGGAGTCGACAACGCGTTCAACGTTTGGGTGAACGAGCAAAAGGTTGGCTTTGCGAAAGACAGCCGCACCCCGGCAGAATTCGATATCACGCGGTATCTGGCGCCTGGCGAGAATCTCCTCGCCGTCGAGGTATTTCAGATACTCTGACGGCAGTTATTTGGAGGATCAGGATAAGTGGCGGTTGAGCGGCATCTTTAGAAGCGTTTATCTGTGGTCGGCGGACACCCTTTATCTCCGCGATCTCGAAGCAAAGGCCGACCTCGGTCCGGACTACGTCGATGGACTCTTTCAAATCAAGGCAACGCTTCGCAACACGACGACTAGCGACCGAGAAGTCCGGGTGAAATTGGAGCTATTGGCTCCGAATTCGAATGGCTCTATTCACGAGGAGGCCGTCGATGTCATGGTAAGCGCCGGCGAGGAAGCTGCGGCCGAGTGCTCCGGGCGTGTGCCCCAGGTGATCAAGTGGTCGGCGGAATCTCCAACGCTCTACTTGCTGGTGCTTACGCTTAGTGATTCAAATGGCAATGTCGCAGAAATCACAACCCTCCGTCTAGGCTTTCGGAAGGTGGAGATCCGAGACCGGCAGCTTCTCCTTAATGGGAAAGCGATATACATCAAGGGCGTCGATCGGAACGAGTTCTTGCCGGAAAGCGGATACGTTGTCACCAGCGAGTCGATGATTCGCGATCTCGAGCTGATGAAGCAAAACAACATCAATACCGTTCGAACGAGTCACTATCCGAATGTCTCGCTCTGGTATGATCTGTGTGACCGCTATGGAATGTACGTGATTGGAGAGGCAAATATTGAGGCGCACGACATGGGCGCGCACTCGAATCATGTGTTGCTTCACGAGCCAAGCTGGAAAGAAGCTATCATCGGTCGCCACCGGCGGATGGTCGAAACAGACAAGAACCATGCGTGCATTATTGTCTGGTCGCTCGGAAACGAGTCCGGCAACGGCCCTCACTTCGTCTCTGGCTACAATTGGATCAAGGAGCGAGATCCCTCGCGCCCTGTGCAATACGAGGGCGCCCTCCGGGCTCCCAACACGGACATTTACTGTCCCATGTACGCTTTCCCCGCCGACTTGGAAAGTTACGCGAAAGATCCTGGCGGCGGATCGTCCACTCATACTCTGTGAATATGCTCACGCGATGGGCAACAGCGTCGGAAACTTTCAGGATTATTGGGACATCATCGAAAAGTATGATTTGTTGCAGGGCGGCTGCATTTGGGAATGGTGCGATCTGGCCATTTTCAAGCCGTTGCCAAACGGATCCGGACGTTACTTCGCATACGGGGGAAATTTCGGCGATTTTCCGAATGACGGAAACTTTTGTTGCGATGGCCTTGTGCAGCCAGATCGCCGGCCGAACCCGCATCTTCTCGAGGTGAAAAAAGTTTATCAGAACGTGAAGATCGCCGCCGTGGATCTCCCTTCCGGCCGAATCCGCATTCACAATGGTTTTTTCTTCACAAATCTCGATCAATTCCAAATCAGATGGGAATTGCGAAAGGACGGAGAAATGGCTTACGAAGGTTCCATCGGCACGATCGATCTCGGCCCAGGGGAATCGTGTGAGCTGGCAATTCCTTTGCCGCAGGATTGGCTTCCGGAGACGGGCGAGTGGATTTTGATTGTATCGCTGGTCCTTGCAACTGCCAGTGCGTGGGCACCGCGCGGCCACGAAATCGCCTGGGAGCAATTTCTTATCGAAGGAAAGCGTGAATTGCAGGCCCCTTCGATCGACCACGACGTGCTCGGAGAGTCTCCTTTTGCAGCACACAGGTGAGAGCTACATAGTAGCCGGCCGCGAGTGGGAGATCTCGTTCGATCGCAGGAGGGGCGCGCTGATATCCTTCGTTCATCGAGGCTTAGAGCTGCTTCGGAGACCGTTAGTGCCGAATACGTGGCGTACACCGAACGACAATCAGATGCGGAACGGATATCGAGAAATTTATGCGCCGTGGCGCGATGCGGTTGCGCGCCGGAGAACGATTGGGATGTCGGCAACGGCGGGCAATGGCTCGGTCCTGGTGAACGTTCGCACAGAGTTGCCTGAGCTGGCCTACTACGACCTAAAATACCTTATTCGTCCGAATGGATCGATCGAGGTCGAAGTGAGTTTCCAGCCATTTTCCGATTCCACACCGCCACTGCCAAGACTGGGCCTCATCGCGGGACTTTCCGGCGATTTGCAGCGCGTCGCGTGGTACGGGCGGGGGCCGCATGAAACACATTGGGATCGTAAGACCGGCGCCAAGATAGGACGCTATGAATTGGCTGTCAGTGATCTGCATCATCCCTATGTTTTCCCCCAACTGAACGGCAATCGGACGGACGTGCGTTGGGTGCAATTGACGAATTCCAGCAATATCGGAATTCGATTCACGGCCGACACGGTCCTGCAATTCATCGCCCACGATTACACGGACGAGGACGTGGAGAATGCCCAACATGACCACGAGATCGTGCGTCGAGATTTCATCGAATTGCAGCTGGACCATCAGCAGATGGGAATCGGCGGTGATAACAGCTGGGGTGCCGAGGTGCACGAAGAGTATTGGGTAAAGGCGAAGCCCTATCATTATGCAGTTAATATCCAGACGATCGGTTAAGGCTTGTTGAGGCTTTTCGTCACGCCGCTACGACCGAGCGAATAGCGGCCCCTTTTCTTCTGTAAGCGAGGCGTCGCGAATGCTTGCTCTTTTGAGCTTGGCAACCTGTCGGATAAGCAACAGCATCCGATAGATGTGTGGAAACCTTTCCTCACCGTGTTGCGCCGCTTACTCAACGTGTCACGCCGCTTACGGTTTCTCCCCTTGACTCGCAAACATGCATACGCTGCTCGCAAGAAACGCGAAGATCCTCGTCACAATGGACAGTCAACGCCGCGAATTGAAGAATGCCGGGATCTACGCGGAGAACGGCTTTATCAAGCAAGTGGGCCCCACTGATGAACTCTCCGCCACTGCGGACACGATGATTGACCTCGCCGGCCAGATCGTCCTGCCTGGGTTCGTCAACACGCATCACCATCTCAATCAGACCCTCACGCGGAATTTGCCCGCTGCGCAGAACAACAATCTTTTCCCGTGGCTTCAAGCTCAATATCGCATCTGGGCACGCACGAGCGAGGAAGCCTCCCGCGCCAGCACGCTCATTGGGCTGGCGGAACTGGCCCTCTCCGGCTGCACCACAGTCTTCGACCACACTTACGTTTTCAAGAATGGGAACAACGTGGATTGCCAGATCGAGGCTGCGAAGGACATCGGCGTGCGCTTTCATGCAAGCCGCGGTTCGATGTCGCTTGGCCACTCGCAGGGCGGGTTGCCGCCGGACGATTGCGTGGAGGACGAGGCGTTCATCCTCCAGGACAGCGAGCGCGTTATCAAAACCTACCACAATGATTCGCCGGGTTCGATGACGCAGATCGTGCTCGCGCCGTGCTCGCCGTTCTCCGTCACCGTCTCACTCCTCCGCGACTCTGCCGCGCTGGCCCGTCAATACAAAGTCAAACTCCACACCCACCTCTGCGAAACCCGCGACGAGGAACGACTACACTCTGGAGCGGTTCCAGCTCCGGCCCGTGGACTGGATGGAGACGCACGGCTGGCTGGGTGACGATGTGTGGTTCGCCCACGCGATCCACGTGGACGATGACGAAATCACGAAATTCGCCCAGACCGGATGCGGCGCGGCGCATTGTCCCTGTTCAAACATGCGCCTGGGGTCGGGCATTGCGCCGATCAAGAACACCTGGCCGCTGGCGTGAAGGTCGGCGTCGGCGTCGACGGCTCCGCAAGCAACGACGCCTCGAACATCCTGCTCGAGGCTCGGAATCCACATTGATCGAACCACAGGGAACCTAGAGGACACAGAGCCAAACGCTGAAACACAGGACAAAGACGGCATGGGCGGCGCCTGCGGCCGCTGGCCTGCTACTGAAATGGATTCTTCACAAGGCAGGTTGCGTCGAGCTCCGCAATGGATTGACGTCCAAGGAGACGCATAATGTGCTCGATCTGGCCTCGAATGATCTGAAACGCCTTGGTGACGCCCGCTTCACCCGCGGCTCCGAGGCCATAGGCATACGCGCGACCGACGAGCACGGCTTTTGCCCCCATTGCGAGCGCCGCCACGACGTCGGTTCCCGAACGAATCCCGCCGTCCATCAAGATCTCGACTTTCTCGCCCTTCAACTCTGGGACCACATCCTGCAGAATTTTGAGCGTGGGAAGCACTCGATCCAGCTGACGGCCGCCGTGATTCGAGATCACGATAGCCTCGGCGCCGCATTCCACGGCGCGTCTGGCGTCCTCGATGTTGTGCACTCCCTTGATGACGATCGGTCCGCGCCACGCTTGCCTTATCCAGGGAATGTCGTTCCATGTTACTGCGGACGCCTTGAGCTGCTTGGCGATGTCGGCATACGGCATCGGTCTTCCGCCCTCGAGTTCGATGTTGGGAAACTCCATCAAGCCGCCGTCCGCGCAAAAACTGCTGAACCACCTCTCATGCCGCAGCATCATCAGGGCATAAGGGATCTTTTGCGCCCAGGTGCCGCCGATAAGCGTTTCGGCGCCGTTCCGTTTGTCCCGAAGGCGAATCCCAGCGACAGGAGTATCGATCGTCAGCACGAGCGCCGAATAGCCGCTCTTCTCGGCCCGCGCGATGCTCTTCAACGCCACGTCTTTTCCGCCCACCAGATACAGTTGGAACCAGCACGGTCCGTCCGCTGCTTCCTTGACCTCTTCGAGGCGGGTTCCGGTAAGTGTCGAAAGCGTGCAGATCGTGCCTGCTTTGGCTGACCGCCGCGGCCGCTACCGCTTCTCCGCGCGGCCACAGGTTCCTGAGACTTCCGACAGGCGCCGCGATTACCGGCATGCTTATCTCTTCGCCGAGCACGGTGACTTTCATGTCGACATCACCGAATATCACGCCCATGCGCGGATTGAGGCGCACCGCTTGAAAGGCCCTTTCATTATCGCCCATCGTGATCTCGTCGTCCGCGGCTCCGAAGTAATAGTCCGCCGTCGGTGGGGGCACGCGCCGTGCCATGACGTCGCGAAGGTCGCCTATGGTGTGGCATCCTTCAACCGCCTTTGACCAATATTTGGTCGAGGCCGCGTGGCGAGCTTCAAAGATCGCATGTAGCGTGGCGCCGACCCGGCGCAGAGGCCCGTCAAACGTCATCAGCATGCTATCGGGCGCACCCATGCGAAGTCGGAATGCGGTGTCAGGACTCGTGCCCATGGAATTCTTCGACTTGCGTTACAACATCATTCCCGAATCAGAATTTGCTTCGACCGATCAGCTTATAATCGTTTACCACTCGATTCAACAAAGACCGGCTGTGACTTCGGGAACCGCGTTGGTAAGGGAAAGTGGTAGCCAGCCGACGAGCGAGCCACTTGCCGTTTCTTGTTCCCAAAAGGCAAAATGCTCGGGCCTTAACACGACGACAGGGCTCCAGCCGGCAACCGACAATTCCTCAACCCTCCAAAGCAGCAACGGCAGTCCCTTCAACCATGGCAAGGACGACTTTTCGCGTCGCATGCGGGCAGACCGGCCAGCGGCGAGGATGATCGCATGAAGGGCAATCAGTCGCGGATAACAGCTGGGGTGCTGGCGTGCACGAAGAGTATTGAGTAAAGGCAAACCCCAAGAAAAACAGTGTTCAATACTCCAAGTTCCCGTCCATCCGGCAAACTCCAGCCGAATCTCTAGCATGAAGACATATGCGGTCACTTTGCCGCTTATCGGGTTAATCAGCGGCACGCGTGCCATTGCTGCGGGTGGGCTGGCTCTCTTGCTTGCCGACAAACTCGATGCCAATCAACGCAAGGCGGTAGGCTGGACCTTATTGGGAATTGGCTTGCTTACGACGATTCCGCTGGCGGCAATGTTGTTCGGCTGTTGCGGGAAAACTCAGACTGCCTCCGGATATTAACCAGAATACCGCCGTCGTTCAAAGCTCGTAGCCTGCAGCCCCCCGGAATTTTCCGCCCTCTACCCTCGGCTAGCAGCCGTTAAAAAAGGAGATGAGGTGTCCCAGTTCCGCCAAATGATAACTCGGTACCCTGCCCTCCCCCGTCACCTTTCCGGTCCGCGATCGTGTCGTACGAATTGACTGACGTGAAAATTACATAGCCATACCGGACGTAGGCGCGGCCATCTTCCGGGTAACGTCACTGACGCTCTTCAAGGAGACGTTGAGGTCTGCGCTTGTCGAAGCGGGGACTCCACATAGACCTGATCGAGCACTTTCAACATGATACTATTGGCTGTCGGCTTTCCGTCGGGCGATACGGTCAGGTTGGTCCACACGACGAGCGTCAGCCGATTGGTGGGATCGCACCCCATGAACGAGTTGTAGCCGGGCATCTCGCCGCCGTGGAAATACAGCGCGTTCGGTCCGAAGCGAAGCTGGGCGATGCCGTACCCGTACTGCTGGCCGTGGGGCATGCTCGGGTCCTCGGGCTGCAAGCTGTCGAGCCACCGGTGCTGATAGTCCGCGTTGAACACCCTGCCGCCAACCAGTGCCTGCATCCAGGTGACGAGGTCATTGGCGGTGGAGATGACGCCGCCGGCCGCCGAGGCATATGAAGGGTTCTGGCTAGTGTAGTCGTTGGGCTTGAGTGTTCCGGCCCTGGCCGCGGCCTCGATGTCGGGCGGGTAATCCTGGTCTACCAAGGCAAAGGAGGAGCTGCCGTACATGTAGCCGTGCGAATAGGGATCCGGAAGAGTGTTCGAGGTGCTGGCGGGGAGCGCGGTGTCTTTCATGCCCAGTGGCCCGAACAAGCCGGTCTTGAAGGATCCTGGCCAGCGGCTTTCCGTGTTCGCGCTCCTCGGCGATGAGGCCGAGCAGCGCGTAGTTGGTGTTGTCGTAGTGAAAAGCCGGCACCGGGCGGGAGATCGGCGGGTGCTTGAACGCGATGGTTAGCACTTCGTCCGGGGTCCAGACCTTGGCCGGGTCTCCGTCGAGGCTTGCCGAGAACTCGGGTGCATCGGTGTAGTTGTAGAGGCCGCTGCGCATCCTCAGCAGGTCGGCGATGGTGATCTGGTCGCCGTCGGGCACGCCCGAAACGTATTTCGAGACCGGATCGTCCAGTTCGAGCTCGCCTTCCTGGGCCAGTTGTACGATCACCGCGGCCGTCATCGTCTTGGTATTCGAGGCGATTCGGAAGTGGGTGCCGGCGCATGGCGGGATCGTCGCGCCCAGCGTCGTGGTGCCGTAGGAGACTGTGAACTCGCCCTGGGGGGTGGACAGGACGACCATGGCACCGGGAACCAGCAGCTCCTCTGCTGTCGCGTCCACGGCCGCCTGGAGCGCGGCCTGGTCTATCGGCTTGAGCGCCGGCGAGCCTTTCGTGGTTCCCTCGCGCCCCGCTACAATTTGCGCGCGGTCCTGCTCACTGAGAGACGGTTCTTTTTGTTGGGCGAAGGTCGAGACGATAGGGCCCATGGCCAACCCAATGGCCAGTAGTACGTGGAGTTTCATGATCTACTCTGGGAACTCTCGTCTGTTTTCTATGGTCTTACAGCGGATGTTGCCAGATGATTTGCAGCACCAAAAAGAGAAAGGCCGTCGAACATCCGAAGGTAAGCAGCCCGTTGATCGCAGAGATCGGGCCGAGGCTCCTCCACGGTTTCGGCAGCACGACATCACCGTAACCCAGTGTCGTGTGCGAAACACCGGCGAAATACCAGCCGTCGCTAAACGAGGCCAGGTGGCCCGACTTCCAGAAAAAAGTCGCCCACATCGCGGCTTCCGCGATGTGCGCCAGGAAAAGACCAGAGATGGCTGCAATGACGACAAGAATATCCGCCGGCCTCGCCCCGAGCACAGTCCTTGCCCATTCCCGGAATACCAGAAAGAAGTCGGCGAGGCCGAAGATAATGCCGGCATGGAGCGCAGAGATAAACATAGCGAGCAGCAGCGCGAGCGCATAGACCCGCAGCTGCACATGCAGGGGGTGGTTAGGAGTGGCAATTTCCTGCTTCATACCGACGGTGCGGCGTGGATAGGGAGGTTGTCGACTGCGCGCCCGACGCTGACAATTGGCATTGAGGTGCTTGGCATCTTTAGCGCAGGAAGATTGCGACGAGGCGCCGGTGAAGGCGAGCGGGAAAAAAATGCGGCATCGATGGTCAATAATTCGGGCAAGATCCGTCCGGTTGTCGGTCGCGAGTTTTATCGTCACCATCACCTCAATAAGTGAGAGTTTGAGGATCAGGAAAAGCGCCGCCCCGGAAGCCGATAGCGCGGAAACCATGAGCGCGGCAACGGCGGTGCCGTTGCTGGCGCGAACAGGCCGAAGAAACCGTCAGCGCGGCAACGGCGGTGCCGTTTGCTGGCGCGAACAGGCCGAAGCTGGTCGAAAAGATCGGCAAGCTTGCCGCGCAGGATCACGAACTTGCCCGCCGCCGCGACGACATCATTTTTCTGGGCATCGTAGGTACCCTTTGCGGAGGCAACCATCAATCCAAGGACGAGGGCCGAGATCGTTGCCAGCAATCCCATTCGATCGGAAGAGGTCTGCCGCAGAATCTCGAGAGATTTTCCTTTGGCAGTTAACGCTCCGGCCACGCGCGCAACGCGGTTGCGCGACTCGACGTCGTTGATCGGGACTGGCGCCGCTGGCTGACTGCACAGCCATTCCGTGCGTAATCGTCTTCACATAACGGGCCAGGTCGGTCGGATCAGCGCTTTCGGGAAGATCGCCTTCCCGCTTGCTCGTTGGAGGAGCCGACGCACAGCAACCCTCGCTGGCGGCACGGCGTGCAGCTGCTTCCTGCCGAGCGGACTCCGCCTCATCTCCACCCGCCAACGCACCTTGGACCATGAGGCATCCTGCCGGAATCCTGGGATCATCCGCCAGGTTGGGTTCGAGCCCGTAGGCTCCGAGATTTTTGAATTGCAGAAATGCTTGGCCCTCCAGACTTCGTTAGGAAAAAGTGTAATCCCTGGCGGCTCACACGCCTCCTGCTTCAGCACTGGGATCTTGGTTTAACTGCTGCGCATGAGTTTGCGCAACGGCCCAGACCCGCCCACGCAGCCACACGCGCGCAGCTTCACTCGTTAGCCGCGGATGCCAGCTCATAAAGTATGGAAAAGCCTTCGATCTCGCGGGCGGGCTCAATTATCCTAAACCCGCCACGGGCGCGGTAATCTTGGCCAACGTGCGGGGGACCGTAAGAATCAAATCGGTCTGGGCGGCGGCAAAGACCGCCGGAATAAAGAATGGAATTCTTAGCGCAACGCGCCGCTTTAGGCCGAGCTGCGCCAGAGGCCGGTCCACCATCGCTTGATGGCCATCGCCGGTCAGAATCATGGCATGCGGTAGCTGCAGATATTCGTTTCAGTGTAAATCGACGGGCCCTC